>NZ_JBFUMY010000231.1:0-331 GCF_054049135.1 Kitasatospora sp. P5_F3 | reverse complement strand
CTCAGCGGTGCTCGGGGTTCTCGAAGTCGAAGCGGCAGCCGGCGTCCCATTCGGAGCGCTGGTTGCCGTGGGCCGGGATGCCTCCGGCGTCCTTGAGCAGGCGGGCGAGGTGGAGCTGGTTCCAGGTCATGAAGGTGGTGTTGCGGTTGGTGAAGTCGTTCTCCGGGCCGCCGGAGCCGGGGTCGAGGTAGGAGGGGCCGGGCCCGGCCGGGCCGACCCAGCCGGCGTCGGCCTGCGGCGGGACGGTGTACCCGAGGTGCTGGAGGCTGTACAGGACGTTCATCGCGCAGTGCTTGGCGCCGTCCTCGTTGCCGGTGATCAGGCAGCCGCC
>NZ_JBFUMY010000230.1:0-331 GCF_054049135.1 Kitasatospora sp. P5_F3 | reverse complement strand
GCCGACCTGTGGACCTGGCTGGTCATCGTCGCCCACACCCAGCTCCGCCTGGCCCGCCCGCTGGCCGCCGACCTACGCCGCCCCTGGGAACGCCCCCTGTCCACAACGAAGTTGACTCCAGCTCGAGTCCGCCGTGGGTTCCGCAACATCCGCGCGAAGGTCCTCACCCCAGCCAGAGTGCCGAAACCCTCCCATCCCGGCCCCGGACGGCCACTGGGTTCGAAGAACCGCAAGCCGGCACCCCGCCACGACGTCGGCAAGACCGTTAAACGCGAACCCACGCTCCAAGCCCATCTCGCCGCGCGATGTTAAAGATCAAGCTGATCAAGCT
>NZ_JBFUMY010000229.1:0-352 GCF_054049135.1 Kitasatospora sp. P5_F3 | reverse complement strand
GTCGACCGCCTGACCTCGCAGGGGGTGCGGGCAGCGCTGCCCAGCCCGGTCTCCAGCTCGGCGGCGCCGACGTCGGGGCGGGCGCGGACATCGGCGACGGCCTGGGCGGCGAAGTCGACATCGCCTGAGTGGTCGGCCTGTCGCGTCGTGCCGGAGGTCCGGATGGTGGTTTGGCTAAGCTTGATCTTTAACATCGCGCGGCGAGATGGGCTTGGAGCGTGGGTTCGCGTTTAACGGTCTTGCCGACGTCGTGGCGGGGTGCCGGCTTGCGGTTCTTCGAACCCAGTGGCCGTCCGGGGCCGGGATGGGAGGGTTTCGGCCGGGGCCGGGATGGGAGGGTTTCGGCACTCTG
>NZ_JBFUMY010000228.1:0-356 GCF_054049135.1 Kitasatospora sp. P5_F3 | reverse complement strand
TCTAAGCGGGAAGCCTGCTTCGAGATGAATATTCCCACCTCCTTGAGAGGGTAAGGCTCCCAGTAGACGACTGGGTTGATAGGCCGGATGTGGAAGCCCTGTAAGGGGTGGAGCTGACCGGTACTAATAGGCCGAGGGCTTGTCCTCAGTTGCTCGCGTCCACTGTGTTGTTCTGAAACAACGACCCCACACCGTTTGGTCACGGGTGTGGTGCGGTCATACAGTTTCATAGTGTTTCGGTGGTCATAGCGTGAGGGAAACGCCCGGTTACATTCCGAACCCGGAAGCTAAGCCTCATAGCGCCGATGGTACTGCAGGGGGGACCCTGTGGGAGAGTAGGACGCCGCCGAACAATC
>NZ_JBFUMY010000227.1:0-358 GCF_054049135.1 Kitasatospora sp. P5_F3 | reverse complement strand
CTCCACCACCGCCTCCGGCCCGGCCGCACGCTGATCCCGCGACGTTCCCCGGACGATGCGTCCCGATCAGAGGCGGTGCCCCATGACCACCCTGCACGCCCGCGCCACAGCGCCCAGCGCGATCTCATCGGTCCCGCCTCCCGCCCCGCTTTTCCACAGCCGGGTGGGTGACGTCCACAGCCCCGGGTTGTCCACAGGGTTGTGCCTCGCTCCACCACCGCCTCCGGCCCGGCCGCACGCTGATCCCGCGACGTTCCCCGGACGATGCGTCCCGATCAGAGGCGGTGCCCCATGACCACCCTGCACGCCCGCGCCACAGCGCCCAGCGCGATCTCATCGGTCCCGCCCCGCGCCCCGC
>NZ_JBFUMY010000226.1:0-373 GCF_054049135.1 Kitasatospora sp. P5_F3 | reverse complement strand
TCATCCACTTCACCACAATCGGCTCGGCATCAGGTCTCAGCCTTAATGAGTGACGGATTTGCCTATCACTCGGCCTACACCCTTACCCCGGGACAACCACCGCCCGGGCTGGACTACCTTCCTGCGTCACCCCATCGCTCACCTACTACCCTGTTGGGTCACCGGCTCCACCACGTCCCTTYGTCCGAAGACTCCAGGCCGGCTTCRCGGGCTTAGCATTCAGAGGTTCGACGTTGGCGCTTCAAAGCGGGTACGGGAATATCAACCCGTTGTCCATCGACTACGCCTGTCGGCCTCGCCTTAGGTCCCGACTTACCCTGGGCAGATMAGCTTGACCCAGGAACCCTTGGTCAATCGGCGCAAGAGTTTCCCA
>NZ_JBFUMY010000225.1:0-373 GCF_054049135.1 Kitasatospora sp. P5_F3 | reverse complement strand
TCATCCACTTCACCACAATCGGCTCGGCATCAGGTCTCAGCCTTAATGAGTGACGGATTTGCCTATCACTCGGCCTACACCCTTACCCCGGGACAACCACCGCCCGGGCTGGACTACCTTCCTGCGTCACCCCATCGCTCACCTACTACAGACTTGGATCAGCGGCTCCACCACGTCCCTTTGTCCGAAGACTCCGGGCCGGCTTCGCGGCCTTAGCATCACCTGGTTCGACGTTGGCGCTTCAAAGCGGGTACGGGAATATCAACCCGTTGTCCATCGACTACGCCTGTCGGCCTCGCCTTAGGTCCCGACTTACCCTGGGCAGATCAGCTTGACCCAGGAACCCTTGGTCAATCGGCGCAAGAGTTTCCCA
>NZ_JBFUMY010000224.1:0-380 GCF_054049135.1 Kitasatospora sp. P5_F3 | reverse complement strand
GGGGATGTCAACATATCTGGCGTTGACTTTTGGCACGCTGTTGAGTTCTCAAGGAACGGACACTTCCTTCGAGCCGCTTATCAGGCGGACCCTCCGGGCGCTTCGTTCTTTCGTGTTTCAAGCTTATCAGACGTTTTCCGCTCCGTTTTCCGGAGTGTATTTCGTCTTTCGGCTTTTGCCTTTCGGCACTCCCGAACTCTACCAGAGCTATTCGGCCCGCTTTTCCCTCTCGAATATGCATCCGAATGGGCGCGTGACGAAGTGACTCGTCAGGGTTTGGGGGTTCCGCTGTCCGGTGTGACCCGGTTTCAGCGACTCGGACTACGTTAGGGCACCGCGCAGGCTGCGTCAAACACAGTGGGGCCGGATCTGTCCAGATC
>NZ_JBFUMY010000223.1:0-382 GCF_054049135.1 Kitasatospora sp. P5_F3 | reverse complement strand
GCGTGACCTCCCGGACGGCGCTGGGCGCGCTGCTCGCCGCCGAGGGCGGTCCGCAGGGCTGGGCGCGCTGCTCGCCGCCGAGGGCGGTCCGCAGGCGGGCCGCAGGTCTGGTGGCCGCTGCCCGTGGCGAGCCCACGCTGGCCGTGGAGTGCCTCGCGGCATCGGCCGAATCGTTCCAGGACGCCGGGTTCGCCGCCCAGCGCGCGCTGACCCTGGCCCTCGGTGCCCCGATCGCGGCCGCCGCCGGGGACCGCCGCCGGGCCGACGCCTGGCTCGACGAGGCCGACCGGCTCGCCGCCGAGACCGGCGCAGGCTCGATCGCCGCGCAGGCGCCGCCGAGACCGGCGCAGGCTCGATCGCCGCGCAGGCCGCCGCCGTCCGG
>NZ_JBFUMY010000222.1:0-397 GCF_054049135.1 Kitasatospora sp. P5_F3 | reverse complement strand
GAGCGGGGGCGGCGACCGGGGCCGGAGCCTCGACGACCGGGGCGGGAGCGGCAACCGGAGCCGGGGCGGCCGGAGCAGCGGCGGCGGCCGGAGCCGCACCCGCAGCGCCGATCAGCGCGAGCTGGGCGCCGACCAAGGCGGTCTCGTCCTCGCCGACCAGGATCTTCACCAGCACACCGGCGACCGGCGACGGGATCTCGGTGTCGACCTTGTCCGTGGAGACCTCGAGCAGCGGCTCGTCGATCGCGACGGTCTCACCCTCGGCCTTCAGCCAGCGGGTGACGGTGCCCTCGGCGACCGACTCGCCCAGGGCGGGGAGCAGCACCGGGGTGGCGTCGGCGGCGGGGGCGGCAGCGGCCGGAGCGGCGGCCGGAGCCGCGGCCACGGGGGCCGGAGC
>NZ_JBFUMY010000221.1:0-409 GCF_054049135.1 Kitasatospora sp. P5_F3 | reverse complement strand
GGGCGGCCCGGGTGGGCCGCCCCTTCTTGGTTTGTGCGTGCTGCGCGGTCAACGTCGGCGAACCTCCCCCGAGGACACGGCCGCCGTCCGACACGCCCCGGACAGGAAACCGGGACGGAGCACGCGGGGTGGACGTGGGTTACTTGGGCGGCTTCTTGCCCGTCACACCCAGGTAGACCTGGAGGGCGAGGTTGGGTTTGAGGTCCTTGACCTTCACGCCCCAGGCGGTGAAGGCCTTGGAATGCTCCGCCGCCGAGGCGAGGAGCGAGACCAGGGACCCGGAGAGAGCGGCCGGATCGACCGACTTGTCGGTCTTGGCCTGGTTGGCCTTGATGGCTTCACCGAGTGGCCCGGCCACCGAGTTGAGGACCTTCATGCGGATCTTGAAGAACCGCTTGTCCCCTTCGGC
>NZ_JBFUMY010000220.1:0-420 GCF_054049135.1 Kitasatospora sp. P5_F3 | reverse complement strand
GCCCGGGCCTGGTAACCGACCGCCGTCGGTACCTGCCCGGGCGGGGGCGCCCTGCACGTGGCCCCCGTTGGTCCCCCCGTTTTCCCCCGTGGTGACCCCCGTGTTCCCCGCCGCCGGACATTCCCCCCGTGGCCCCGGTCCGCCGCCCCGTGTCGGCGGTCCGTGGCCGGTGTCCGGCTTCGGTGTCGCGGCCCGAGGGTGCCCACCGGTCCCCCACAGTCCGTGGGCGGGCCGGGCCGCTACCGGGAGCGGAGCTGACGGTCCGTCGTCCCGGGTGGCCCCAACTCTGCCGTTCCCGCAGGTCGGGGGCCATCCGCTGGAGTACTCAACTGATGATCTGAGTATCCGTACTCACCTTTCACCCGCCGCTCGGCACCCGGGAACCGCACCCGCCCCCACGGCGTCCTGACCCGCCGGGGG
>NZ_JBFUMY010000219.1:0-423 GCF_054049135.1 Kitasatospora sp. P5_F3 | reverse complement strand
GAGGTGATCTGCCGCGACCGGGCCCGCTACTACGCCGAAGGCGCGGACCGCGGCGCCGGCACCGCCACGCAGGTCGCGGACCGGTTCCACTTGTGGAAGAACCTCGGCGAGGCGGCCGAGCGAGTCGTCGCCCGCCTCCGCCCGCAGTGGGCCCCGCCCACACCCGAGAAGGAGGAGGCGGTGCTGCCCAAGGGGCAGCGGGCCCAGCGAACCTGTGAACGGCACGCGGCCGTGCACGCGCTGATGAACAAGGGCGTCCGCCACAAGGAGATCGTCGCCGAGCTCCGCCTGGACCCCAAGACAGTCCGCAAGTTCATGCGCGCGGCCACCCCCGAGGAGCTGATCGGTTCCGGGCCGACCGGCGGCCGGCAGACCAGCCTGGACGGCCACGCCGCCTACCTGATCGCCCGGTTCAACGAGGGC
>NZ_JBFUMY010000218.1:0-428 GCF_054049135.1 Kitasatospora sp. P5_F3 | reverse complement strand
ATGGTGATGATGCGGTCGGTGAGCTGGAGGACGGCGGCTTCGGGTTCGGTGTAGTTGAGGACCCGTCGGCCCCGCACCACCGCGACCACCAGATCGGTGCAGTCACGCGGACTGTGCCCCGCCTCGGCCCTGGTGACCGGACGCTCCACCACATCCAGCCCGTTGCCGTACGTCAGCAGATCCTCCATCACCGCCCCCGCATGCGGACTCAGCATCGACATCCCCAGCAACCGCCCCGCCGAACTGGAGCTGGTCACCACCACATCCGCACCGCTCTGCCGCAGCAACGGCGCGTTCTCGTCCTCCCGCACCGCCGCCACCACCGTCGCATGCTTGTTCAACTGACGCACCGTCAAMGTCACCAACACCGACGTGTCATCCCGCTCCGGAGCAACCACCACCCGACTGGCGGAAGGCAGTTCCGCCCG
>NZ_JBFUMY010000217.1:0-429 GCF_054049135.1 Kitasatospora sp. P5_F3 | reverse complement strand
GGCCCCGGTGGCGGCGCCGGCCATTCAGGCCCGGACCAGGTAGATCAGTACCGGAACGCGTAGCCGGGGCCCAGTTGGATCCGGTCGGTCGGTGGCTCCGAGATGGTGTGTAACGTCCGGCCGGTGCTGCGGCGTGGGTGCTGTGACCGATGAGACCGGAAGGAAGATGCAGTGGGGGAAGCTCCCGCGGACTTCATGGAGTTCGCCCATGCCCAGAGCGGCAGACTGTTCCGAACAGCGTGCCTGCTGACCGGCGACTGGCACCTTGCCGAGGACCTGGTGCAGGAGACGCTGGCCAAGATGTACCGGTCCTGGCGGCGGATCGAGCGGTCGCAGGCACCCGTGGCGTACGCGCACACCGTGCTGACCCGGACCTTCATCTCGCAGCGGCGGCTGCGCCGCTCCGGGGAGCCTCCGGGGAGGGGGGGG
>NZ_JBFUMY010000216.1:0-430 GCF_054049135.1 Kitasatospora sp. P5_F3 | reverse complement strand
CCGACACCACCCAGGCCGTCCACGCCCGGGCCGCCGCGATCACGGCGGCCCGGGACATCCCAGTGTTCGGGCGCCAACTCGCCCTTGCGCACCTGGACTCCGCCGAGGTGGTGCTGACCGAGGCTGCGCTCGGCGCGCTGGCCTGGGCCGACGACCCGGCCCGGGAGCTGCCGGTGCTGCTCGCGCACGCCGACGGCGACCGGGCCAGGGTCGCGGTGTACGCGGCCTCCCGGGCTGCCCGCTTTGCGACGCCCGGTCAACTCGCCGACCAGCTGGACGGGTTGCTGACGGGCGGCAAGGTGACCACCCGCAAGGAGGCGGTCCGGCTGGCGGCCGAATACCTGCCGCCGGAGCGGGCCGCCGAACTGCTCCGGACCGCCTATCTGACGCCCGGTCAGCACCCGGACGTCCAGGCTGCCGTGATCGCGGC
>NZ_JBFUMY010000215.1:0-439 GCF_054049135.1 Kitasatospora sp. P5_F3 | reverse complement strand
AGGTGGGACCAGCGATTGGGACGAAGTCGTAACAAGGTAGCCGTACCGGAAGGTGCGGCTGGATCACCTCCTTTCTAAGGAGCACATAGCCGGATGTGAGCGAATGTCTCACACGGTTGCTCATGGGTGGAACGTTGACTATTCGGCACGGATTGAGAGCTTCGTTAGTACTGCTTCGGCGTGGAAAACGATGGTGATTGGTCTGTGTCGGGCACGTTGTTGGGTCCTGAGGGAACGGCCGTTATGGTCGTTGCTTCAGAGATGCCGGTCCTACTTGATCGACGCCTTGTGCGTTGTGAGGGTGGGTGTCTGGTCGTTGTTTGAGAACTGCACAGTGGACGCGAGCATCTGTGGCCAAGTTTTTAAGGGCGCACGGTGGATGCCTTGGCACTAGGAACCGATGAAGGACGTGGGAGGCCACGATAGTCCCCGGGGAGCC
>NZ_JBFUMY010000214.1:0-444 GCF_054049135.1 Kitasatospora sp. P5_F3 | reverse complement strand
GGTCGGCCTTCTCGGCCAGCCGGTCCCGGGCGGCCGGGTCGGAGACGAACAGGTCACCGGTGGCCAGCACCGGGCCACCGGCCACGTCGAGCTCGATCGGGTCGCCGTACCTGTGGCCGGTGAGCGCCTGCAGCCCCGGGGTGTCGAGGTCGTGCTGCAGCACCTGGGCCACCTCGTGGATGCCCGTCCAGCCGGGGCGCAGCGCGCCCGCCGTACCGAGGTTGAGGACCTCGGAGGGCCGCTTGCCCTGGGCCAGCACGGTGGCCAGCGCCACCGCGGCGTTGACCTTCCCGATGCCGGTGAGCAGGATCGGGAGCGAGTCGCCGAAGTGGGCGGCCTCCTCCTCGACGGCGACCACGAGCAGCGGGCGGTCGGGGGTGATGGTTCCGAGCAGACGCATGTCCACCATCGTAGAGGGGGGGGGGGGGGGGGGGGGGGGGGGGG
>NZ_JBFUMY010000213.1:0-448 GCF_054049135.1 Kitasatospora sp. P5_F3 | reverse complement strand
GACGAACCGTCAGTGCAGGAGACTGCCCTGGAGTTCTGCGCGGAGTGCGGGGGTGAGGACGGCTCCGGCGCGGTCGACGAGGAGGGCCATTTCGTAGCCGACGAGTCCGATGTCGGAGTCGGGGGCGGCGAGGACGGCGAGGGAGGAGCCGTCGCTGACTGCCATGAGGAAGAGGAAGCCGCGTTCCATTTCGACGACGGTCTGGTTGACGTCGCCGCCCTCGAAGATCCGGCTGGCGCCGGAGGTGAGGGAGGTGAGGCCGGAGGCGACGGCGGCGAGCTGGTCGGCCCGGTCGCGGGGGAAGCCTTCGGACATGGCGAGCAGGAGCCCGTCGGCGGAGACCACCACTGTGTGGGACACCCCGGGGGTGTTGTCCACGAAATTGGTGATCAGCCAGTTCAGGTTCTGTGCGGCCTGGCTCATCTGACTCAACTCAACGCTCCTGGTG
>NZ_JBFUMY010000212.1:0-452 GCF_054049135.1 Kitasatospora sp. P5_F3 | reverse complement strand
CCTGGTTGACGGCTCCCCGGGGACTATCGTGGCCTCCCACGTCCTTCATCGGTTCCTAGTGCCAAGGCATCCACCGTGCGCCCTTAAAAACTTGGCCACAGATGCTCGCGTCCACTGTGCAGTTCTCAAACAACGACCAGACACCCACCATCACAACGCACAARGCGTCGATCAAGTAGGACCGGCATCTCTGAAGCAACRRCCATAACGGCCGTTCCCTCAGGACCCAACAACGTGCCCGACACACCCRCCATCCACCACGCTCCACGCCCCGAAGGACAGTACTAGCGGCTTCAACCAAGTGTGCCGAATAGTCAACGTTCCACCCATGAGCAACCGTGTGAGACATTCGCTCACATCCGGCTATGTGCTCCTTAGAAAGGAGGTGATCCAGCCGCACCTTCCGGTACGGCTACCTTGTTACGACTTCGTCCCAATCGCTGGTCCCACCT
>NZ_JBFUMY010000211.1:0-469 GCF_054049135.1 Kitasatospora sp. P5_F3 | reverse complement strand
TGCGGGTCGAGGTACCTGGCGACGTTCGGCATGTTCGCCGCGTCGAACTGCTGCACCCAGCCGAGTGCCACGTACCGTCCGGCCATCCAGTCGCTGACCACCATCAGGTCACGGCCCGGGTCGCCGCCCTGGGCCAGCACCGGGCTGATCTTCCCGAAGAACTCGTCGTTGTCGTTGATGTCCTCGGTGTACGCGACCTCGATCCCGGCGTCCTGGGCGAACGCGTCCAGGGTCGGCCGCCCGCCCTTGTCGTCGGTGTCGATGTACTGCGTCCAGTTGGAGAAGGTCAGCGCCTTGTCGTTCTCCGAGCGGTCGGTGGCGGCCCGGCGCTCCTCCGGCACGTAGGCGGCGGGAATCCCGCAGGCGGACAGGCCGAGCAGGCTCGCGGCGCCGAACAGGGCGCGACGGGTGAAGGTCATGTGACTGGCTCCGAACATGGGGGCGGCCCCGGGCTGCATCAGCCCGGGGC
>NZ_JBFUMY010000210.1:0-473 GCF_054049135.1 Kitasatospora sp. P5_F3 | reverse complement strand
CCGATCTCGAACCGGCCGGTCGGGTTCACCAGCAGCCGGTAGCCCTCGGTCACCAGCTTGATGCCGTCGTCCGCCAGCCGCTTCAGCTCCGGCTCCACCACGAACTCCCGGATGTCCGGGGTCAGCAGCGACTCCAGGTCGATGTCACTCGCGTGCTGCGAGGACACCACCACCGTGTCGAGCCGGACGGCCTTGTCACCGTCGTACTCGATGGTGACCTGCGTCTTGCCGTCCGGGCGCAGGTACGGGATCTGCCCGTTCTTGCGCACCGCGGACAGCCGCTGGGCGAGCCGGTGCGCCAGCGTGATCGGCAGCGGCATCAGCTCAGGCGTCTCGTCGCTGGCGTAGCCGAACATCAGGCCCTGGTCGCCCGCGCCCTGCTTGTCGAGGTCGTCCTCGTCACCCTCGACCCGCGCCTCGTGCGAGGTGTCGACACCCTGTGCGATGTCGGGCGACTGCGCACCGATGGACAC
>NZ_JBFUMY010000209.1:0-497 GCF_054049135.1 Kitasatospora sp. P5_F3 | reverse complement strand
GTCGGCCGGGTGACGCCCGCCCAGGCGGTGGACTCCTCGGCGATGGTGACCACGCCGGGGCAGCGCCGGTAGACGGTGGCGTTCATCTCCTGCAGGAAGGCGGCGGCGTCCAGGTTCTCCCGGCCACCGAACTGGTTCGGGGTCCAGTCGCCGCCCTCGCGGGAGTAGTCGAGGTAGAGCATCGAGGCGACGGCGTCGACCCGCAGGCCGTCGATGTGGAACTCCTCGCACCAGTAGACGGCGTTGGCCACCAGGAAGTTGCGGACCTCGGTGCGGCCGTAGTCGAACTCCAGCGTYCCCCAGTCCGGGTGCTCGGCSCGCAGCSGGTCGGCSGGYTCGTACAGCGGCTCGCCGTCGAACCGGGCCAGTGCGAAGTCGTCCTTGGGGAAGTGCGCGGGCACCCAGTCGACGATCACCCCGATGCCGGCCTGGTGCAGGGTGTCGACCAGGAAACGGAAGTCGTCCGGGGTGCCCAGCCGGGCGGTCGGCGCGTAGAA
>NZ_JBFUMY010000208.1:0-608 GCF_054049135.1 Kitasatospora sp. P5_F3 | reverse complement strand
GCACCCACCCGGGTGCCGAACGGGTCCAGCGGCGCGGAGCTGCGCGGCTCACCGGACGTGGGCGTCTGCTGCGTCGAACGCGGCGTCTCGCTCGAACCGGACGTGTCACGGCTCGGCGCACTGTCCGGCGACGTGCTCGACGATGACGGACCGTTGGAAGACGGACCGGTCGACGACGGACTGGTACCCGAAGGACTGCTGCCGGACGGGCTCGTGCTCGAAGGGTTACTGGAGGACGGGTCGCCACTCGAGGAGGGGTTGCTGCTGGATGAAGGACCGTTGCTACTGGACGACGGTGAACTGCCGCTGCTGTCCGGCGCGTTCGTACTGCCGTTGCTGTCGCCGTTGCCGGCGGAGTCCGCGTTGCTGCCGTGCCCCGCCGCACTGTCCAACCCACCACGCGCGTGACCGCCCGCCCGCGAACCCAACCCGTCCCGCAACGCCTCCGTGAAGGTCTGCCCGGAGTTCTTCACCGCGGTGACGAACTCCTCCGCCCCCGCCTTCCCCGTCCGCCCCAGGTCGAAGCCGTCCTGCGCACCGAAGCCCTGGTTGACGGTCTGCGCGATCAGGTCACTGATCATCGCCTGCACCGCCGAGACCACCGGCTC
>NZ_JBFUMY010000207.1:0-688 GCF_054049135.1 Kitasatospora sp. P5_F3 | reverse complement strand
GTCACGCACCCCCGACGCCGGTGACACCCGCCCGCACTCCGGCCCGTCCGAGACCGCCGGCCCCTCGCATACGCCGGACGGTGACACCAGCACCCGTCCCAACTCGTCCTCCCCGGACGGGCCTTCGCGCACCCCCGACCACGACCCGGGTACCCGTCCGACCGCCTCCGACGGCCCGTCCCGCACACCCGACAGCGGTGACAGCCGCCCCCACGCGGGTCCGTCCGAGAACACCGGTCCCACGCGTACGCCCGACCACGACCCAGGCAGCCGCCCCGCTCCCGCCGAGAGCACGCCGCCCCCGCGTGGTGACGACAGCCGTCCCAGCTACGGCCCGGTACGTCCCGCCGACCCGACGCCCAGCCACACCCCCGCCCCGGCGGACATACCCGCGCCCCGGCACGAGCCCGCCCCGACCCGCCCCGACGCTGCCCCGCAGCCCGCCGCTGCCACCCCGGACGCGCGAACCCCCGCTCATACTCCCGCCCCTGAGCACGGCTCACCGGAGGCGGGACCGTCGCGGGTCGATCCCCGGACCGCCTTCGCGGACCCGGCAAGCGGCACCCCGACCACGCCCGACAGCTCCGCCACGTCCGCCCCGCGCCTGAACACGGCGGGCGGGGCCACCGTCACCGCGCCGCCCCAGGCCGGCCCCGACCACCGCCCCACCCCGCAACCGACACCGGAC
>NZ_JBFUMY010000206.1:0-710 GCF_054049135.1 Kitasatospora sp. P5_F3 | reverse complement strand
GCGCGGTGCTGGATGGCGCCGGAGATGCCCGCGGCGATGTAGAGCTGCGGGGAGACCTGCTTGCCGGTCTGGCCGACCTGGTTGGTGTGCGGGTACCAGCCGGCGTCGACGGCGGCGCGGGAGGCGCCGACGGCTGCGCCGAGGGCGTCGGCGAGGTCCTCGACCACGGTGAAGCCTTCGGCTGCGCCGACGCCGCGGCCGCCGGAGACGACGATGGCGGCCTCGGTGAGCTCGGGGCGGCCGGAGGAGACGCGGGGGGTGCGGGCGGTGACGGTGGCGGCGTTGCCGGTGAACGTGATGGTGACGTTCTCGACCGTGCCGGCGGCGGGGGCGGGTTCGGGGGTGGTGGAGTTCGGCTTGACGGTGATGACGGGGGTGCCGTGCGAGACCTTGGACTTGACCTGGAAGGAGGCGGCGAACACCGCCTGGGTGGCGACGGGGCTGCCGTCGGTGCCGGCTTCGAGGTCGACGGCGTCGGTGATGATGCCGGATTCCAGGCGCAGGGCGACGCGGGCGGCGATCTCCTTGCCCTCGCCGGAGGAGGTGAGGAGCACCGCGCCGGCGCCGGCGGTCTTGGCGATCTGGGTGAGCGCGTCGACCTTGGGGACGACGAGCTGGTCGGTGAACTCGGCGGCGTCGGCGGTGTAGGCCTTGGCGGCGCCGTATTCGGCGGCCTTGGCGGCGATGCTCGTGGCGGCTTCGCCTGCGCC
>NZ_JBFUMY010000205.1:0-726 GCF_054049135.1 Kitasatospora sp. P5_F3 | reverse complement strand
GACCTGCACGGCACCGCCCGCCCCACCTCGGGAAACTGGCAACGAGCACCCCTCGCCGTGCTGTATTGTTTTCCACGTCACCGAGAGATCGGAGACAAGGTCAGAAAGCCGGAGCCGACGGGCGAGGCAGCCAGACCACGGGACGTGGCGCAGCTTGGTAGCGCACTTGACTGGGGGTCAAGGGGTCGCAGGTTCAAATCCTGTCGTCCCGACTGTGAAGTCGGTTGTAAGAGCCGGTACTTGGGAAACCAGGTGCCGGCTCTTTCTGTTGCTGCGTCAGCCTGGTGGTCGCATGGTGGTCACCGGGCCACATCGGCCATGGCGTTGATGGTTCTTCTGTTCCGGGGCGCTGGTAAGCGGGCAGTTGCCGGTGCGGGCGTGGGTGTTGGCGCCAGGGGCGCTGGGCGTGGCAGACGGGTCGGCCGAGGATGGCGCGGTCGGCGTTGTCGAGGGTCCAGGCTACGGCGTCGACGGCCGCGCGGGCGGCGAGGCGGGTGAGGTCGGCGTAGATGTTCGCGCTGGTCGACAGGGTGCGGTGGCGCAGGGTCTTGGAGATGACGGGCAGGGGGACGCCGGAGGCCGGGGCGAAGCTGGCGGTGAGGTGGCGCAGGTCGTGGAGGGCGATGCGGGGGACGCCGGCTTTGTCGCAGAGCCGGTGGAAGTGGTCGAGGACGTTCTTGGGGTGGAGGGGGCGGCCGTGGCGGTGGAAGACGTAGCCGCCGCTGG
>NZ_JBFUMY010000204.1:0-743 GCF_054049135.1 Kitasatospora sp. P5_F3 | reverse complement strand
CGGTACGCCCGTGAACCCGTACCGGGCGCCGACGCCCGCCGCCCAGCCGTTCCAGTGGCTGCGCGCCAGCGACCCCGACCCGAAGGCGCCCGCCACCTCCAAGGTGGTCGGCGCCGCCGCGCTCGCCGGGCTGCTGACCAGCTGGATGCTGGACGACGCACTGGGCGTCAACCTGCTGCTCTGCGGCCTGGTCGCGGCCGTCGGCGCTGGCTTCGCCGCCCGGGCGGCGGGCCGCTCGATCCGGCCCTGGACGGTCGTCTGGAGCGTGCTCGCCCTCGCGCTGCTCGCCGTGCCGGCGCTCCACGAGGCCGACTGGGCGGTCATCCTCTCCGGCGCCTGCGCGCTGGGCCTGGCCTCGCTCGCCCTGCACGGCGGCAGGCGTTGGACCGGTGTCCTGTTCGCCCTGCCCGGCCTCGTCTGGCAGCTCATCCCCGGACTGCTCTGGGCCCGCACCGGCCTGCGCGGCTTCCGGATCCCCGGCGGGCGGGGCAAGGCGGTGCCGGTCCTCAAGGCCGTCCTGGTCGCGGCCGTGCTGCTGACCGTCTTCGGCTGGCTGTTCGCCGGCGCCGACGCCGCGATGGCCGAGGTACTGGGCGGCCTGATCCCCAGCTTCGAGCTGGAGCCGGGCGACCTGCCGCAGCACGCCTTCCTGTTCTTCCTCGGCCTGGTGGTCGCCCTCGGCTTCGCCCACATCGCGGCCGGCCCGCGCCGCTGGGACCGTACGGAGGTCAAGCCCGGCCGCG
>NZ_JBFUMY010000203.1:0-747 GCF_054049135.1 Kitasatospora sp. P5_F3 | reverse complement strand
GCAGGCGCCGGCCCAGCCCGGTGGCCCGGACGACCGCACCCGGTCGTACCAGCCCCGGCGGCCCGGCACCTCGGCCCCCGGCTTCACCGAGCCGTCCGCCCCGCGCCCGCAGCAGCAGGCCGGTCCGGCGCAGGGCCCGCAGCAGCCGCAGGCTCCCCAGCAGGAGCAGGCCCAGCGTGCTCCCGGCTTCGGGGACGCGCCGTGGCGCCCGTCCGCCAACGACGAGCGCTGGCGCCGGGCCGAGCAGGTCCGGGAGCCGTCCTCCGACGGTCTGACCATGTCGGGCCTGCCCCGGCGGACCCCGCAGGCCAACCTGGTCTCCGGCACCGCCGAGGCGGCGCCGCTGACCGGTCCGCAGGTCTCCCGCGCGCCCGAGGAGGTGCGTGGCCGGCTGACCAACCTGCGCCGCGGCATCCAGCAGGGCCGGCAGGCAGGCGCGGAGCAGGCCCAGGGGCAGCAGCCGGGCCAGCCCGGCCAGGGGCAGCAGCAGAGCCGTGGGCCGCAGGGCTTCGACGGCTTCGGGGGAGGCCACCGCAACGGCGGCGGCCAGCAGAACGGTGCGCAGGGCAACCCGGGTTCCGGGGAGTTCGGCCCAGATCACCAGGAGCGTTGAGTTGAGTCAGATGAGCCAGGCCGCACAGAACCTGAACTGGCTGATCACCAATTTCGTGGACAACACCCCCGGGGTGTCCCACACAGTGGTGGTCTCCGCCGACGGGCTCCTGCTCGCCATGTCCGAAGGCTTCC
>NZ_JBFUMY010000202.1:0-761 GCF_054049135.1 Kitasatospora sp. P5_F3 | reverse complement strand
TCCGCCAACTCCTCACCCGCGTACGCTCCGCAGACCTCGCCGCCTACGCCCACCAGGACCTCCCCTTCGAACGACTCGTCGACGCCCTCAACCCCGAACGCTCCGCCGCCCGCCAACCCCTCTTCCAGGTGGTGGTGGCCCTGCAGAACATGTCGCTGCCGGAGCTGGACTTCCCCGGGCTCGACGCCGTGCCCCAGCCGGTCAACCCGGGGATCACCCGGTTCGACCTCTCGGTCATCCTGTCCGAGCACCGCGACCCGAGCGGCGCCCCCGCCGGGCTGCGCGGTGTGGCCGAGTTCAGCACCGCGCTGTTCGACCGGAGCACCGTCGAGCGGCTGATGACCTGGTTGGTGCGGCTGCTCGAAGCCGCCGCCGCCGACCCTGACCAGCCGCTCAGCACGATCGACATCCTCGGCACCGACGAGCGCCGCCTGCTGCTCGACACCTGGAACGACACCGGTGCCGTCCCGCCGCCCGCCACCCTGCCCACGTTGATCGAGCAGCGGGTCGCCGCGGCCCCGGACGCCCCGGCCGTGGTCGGTGGCGACCAGGAGCTCGACTACCGGGAGCTGAACCTCCGGGCCAACCGGTTCGCGCACGCGCTGATCGGCCGGGGCATCGGCCCGGAGGACGTGGTGGCGCTCGCGCTGCCCCGCTCCGTCGACCTCGTCATCGCCGCACTGGCCGTCCTCAAGGCCGGCGCCGCCTACCTCCCGCTCGACCCCGACTACCCCACCGACCGCGACTACCCCACCGACCGC
>NZ_JBFUMY010000201.1:0-814 GCF_054049135.1 Kitasatospora sp. P5_F3 | reverse complement strand
TCGGACAATGCGTAGCGGCCCGTTACGGTGACCTCAAGCGCCTTGGAGCGCACCCACTCGAACACATCGGCGGCCCGTCGGAGCAGTTCGGACCGATCGGCGATGAAGTCCCCGAGGCTGGGCCGGATCAGGGTCAGCGAACCGCCGTGGGCGAGCCGAATCGGATCAAACGGCGGCACGGCACCACTTGCCGCGCCGAAGAGCACGAGATGGCCGCGGGTTCGCAGGCTGGCGAGGCTCGCATCGAAGGTGTGCGCRCCGACGCCGTCGAAGACARCCGGCAGTCCCTGACCGCCGTTGAGCCGCCTCACCTCGGCTGCGAGATCGTCGACTGCGGAGGAAAGGATCACCTCAGCGGCCCCGGCACGCTTCGCCAGCTYGGCCTTCGCCGTGGTSGACGTCGTGCCGATCACCCTGCCGCCGAGATGGGTGATGAGCTGGGTCAAAAGCAGCCCCATGCCACCAGCAGCCGCATGCACGAGCACCGTGTCGCCCCCCTGAACCGGGTAGGCGTCCTTGACGAGATAGTGCGCGGTCATGCCTTGGAGGAGCACGGCGGCGGCTGTCTCGAAGCCGATATCGTCGGGCAGCGGCACCAGCCGGGAGGAGTCCACGACGGCCCGCTCGGCATACGTGCCGGGAATCTCCACCCAACCGACCCGGTCCCCGACTGCGACGTCAGCGRCGCCGGGTCCAACTTCGACGACCGTGCCGGCGCCCTCAGCGCCCGGGGTGAAGGGCAGCGGGAGGCTGTACCGGCCTTCGCGGTGGTAGACGTCGAGGAAGTTGACCCCGGATGCGGCGACCTCCACGA
>NZ_JBFUMY010000200.1:0-837 GCF_054049135.1 Kitasatospora sp. P5_F3 | reverse complement strand
GGTTGATCTCGGAGACCGCGCCGACGAGGGTGGTTTTGCCGACGCCGAAGCCGCCTGCGACGACGATCTTCGCGGAGGTGGTGGCGCGGGTGGGGGTGGCCGCGTTAGAGCTTGCGAAGTCCACTGAGGACCCTTTCGAGCAGCGTGACGTCAGGCGTTCCGCCCGACTCGCCCGCGGCGGCGGGCTGGTGGATGGCGACAAGACCGGCTTCCGCCAGGTCGGCGACGAGAATCCGGGCGACCCCGAGCGGCACACCGGCCAGCGCGGAGATCTCGGCGACGGACTTCACTTCGCGGCAGAGACTCACGATCCGCTGGTGCTCCGGCAGCAGGCCGCCGGTGCGCTCGGCCGAGGCGGTGGTGGAGATCAGCGCCTCGATCGCGAGCTGGTACCGGGGCCGGGTACGGCCACCCGTCATCGCGTACGGGCGGACCAGCGGCTGCTGCTCGTAGGACTCCTGACCGCCGTAGCCACTGCCGGACTGCCGGGCGCCGTAACCGCCGCTGCCGTACCCGTTGTTGCCGTAGGAGCCGGCGGGTGTCGGGGTCATGAGTCCTCCTTGTGCTGCCGCCGTTCGCAGCAGGTTCCGGCTGGGTGAAGGCCAGCCGAGGCGGGATTGCCAACCACCCTACGGCGGCTGACGGTTGGGGCGCCGGACCGGGTCGGTCGGTCCGGCGCATCGAGGTTGACGAACCGTCAGTGCAGGAGACTGCCCTGGAGTTCTGCGCGGAGTGCGGGGGTGAGGACGGCTCCGGCGCGGTCGACGAGGAGGGCCATTTCGTAGCCGACGAGTCCGATGTCGGAGTCGGGGGCGGCGAGGACGGCGAGGGAGGAGC
>NZ_JBFUMY010000199.1:0-843 GCF_054049135.1 Kitasatospora sp. P5_F3 | reverse complement strand
GCCGAGGCGGCCGCCGCGGCCGCCGCGGCCCGCCCCTCCGCCGACTCCGTCGCAGAGTCCCCCTGGTCGGCCGGGGGCGCCGAGGCCGCCATTGCCTTCGCCCGGTCCAAGATCGGCCTGCCGTACATCTGGGGCGGTGAGGGCCCGGCCGGCTACGACTGCTCCGGGCTGACCATGATGGCCTGGCGCCGCGCGGGCAAGAGCCTGACCCACTTCGCCGCCGACCAGTACGCCGAGTCCACCCCCGTCAGCTACGCCCAACTCCGCCCCGGCGACCTGGTCTTCTGGACCGACACCGGCCGCGCCCGGGACATCCACCACGTCGCCCTCTACATCGGCGACGACCAGATGATCGAGGCGCCCCGACCCGGCATGGCCATCAAGCAGGCCAGCCTCTGGATCATGGGGCGCCCCGACTTCTACGGTCGCCCGTGACGGCGGCGGTGGGTCAGTGCTGCAGGGTGAGGACGCCCGGCCGGTACGGCAGTTGGTCGTAGGGGCCGCCGGCGGTGGGGGACTTGCCCTGGTAGAGGAGTTGCAGGTTGCAGGGGTCGATGGTCATGGTCTGGTCGGGGTTGTTGCGGACCAGGTCACCGTGGCTGATGTCGTTGGTCCAGGTGGCGCCGCTGTTGGCCTTGCCGGCGAAGGGGTTGGCTTCGGTGGCGGCCTGCGGGGTCCAGTTGCCGTTCAGGCTGGTGGCCGTGAAGGAGCGGAAGTAGCGCTGCTCGTTCGCGCCCCGGGCCTCGACGATCATGAGGTACTGGTTCTGGTCCTTGACCTTGTAGACCTGCGGTGCCTCGAACAGGTTCTTCACCGTGTCGCTCATGACGGTGGTGTACGAGG
>NZ_JBFUMY010000198.1:0-854 GCF_054049135.1 Kitasatospora sp. P5_F3 | reverse complement strand
GCCCTTGCGGGTGTTGACCTCGGTGGTGAGTTGGGGGAGGACGGTGAAGAGGTCTCCGACGACGCCGTAGTCGACGAGTTCGAAGATGGGGGCTTCGGGGTCCTTGTTGATGGCGATGATGGTCTTGGAGGTCTGCATGCCGGCGCGGTGCTGGATGGCGCCGGAGATGCCCGCGGCGATGTAGAGCTGCGGGGAGACCTGCTTGCCGGTCTGGCCGACCTGGTTGGTGTGCGGGTACCAGCCGGCGTCGACGGCGGCGCGGGAGGCGCCGACGGCCGCGCCGAGCGCGTCGGCGAGGTCCTCGACCACCGTGAAGCCTTCGGCTGCGCCGACGCCGCGGCCGCCGGAGACGACGATGGCGGCCTCGGTCAGCTCGGGGCGGCCGGAGGAGACGCGGGGGGTGCGGGCTGTGACGGTGGCGGCGTTGCCGGTGAACGTGATGGTGACGTTCTCGACCGTGCCGGCGGCCGGGGCGGGCTCGGGGGTGGTGGAGTTCGGCTTGACGGTGATGACCGGGGTGCCGTGCGAGACCTTCGACTTGACCTGGAAGGAGGCGGCGAACACCGCCTGGGTGGCGACCGGACCGCCGTCGCCGGCCTCCAGGTCGACGGCGTCGGTGATGATGCCGGACTCCAGGCGCAGCGCGACGCGGGCGGCGATCTCCTTGCCCTCACCGGAGGAGGTGAGGAGCACCGCACCCGCGCCGGCGGTCTTGGCGATCTGGGTGAGCGCGTCGACCTTGGGGACGACGAGCTGGTCGGTGAACTCGGCGGCGTCGGCGGTGTAGGCCTTGGCGGCGCCGTATTCGGCGGCCTTGGCGGCGATGCCCGCGGCGGCTTCGCCTGCGCCGCGCC
>NZ_JBFUMY010000197.1:0-870 GCF_054049135.1 Kitasatospora sp. P5_F3 | reverse complement strand
GAAGAGGGGTTGGCGGGCGGCGGAGCGTTCGGGGTTGAGGGCGTCGACGAGTCGTTCGAAGGGGAGGTCCTGGTGGGCGTAGGCGGCGAGGTCTGCGGAGCGTACGCGGGTGAGGAGTTGGCGGAAGGTGGGGTCGCCGGTGAGGTCGGTTCGGAGGACGAGGGTGTTGACGAAGAAGCCGACGAGGTCGTCGAGGGCGGGGTCGGTGCGGCCGGCGATGGGGCTGCCGAGTGGGATGTCGGTGCCGGCGCCGAGTCGGGAGAGCAGGGCGGCGACGCCTGCTTGGAGGACCATGAAGAGGGTGGTGCCGCTCTGGGTGGCGAGGGTGGTCAGTCGGGTGTGCAGGTTGGTGTCCCAGACSACGTCGAGGGCGTCGCCGTCGTAGGTTGCGACGGTGGGTCGGGGTCGGTCGGTGGGGAGGGTGAGTTCGAGTGGGATGTCTGCGAGTTGTTCGGTCCAGTAGGTGAGTTGGCGGGCGGTCAGGGAGGTGGGGTCGGTTTCGGTGCCGAGCAGGTCCTGCTGCCATTGGGCGTAGTCCGGGTACTGGACCGGTAGTGGTTGCCAGGTGGGGGTGGTGCCGGTGGAGCGGGCGGTGTAGGCGGTGGAGAGGTCGTGCAGCAGTGGTCGCAGGGACCAGCCGTCGCCGGCGATGTGGTGGACCAGYAGGAGCAGGACCSAKTCGTCSGGTCCGGCCTCGAACAGGGTGGCTCGTACGGGTAGTTCGGTGGAGAGGTCGAAGGGCCAGCGGGCGGCTTCGATCAGACGGTCCGTCAGGTCGTCGGTGGCCTGGGTGAGTTCCCAGGGGATGGTGAGTTCGTGGGTGTCGACGACGTGTTGGAAGGGTTCGCCTTCGCGTTCGCCGAAGCCGAA
>NZ_JBFUMY010000196.1:0-887 GCF_054049135.1 Kitasatospora sp. P5_F3 | reverse complement strand
TGAGCCTTTTCAGCTCGGTACCTGATCGGGTGATCTGACGGATCGAGCGGATGTTCGGCGCTACAGACAGGGCCTCCTGGCCGTTGAGCAGGTTCTCTACGCCTCAACTCGTCAGCCGGGAAGCCCCGTTGGTCGCATATCCTGCCGCACTCGACCTGCCCCACGCACTCGTCGAGCTGGTCACCATGCTGATCGTCACCCGAGAGGGTGACCGCCGGTGCAAACTCCCGCCCCACCAACGAGCCCTGCTCGCCCTGGTCTACCTACGCAAGCACGACACCCTCGCCCAGCTCGCGGCCGGCTTCCGGATCAGCGTCGGCACCGCCCACGCCTACGTGCGGGCAGTCGTCGACCTTCTCGCCGAACACGCGCCGGACCTGGCCGAGACCCTCAGCGCCGCACAGCCGGCGTACGTACTGGTCGACGGCACCCTCGCCGAATGCGACCGCGTCGGCGACAGCGAGGGCGACTACTCCGGCAAGCACCGTCGCCACGGCGTGAACATCCAGGTGGTCACCGACCCCACAGGAACGATCCTGTGGTTCTCACCCGCACTGCCGGGCCGCACCGCGGACCTGACGGCCGCCCGCACCCACCGCATCATCACGATCTGCGAGGAACTCGGGATCCCTGTCCTCGCAGACAAGGGCTACGTCGGCGCCGGCGGCACGTTCGAGACCCCGATCAAACGCACCGCCGGATGCGAACTGCCCGACAAGTACCGGGCGTTCAACAAGGTCCATGCCCGCCTGCGGGTCGCCGTCGAGCGCGCTTTCGCCCGGCTCAAAACCTGGCGGATCTTCCGCCACGCCCGCTGCAGCCCGAACTGGCTCACGTCAGCCGTCGCAGCGATCCTCACCCTCACGGTCTACAGCTGAAAAGGCTCA
>NZ_JBFUMY010000195.1:0-950 GCF_054049135.1 Kitasatospora sp. P5_F3 | reverse complement strand
GAGGCGACGCTGACGCCCTCGAAGAGCTGCAGCAGGCGCTGCAGGGGGTCGTAGCCCTCGGCGCGGCGGTCGTAGACCAGGTCGAGGGCGACCGTGCGCTGCTCGTCGGGGATGCGGGCGATGGGCAGGATCTTGGAGGCGTGCACGATCGCCGAGTCCAGGCCGGCTTCGACGCACTCGTGCAGGAACACCGAGTTGATGACCTGCCGGGCCGCCGGGCTGAGCCCGAAGGAGATGTTGGACAGGCCCAGGGTGGTCTGCACGTCGGGGTGGCGGCGCTTCAGCTCGCGGATCGCCTCGATCGTCTCGATGCCGTCGCGCCGCGACTCCTCCTGGCCTGTGCCGAGGGTGAAGGCGAGGCAGTCCACCAGGATCGAGCCCTCGTCGACGCCGTACTCGCCGGTGAGCTGGGTGATCAGGCGCTCCGCGATCGCCACCTTCGCCTCCGCGGTGCGGGCCTGGCCCTCCTCGTCGATGGTCAGCGCGATTAGGCCGGCCCCGTGTTCGCGGGCCAGTGAGGCGATCCGGCCGAAGCGGGTGTCCGGGCCGTCCCCGTCCTCGTAGTTCACCGAGTTCAGCACCGCCCGCCCGCCCAGCGCCTCAAGGCCGGCGCGCAGGACGTCGGGTTCGGTGGAGTCCAGCACGATCGGCAGCGTGGAGGCGGTGGCCAGGCGGCCGGCGATCTCCTTCATGTCCGCGACGCCGTCCCGGCCGACGTAGTCGACGCACAGGTCCAGCAGGTGGGAGCCGTCACGGATCTGCTCACGGGCGATCTCCACACACGCCTGCCAGTCACCGGCCAGCATCGAGTCGCGGAACTTCTTCGACCCGTTGGCGTTGGTGCGCTCGCCGATCGCCAGGTAGGAGGTGTCCTGACGGAACGACACCGGCTGGTACAGCGACGCAGCCGACGGCTCCGGGCGCGGGTCACGGACGGCGACCGGGCGGCC
>NZ_JBFUMY010000194.1:0-973 GCF_054049135.1 Kitasatospora sp. P5_F3 | reverse complement strand
TCAGGCGAGGGCGGTGGCGAGCAGGGCGAAGGCGGCGACGATGACGGCGACGCGGGCGTAGTGGTAGCGGTCCCAGCGGTCGCTCTGCTCCCTCCAGTCCGCGGGCCGGTTCTCGGGGGTCCACGTCTTGCTCCGGTTGTTGATCGGGACGAGCAGCAGKATCGACATGACCACGCTGAGGACCAGCAGCCCGGCGGCRGTGACGACCAGGCCGRCGCCGGGGCGGTGCCATCCGGCTACGGCCCACACCGCGCTCAGGGCGAGGGAGGTGAAGTACCAGACCGGCATCAGGGCACCGAGCATCCGGCCCCCGTGGGCGCGGCCGAGCTGGTAGCTGTCGTCAGGCAGTGCGCCGAGGATCCGGTTGACGACGAAGGCGACCGAGAACTCCACCCCCACCATCAGACCGACGACCACGACGGTGAACACCTCGAGTGCGTTGAGCATGATGACCCCTCCTGGGATCTAGCGCTGCTAGATRACGTGGTAACGCTAGTACTACTGAYGCTCCCTTGTCTAGCRGTGCTAGGATCGRGTCATGTCGGTACAGGAACGCAAGGAACGCGAACGGGCGACCCGCGAACGCCTCATCGTGACAACAGCCCGCGAACTCGCCGAACAGCAGGGCTGGGACGCGGTCACCACCCGCCGGCTCGCCGAGCGCATCGAGTACAGCCAGCCCRTCCTCTACAGCCACTTCCGCGGCAARCGCGAGATCATCGGCGCCGTCGCCCTCGAAGGCGCCACCGAGATGGCCGCGGCGCTGCGGGCCGCGACCGCCGCCGCAGACGGCCCGCGCGAGCGGGTGYACGCCCTCGCCCGCGCCTACCTCGACTACGCCGCACGCAACCCGGCGGTCTACGACGCCATCTTCCAACTCGACGGCGGCCTGGCCTTCGCGAACGAGGACACCCCACAACCTCTCAAGGACGCCTTCGCCGCCCTGTTGGAAAGCCTCGGCGAGGTCGCCGGG
>NZ_JBFUMY010000193.1:0-1058 GCF_054049135.1 Kitasatospora sp. P5_F3 | reverse complement strand
GGTTGATCTCGGAGACCGCGCCGACGAGGGTGGTTTTGCCGACGCCGAAGCCGCCTGCGACGACGATCTTCGCGGAGGTGGTGGCGCGGGTGGGGGTGGCCGCGTTAGAGCTTGCGAAGTCCACTGAGGACCCTTTCGAGCAGCGTGACATCGGGCTGGTTGCCGGATTCGCCGCCGGCGGCGGGCTGGTGGATGGCGACGAGGCCGGCCTCTGCGAGGTCGGCCACCAGAATGCGTGCCACCCCGAGGGGGAGATTGAGCAGCGCGGAGACCTCGGCGACGGACTTCACCTCGGTGCACAGGGTGCAGATCCGCTGGTGCTCGGGGAGCATCGAGGCCAGCCGGTCCGGGGAGACATTGGCCGAAACCAGTGCCTCCAAGGCCAGTTCGTACCGGGGCCGGGTACGGCCACCGGTCATCGCGAACGGTCGGATCAGCGGTCCCGAGTCGTGGTCGTCGTCGAACTCCTCGACGTGGCCCGGCTCTTCGTCCTGTTCAGGAAAGGCCTCGGGCCCCGGGTAGTCCTGGTAGCCGTGCCGCCCGTACTGCGCGGACCGGTCGTACTGGGACTGGCTCGGCTGCCCGCCGTACTGGTGGGACTGGGGCGGGGGCTGCTGCTGCGCGAACTGCGGCTGGCCGTAGGCGGGTTGGCCGTACGGCTGACCGGGGCCGACGCCGGGGGCTCCGAAGGCGTCATGGCCGGTGCCTGGGTACGGAACGCCGTACTGGCCGCTGCGGTCGTCGGGCGGGGTCACGGTTCCTCTCCTCACAAGGTGCGGCGGTGCGGTGCAGGCACCGACCCCCGAGGGGCCGCTGCCGGTGGTGCGAAGGCCGTACAACGCCCGAACCCGGGCCCACTGTTGGGGCCCGGGACGGACATGAGGTCATTCGAATACCAGGACGGTATCCGACGAACCGTCAGTGCAGGAGACTGCCCTGGAGTTCTGCGCGGAGTGCGGGGGTGAGGACGGCTCCGGCGCGGTCGACGAGGAGGGCCATTTCGTAGCCGACGAGTCCGATGTCGGAGTCGGGGGCGGCGAGGACGGCGAGGGAGGAGC
>NZ_JBFUMY010000192.1:0-1152 GCF_054049135.1 Kitasatospora sp. P5_F3 | reverse complement strand
CACCCGCCGAGGGCGATCACGGCGGGCGGCGCGGCGATGAGCAGGTTCATGTGGTGTGCACCTCGCCGCCGTCCACCCCGAGCACGTTGCCGGTCAGCCAGGAGGAGTCGAGCAGGGACAGGTGGGTGACCACCTCGGCCACGTCCTCCGGGGTGGTCAGCCGTCCGTGCGGGTTGCCGGCCCTGGCGCGTTCCAGCAGCTCCGGGTGCTCCGGTATCCGCTCCAGCGACCGGGTGCGGGTCACCCCGGCGCGGATCGCGTTGACCGCGACCCCGTCCGGCGCGAGCTCGACGGCCAGCTGGCGGACATGGGCCTCCAGTGCGCTCTTCGCGGCCGACACCGGGCCGTAGTTGGCCGAGACGCGGGCGGTGCCGGCACTCGTCATGGCGAACACCTTGGCGCCGGGGTGGAGCAGCTTCGCGGCGTACAGGTCCTGGGTCCAGTAGACGAGCGAGTGCGCCATCACGTCCAGAGTCATCGTCAACTGCCTGGCCTCGACCGGTGCTTGATCGTCGGTACCGCGCAGGTAGGGGGCCAGCGTCCCGAATGCGAGTGAGTGCAGCAGCACCCGCACTCCGCGCTCTGCCGCCAACTCACCCAGCCGTTCGGTCAGTTCGGCTCGGACACTGCGGCTCGCGGCGTTCGCGTTGTGGAACTCCACGGTGCCGCCGTAGCCGCGCAGTTCCTCGACCAGCTCGGCCACCCCGTCGTGCCCGGCCGCGGTGTCGAAGTGCACGCCCAGCACATGGGCGCCTCGGCGGGCCAGGCCGCGCGCCACGGCTGCACCGATGCCGCTCGACGCGCCGAGCACCMGGGTCCAGGAGCCCTTGAGGGCGTCGTCGCTCATGCCGCCGCCTCCCCCGCGCCCACGACCGCCAGGGCGACCCGGCCGGTGCTGCCCGCCACCACGACCAGGTGCGGTCCGCCGGCCGAGGCCAGCGCCTCGACCAGCCGCAGCATCGGGGCCAGGCAGCCCGCGCCGAGCGCCTCGGTGCGGACCTCCCCGTACCGGGCGAGTTCCCGGCCGACCTGCTCGGCCACCGGGGAGCCGTCGGCCACCAGGTGCACCGCGCCGAGCGCCGGGCCGTCGTCGCCGAGCAGCCGCGCCAGGGCCGCGGCCAGCAGCTCGCGCGCCGCCGGGCCGGACGGTAC
>NZ_JBFUMY010000191.1:0-1158 GCF_054049135.1 Kitasatospora sp. P5_F3 | reverse complement strand
CGGGCGTTGTTCGGGTCGTGGTACGAGTTCTTCCCGCGGTCCGAGGGTGCGGTGGTCGACCCGGACGGTAACCAGCCGCCGGTGTCCGGTACGTTCCGCACCGCCGCGCTGCGGCTGCCCGCCGTCGCCGCGATGGGCTTCGACGTCCTCTACCTCCCCCCGATCCACCCGATCGGCCGAGCCTTCCGCAAAGGCCCCGACAACTCCCTGACGGCAGGTCAGCACGACGTCGGCTCCCCCTGGGCGATCGGCTCCCCCGAAGGCGGCCACGACGCCGTCCACCCCGACCTCGGCACCATCGAGGACTTCGACCACTTCGTCACCGAAGCCGCCGCCCTCGGCATCGAGATCGCCCTCGACTTCGCCCTCCAGTGCTCCCCCGACCACCCCTGGGTCAACAAACACCCCGAGTGGTTCACCCACCGCCCCGACGGCACCATCGCCTACGCCGAGAACCCGCCGAAGAAGTACCAGGACATCTACCCCGTCAACTTCGACCACGACTTCGACGGCCTGGTCAAGGAGACCCTACGAGTCCTGCGGCACTGGATGGCCCACGGCGTCCGGATCTTCCGCGTCGACAACCCCCACACCAAACCGGTGCTGTTCTGGGAAAAGGTCCTCGCCGACATCGCCCGCACCGACCCCGACGTCCTCTTCCTCGCCGAAGCCTTCACCCGCCCCGCCATGATGCACACCCTCGGCAAAGTCGGCTTCCACCAGTCCTACACCTACTTCACCTGGCGCGAGACCAAGGCCGAACTCGTCGAATACCTCACCGAACTCAGCGGCGACGCCGCCGCCTACATGCGCCCCAACTTCTTCGCCAACACCCCCGACATCCTCCCCAAACACCTCGCCSASGCYGGCCCCGCCGCCTTCGCCGTCCGCACCGTCCTCGCCGCCACCCTCGCCCCCAGCTGGGGCATCTACGCCGGCTACGAACTCGCCGAGAACGAACCCACCACCCCCGGCTCCGAGGAGTACGCCCACTCCGAGAAGTACGAACTACGGCCCCGCGACTGGACCACCACCAACACCCTCACCCCCCTCATCACCGTCCTCAACCGGCTGCGCCGGCGCCACCCCGCCCTCCAACAGCTGCGCGACCTCACCTTCCACCCCACCGACAACGACCACATCCTCGCCTTCTCGAAG
>NZ_JBFUMY010000190.1:0-1166 GCF_054049135.1 Kitasatospora sp. P5_F3 | reverse complement strand
TACTGAACTTGATTGGGTGTTGTCGGTCAGCCGTCCATGATCAGGTCGGTGCCGGCGAGGCAGCCGTCGACGAGGTGCGGGCGGTACTGGATCTGTTTGAGCTTGCGCTTGACGGCTCGGGTCAGCTGGCCGAGGTTAGCGGCGGCAAGGTTGCCGATGCCCCGTTTGACCAGCGACCAGATGCCCTCCTGCGGGTTCAGGTCAGGTGCGTAGGTGGGCAGTTGGAAGACCGTGAGCCAGTGCGAGTTCGCTTCGAAGAACGCCCGCAGCGGTGGCACGAGGTGGATGCGGGCGTTGTCCCAGACGAGGACGATCGGTCCGCCGAGCTGGATGCGGGCGCGGACGATCAGGTCTCGGAAGTCGCGCCAGGTGAAGCCCTTGGGCTCGTTCTTGCGGCCCCGGTACTCGCGGATCGCGTAGATCAGCCGGGATCGTTCGCCCGGTTTGTAGCAGGCCATGCCCGCCATCGAGACCCGGCCGGCTCCCCGGCCGCGCACGCGGACCACGGGTGTGTGCCCGATGCGGCCCCAGGTTCTGGCGCGCGGCGGTGTCATCGACTGCCCGGCCTCGTCCTCGAAGACGATCCAGGCTCCGCGACCCGCCGCGGTGCTTTTACCCGCGGCCAGACCTCCTTCTTCCACAACTCCACCGCCGCGTCGTCGCGTTCGATCGCTCGGCGGGCCGGCTGCTGCCACGACCAGCCGTGCCGCTTCAGCAGCCGCCAGGTGCCCTCCACCGTGTAGGAGACGTGGAACAACCGGCCGATCAACGTCTTCACCCGGGCCAGCGTCCACCGCTGATCGGCCCAGCCGTGGAGCAGCGGGCCACGCTCCAACTCCCGCTCCAGTCTGGCGATCTGAGTATCGCTGAGCCGAGGGCGCCCCGGTGATCCCTTGGACAGGACCCCCGCCTCGCCGCGCTCGCGCCACTGCCGGCGCCACCGCTCCACCGACCGCTCACTGACCCGCAACGCGGCAGCGATCTCCCGGTTCTTCTCCCCGCCCTCGAAACGCTCCACGGCCTGCAGCCGCACCCGCTCCCGGACAGCCCTCCCAGCGTCGGTCAACCCGCCGCCCTGCGCGTACCTCATAGCCCAGAGCTACCGCAGCCGAGCCACCGCCGTCAGGCAAACAGCTCCGACATCACCCAATCAAGTTCAGTAGCAG
>NZ_JBFUMY010000189.1:0-1757 GCF_054049135.1 Kitasatospora sp. P5_F3 | reverse complement strand
GTGGAGCGTCCGGTCACCAGGGCCGAGGCGGGGCACAGTCCGCGTGACTGCACCGATCTGGTGGTCGCGGTGGTGCGGGGCCGACGGGTCCTCAACTACACCGAACCCGAAGCCGCCGTCCTCCAGCTCACCGACCGCATCATCACCATTCAGCAGGCGGTCCCGCTGGCCTGAGGCCACCCCGGCGGGGCAGTACCGTCGGACCTATGCATGCGATGACGATTCCTCAGCCCGGTGGTCCCGAAGCACTGGTGTGGGCGGAGGTGCCCGACCCGGTGCCCGCCGCCGGGGAGGTGCTGGTCGAGATCACGGCCAGCGCCGTGAACCGGGCCGACCTGTTGCAGCGGCAGGGCCGCTACGCACCGCCGGCCGGCAGCTCGCCGTACCCCGGGCTCGAGTGCGCGGGGCGGATCGTCGCCCTCGGGGCCGGGGTGGCCGGCTGGGCGGTCGGCGACCAGGTCTGCGCCCTGCTGGTGGGTGGCGGGTACGCCGAGCTGGTGGCCGTACCGGTCGGCCAACTGCTGCCCGTGCCGGAGGGGTTGAGCGTGACCGAGGCGGCCGCGCTGCCGGAGGTGGCCTGCACGGTCTGGTCCAACCTCTTCATGGTGGCCCATCTGCGCCCCGCCGAGACCGTGCTGCTGCACGGCGGCGCCAGTGGCATCGGCACCATGGCGATCCAGCTGGCGAAGGCGGTCGGGGCCAAGGTGCTGGTCACCGCCGGGAGTTCCGACAAGCTGGCCCGCTGTGCCGAACTCGGTGCGGACGTCGGCATCGACTACCGGAAGCAGGACTTCGTCGAGGAGGTCGCGGCCGCCACCGGCGGGGCCGGGGCGGACGTGATCCTGGACATCATGGGTGCCAAGTACCTGGACCGGAACCTCGACGCGCTGGCCACCAACGGCCGCCTGGTCGTGATCGGTCTGCAGGGCGGTGTGAAGGGCGAGCTGGACCTCTCCAAGCTGCTCGCCAAGCGGGCCGCGGTGGCCGCCACCACGCTGCGCAGCCGCCCGCTCGGCGAGAAGGCGGCGATCGTGGCGGCGGTTCGCGAGCACGTCTGCTCCGGACGGGAGCTGCGGCAGACCTCCGGCTGGGTACGAAATGCCCTGATTGTCGGTTTGTGTGAGGCTGGTGCGGAGCTGTCCCGCCGCCGCCCGCGTCGCAGCGCGGTCGGCCGTCGGAAGGACTTCCCTCCGTGGCCGCACTTCCGTTCGCGTTCTCAGCACGTCCTGTTCCGGTCACGGTGATCTGGCGTACCGCTGTCCTGGCCGGGGTGGCGGTGCCGTTGCTGCTGGCCGGGCCGACCGCGCTGGCGGAGGAGCGGGAGCCGGCGGGCCAGCCGCAGGTGGAGGTGGTGCTGGCCACCGTGCCGCCGGTGCTGATACCCCAGCTCCCGGTCCTCCCCACGCTGCCTCAGCTGCCCGCGCTGCCGACCGTTCAGCTACCGGTCGTCCCGGGCTCGAGCCCGGTGCGGACCGTGCCGGCGAAGCCCGGGCCGTCGGAGCCCGTCGAGCCCTCGCCGATGCCGTCCGGAGAGCCCACGCCCGCCCCGACCCCGACCGCCGGGCCCAGTGCCGAGCCGTCCGCCGAGCCGAGCCCGGCTCAGACGCCCACCCCGGCTGCCACCCCGACCCCCGCAGCGGAGCCCAAGCCGACGCCGCTGCCGAGCCCCGTGGCCCAGGCGACCCCGGTGGCCCCCGCCCGCCCGGCCGCGCCCGTGCTGCCGGTCGGGCCCGCCCGCCAGGGCCAGGTACCCGCGC
>NZ_JBFUMY010000188.1:0-1298 GCF_054049135.1 Kitasatospora sp. P5_F3 | reverse complement strand
GCGCCGGGCCTGGGCGGGTGGGTGGCGGGGGCAATTCGCCGATGGCGAATTGGCTTGCCCGATGCGGCCCCTGACGGGGCCTCAACTCGGCGGGTGGCGGGTGTCAAAGCGGCACGGGCCTGCGGCCCGCCATGAGGCCCGTTCCGGCCTGCGGCCGGGAGCGTTAACGATGTGGCGTGAATTGTCGGTAACGGGGCCTCCCCTGACGGGGCGTCCGAGCGGCGTTGACGATGTCGCGCGAATTGCCTGTAGAAGGGCCATCCCTGACGGGACGGCAGAATCCGGCGGGCCTTTCGTTCACGATATCCCGCGAATTTTCGGTAGAGAGCCATAGCCCCGATATCGGCGCCGGGGCGCAGCAGCGCGGCGCGGGTGCCCTGCGGCCTCCAGGGAGGGGCGGAGGCTAGACGGCGCCTGGCGGGCACCACAGCGGGCCGTGAGCGGCGGCAGAGGGGAGGGCGGGCACCTGCGGCGTGGGTGGGGCGGCGAGCCCGGGAGGGCGGCGGGAGGAGCGGCCGAGGTGCGGCGGCGGGAGCAGCGGGCGGTGGGTGGCGGTCGGTGACACGGGCAGCGGGTGCTGGTGCGCGGCAGGCAGAAGGCCGGCCCCGCCGTGACGACGACGGGCACCAGGAGCTCTCCGAGCCACCCGCCGGGCAGCACCGGCACACCCGGTCGGCCCGCTCCGGGCGGCCGGCGAAGAGCTCTCCCCGGGTGCGGCGGCGACCGTAGTGCCTCGCCCGAGGGCACGGTGGCGGCCACGACCGCAGCACGGCGCGCAGCACCGGGCGGGTGCGGCGAGGGCCTGAGGCAGGGCGCGGCGGCACTCCCGGCCGAGCCGCCGAACCCGTCCCCGGCCCGCACCACCACCCCCTCCTTGAGCCGCACCGGCAACCCGCCCACCTGTGGAAGGACGAACATGCAAGAGGTGTCGGGACGTCCGGCGCCGGATGCAAGAGCTGTCAGAAACTCCACCCCGGCCCCGCAGGGCGGCGCGGGGAGAAGCACCACACGCCCGGCGAGGCAGGAGCGAACGCGGACCGGGGCGCAGCCGGACACCACCACCCGGTCCTCCAGCGCGGGCGGCCTGGCGGCCGCACCGGTGGGTGGCCGGGTGCCGGGGCCTGACGGCCCGGCAGCGGGCCAGTGGCGGCCGCCGGGCCTGCGGCACCGGCGAGGGTGGCGGGCGGGCTCAGGCGGTGGCCTGGGCCGTGGCCGGTACCCGGGCAGTTCCGGGTGACGGTGAGGCGGTGGTGGCCGGGCCGGGTGGCCTGCGGCCCCCGAGGGCGGCAGCGCACCCC
>NZ_JBFUMY010000187.1:0-1395 GCF_054049135.1 Kitasatospora sp. P5_F3 | reverse complement strand
AGCTTGTTGTTTAACCTCGCAGGTCACTCGACCTGCTGATCTGCAGTTCTTTCCGGGACAGCAGAGGCGGCCGTTCTCCACGCTTCGAGATGTCGAGTCACGAAGAACCAGAGATCGGCCGCTGCCCATGAGTCTTCCCGTCGACGCGCCCGTAGGTGGCGCGTTGGGCATCTTGTCCCGCTTTCGGGTCGAGTTCTACGAGAGTCTGTACAAGCGGGCGGATGTGCTCTTCGAGCTCACCGACGCGCTGTTGTGCACGGACGGGCCGGTCAAGACGCTGGTGGACCTGTCGCTGGCTGCTGAGCACCGGCGCGGGCACGGGGCGATGTACGCCGCGCTGGACCGGGGCTGGCTCGAGCCGACCCGGCTGCGTCGCGCACTGGCCGCCCTGCCGATCCCACGCCTCGCCGACGGGCGCATCGCCTTGGCCGTGGACATCTCCAACTGGCTCCGACCCGACGCTCCCACCAGTGACGACCGGCTGTTCTGCCACGTATACGGACGGGGCCGCGGCGCCGACCAGATGATCCCCGGCTGGCCCTACTCCTTCGTCGCCGCCCTGGAGTCCGGCCGCACCTCCTGGACCGGTCTGCTGGACGCGGTCCGGCTGGGACCGGCCGACGACGCCACCGCGGTGACCGCCGCCCAGCTGCGCGAGGTCACCGGGCGCCTGATCGAGGCCGGGCACTGGACCCGTGGTGATCCGGACATCCTGCTGGTCATGGACGCCGGCTACGACGTCACGCGCCTGGCCCACCTCCTGGCCGACCTGCCTCTGGAGCTCATCGGCCGACTGCGGTCGGACCGCGTCATGCTCCGCGACGCGGGCGAGCCCCGCTCCACGCCCAGGGGTGGGCGACCGCGCAAGCACGGCACCGCGTTCACCTTCGCCAAGCCCRAATCCTGGCACGAGCCCGACACCACCACCCGCACCGAGACCACCCGCTACGGAAAGGCCGAGGCCAGGGCCTGGGACCGGATGCACCAGCGCCTGCAAAAACGCGGCCCGTGGCTCGACCACGAAGGCGAAATCCCTATCACCCACGGCACGTTGGTCCGCCTCAAGGTCGAGCACCTGCCCGGCGAACGCGAGGCGACGCCGCTGTGGCTGTGGTCTTCGGCCACCGGCATCAACACCACGCACCTGGACCGAATATGGCGTACTTTCCTGCGCAGATTCGACCTTGAGCACACGTTTCGCCTGCTCAAAGGCACCCTCGGTTGGACCGCGCCGCACTTCCGCGCACCGGACACCGCCGACCTGTGGACCTGGCTGGTCATCGTCGCCCACACCCAGCTCCGCCTGGCCCGCCCGCTGGCCGCCGACCTACGCCGCCCCTGGGAACGCCCCCTGTCCACAACGAAGTTGACTCCAGCTCGAGTCCGCCGTGGGTT
>NZ_JBFUMY010000186.1:0-1430 GCF_054049135.1 Kitasatospora sp. P5_F3 | reverse complement strand
CCCGTACACAGTCCGCCGCGTCGGCCGCCGGTCGGCCGGCGGCGGCGGCCCAGGCCCGGCCGACGGCCGAGGCCGACGCGAACTGCTCCAGGCAGCCGCGCTGGCCGCAGGCGCACCGGGTCCCCCCGGGGCGTACGACGATGTGGCCGATCTCGCCCGCAGCGCCGTTCGCACCCGCCTCGATCCGCCCGCCGATGCCGATCGCGCCCGCGATACCGGTGCCGAGGGCGAGGAAGAGGAAACGGTCGACGTCCCGGCCCGCGCCGATCCGGCTCTCGGCGAGCCCGCCGGTCCGGACGTCGTGACCGAGGGCGACGGGGAGGGCGCCCAGCCGGTCGCTGAGCAGCGCGCCGAGCGGGACGTCGCGCCAGCCGAGGTTGGCGGCGTAGACGGCGGTACCGGTCGCGCTGTCGATGATGCCGGGCACGGCGACGCCGACCGCCAAGGCCGGTTCGCCGAGATGACGTTCGCCGTGGCCGCGCAGTTCGGCGGCGAAGTCGAGGATGGACTCCACCACCGCGTCGGGTCCGCGCTCACGGCGGGTGGCCAACTGCGAACGGTGCAGCATTTCGCCGCCCGCTCCGATCAAGCCGGCCTTGATTCCGGTACCGCCCACATCCAGGGCTATGACGTGTTTCACGGGAGACAGTGTGGCCTATCCCCGCGAATTGATCCAGCCCGTGCGGACGGCTTTTCGGATTCCGGCAACCAGTTGACGTATTGTCGGAGAAATGCATAGCATCATCCCGCGGTCAAATCCTCATTTCAGAGTAGAAGAGTGGTGTCTCTTGTGATCCTTACGGGGCCTGAAATCGTTGAATCCGCGAGAAATGGAAAGATCTCTATATCGCCGTTCAATCGTGACCAGGTGAATCCGAACAGCTACAACGTCTGCCTCGGTGAAACGCTCGTCACCTACACGAGCGGCGTCATCGACGCGTACCGGCCGAACCCGACCGACGCCATGAAGATGGACTCCGACGGCTACGTGCTGCAGCCCGACGAGCTCTACCTGGGGCACACGGTGGAGGAGGTCGGCTCGGACTGCTTCGTGCCGCTGCTCTTCGGGCGGTCCTCGGTCGGGCGGCTCGGGCTCTTCGTGGAGATCACCGCCCCGATCGGGGACATCGGATTCCACGGCCAGTGGACCCTGATGCTGTCGCCGATCCGGCCGCTGCGGGTGTACCCGGGTATGAAGATCGGGCAGATCATGTTCTTCGACACGCTCGGTGAGATCGAACCGTATTCCGGGAAGTACCAGGGGGCCGTCGGTCCGCAGGAATCGCGCTACTGGCGTGACAAATTGGGGCAGCTGTGATTCTCACCCGAGCCGAAATCGTCAAGGCGGTCGAGGCGGGCGATATCGCCATCGAGCCGTTCGATCCCCGCCGGCTGTCGCCGAACGCCTATGACTGGCGGCTCGGCGACAC
>NZ_JBFUMY010000185.1:0-1478 GCF_054049135.1 Kitasatospora sp. P5_F3 | reverse complement strand
CTGCTGGACGCCGTCGGTGGCGGCCCGCCTCGACCTGGCGGGCGTCCGGGGCGTGACCGCCGAGCTGGCCGCCGCCGGCACCCTGCGCGAACGCACCCGCCAACAGACCGCCGACGGCGGTCCGAGCTGCACCCAGCTGCTGGCCGGGCTGCGCTCCGCCGCCGCCTGCGACCTGCCCGCTCTGGTCGCCGAACTGCTCGCCCAAGCGGCCGAGTTGCTGCCTGCCGCCGGCGCCCTGCCGGAGCTGCTCAGCGCCCTCGACCTGCTGGAGGCGCTGCGCCGGGGCCATCTGCCCGGCACCACCGAGACGACCCGTGCGCAGGCGGCCGAGCTGGCCGTGGTGCTGCTCGATGCGGCCGTCCGCGGGCTGCCCGGGCTCTCCGGCAGCGACGACCCCGGCGACGCGGCCGCGCTGGTCGCCCTCGCCACCCGGGCCGGCGAGCACCGCCTCGGCCTGCGGATGGACGCGGCGCTCGCCGAACTCGCCCGCACTGCCTCGCCGTTGGTCCAGGGCGCGGCGCTGGCCGCCCGGGTCCTGCTCGACCTCGACGACCCGGACCGGCTCGGCACCCGCGCCGCCGGCTGGGTCGACACCGCCACCCACCCCGACGCCCGGCGCCGGCTGGCCCGGCACCTCACCGGCCTGCTGACGGCCGGCGGCCCGCTGTTGCAGTACGCACCGACCGCCCTCGGCCCGCTGCTGGAACGGATCGACGGGCTGCCCGATCAGGGCTTCCTGGACCGGCTGCCCGCCCTGCGGGCTGGCTTCGACGCGCTCAGCCCGGCCGGGCGCGGGCGCCTGCTGGAGACCGTCGCCGAACAACTCGGCGAACGGCCCGACCTCACCCTGACCGCGTCGCCCGAGCTGCTCGCCCTCTGGACGGCGGCGGACTCCTCGGCGGCAGCCGCCCTGGCCGCACTCGGGCTTGGTCCAACTGCCGATGCCCACTCGGCAGTTGACGACGCGACAGAGCTGTCGGCCCGTCCGAAGACCTCGGAGACGGCGCTGCTCGCCCCCGCCGACCGCTGGCGGCTGCTGCTCGGCCGGGAGCCCGAGCGGCTGCCCGACGGCGCCCGACGCTACGCGCAGGCCTTGGACGAGCTCTACGGCGCGGGCCGGGGCGAGGGTGCCGCCGACTTCCCCGGCGGTGTCGGCGGCGGATCGGAGGCGTCCTTCCCCTCCGCCCGGGACTGGGCGGAGGAGCTGGAAGCGCTGTTCGGTGCGGAGGTCCGCGAGGAGGTGMTCGGCAGCGCCGCGGAARCCGGCCGGACCGACGTCCTGGCCGAGCTGGACCCGGCCTCCGTCCGCCCGTCGGTGGAACTGCTGACCTCCGTGCTCAACCTGGCCGGCGGCCTGCCCGAGCAGCGGCTGGCCACGCTCCGGCCGCTGGTGCGCCGGCTGGTCGAGGAGCTCTCCCGCGAGCTCGCCACCCGGCTGCGCCCCGCCCTCAGCGGCCTCGCCACCCCCCGGCCCACCC
>NZ_JBFUMY010000184.1:0-1591 GCF_054049135.1 Kitasatospora sp. P5_F3 | reverse complement strand
CGCGAGAGCCGGGCGTGGTCGAGGGCGGCCGCCCCGACCGCGACCGGCGCGGTGCCTGCCCCTCGGGCCCGGGCCGGGCCGCCCGGGCGGACGTCGGCGACGGAGAACCACCGGCCGTCCTCGTCGAGCAGGTGGGTGACCACACCGGCGTACCCGGTAGAGGTCAGGACCGGCTCCCGGAACACCCCGTGGACCCGCAGCGCACCGCCCGCCCGGTAGGCCCGCCGGGCGGTGCCCAGGAGTGCGGCGTCACCACGTCCGGTCCTCAACAGCGCGGTGGTGAGCAGGAGTTCGCGCAGTGCGGCGGTCAGGTCGGCGAGCCGGTGGCCGTCCCGCCTGGCCCGGGCGCYGCGCAGCCCGCGCACTACCCGCAGGGCGGCGGCCTCGGCCCGGTGCAGGTCGGCGAGCCGGGCGGTGTGCGCCGCCCGCAGGAGTTCGGCCTGCGGGACGGCTCCGGCGGCGGGGAGGCCGGCGGCCAGTACCGCTGCGGCGGCCGTCCACAGCGCGTCGGCCGCTCTGGTCTGAGCCTCCGTCAGCACCACCGGGGCCACGGGCTCCGGCTCCGGCCCGGGTGCCGCCGGGGTCTCGACCTCCGCCGAGGCATCCGCTGAGGCGTCCGCGAGCGGACAGCAGTGCAGCAGCGCGGCCCGGTGCAGACAGCGCGGCGCGAGCAGGCAACTGCACCGCGCGTGCCCCTCCTCGGCGATCACGCCGTCCGGTCCCGGAGCCAGCGTGACCACGGCGTCCTCACCGCAGCGGACGGTCGGCCCGTCCGCGCCCGCCTCCACGGGCAGCGCCGCGTACTGCTCGACCGCCGCGTCCAGCTTCTTGCGCAGCCGGGAGGTCAGCGCCTCCACGGCGGCCGCGAGCAGTGCGGGGGCGACGGGTGGCAGGGCGGCTGAGCCGGTATCGGGGGTCATCGGTTCTCTCCACGGAGTCGGTCGCCGACCCAGCGGGCGAGGGCGAGGGGGCTGAGGGCGGCCACGGGCATGCCGGCCGTCACGAGCTGCTTGGCGACGGGCACCGAGTAGCGGGGGTTCCCGGTGTCGTCCAGGGCCGCGCAGCCCATCAGGTGCACGCCGGAGGAGGCGAGCGCCCTGACCTCCGCGAGCAGTCCGCCGAGCGGGCCGCCCTCCTCGAAGTCGCTGACCACCACGACCAGGGTGCGGCTCGGCACGGTGACCAGGGAGCGGGCGTGGGCCAGCGCCTTGGCGATGTGTGTACCGCCGCCGACCCGTACCTCCAGCAGCAGCGACAGCGGGTCGTCGACCTTGTCGGTCAGGTCGGCGATCTCGGTGGAGAAGGCCAGGAAGTGGGTGGACAGCGTCGGCACGCCGCCGAGCACCGCCGCCGTCAGGGCGGACCAGATGACGGAGGCCTCCATCGAGCCGGACACGTCGACCACCAGCACCAACCGCCAGTCGGCCTCCTTGCGCGCCCGGGTGCTGAAGACGGGGCGTTCGGGCACCACGACCGTCCGGCCGTCCGCCAGCCGCCGGGTGTGCGCCAGGTTGGCGCGCAGCGTGCGCGGCAGGTCGAGCCGGCCGCCGGGGCGGCGGGGGGGCCGGGGGGTGGCGAGGCCGCTGAGGGC
>NZ_JBFUMY010000183.1:0-1737 GCF_054049135.1 Kitasatospora sp. P5_F3 | reverse complement strand
GGTGCACAGGCGGGCGGGTGGGGCAGGCCGTGCAGCCGCGGACGTCGACCAGGTCGGCGACGGCGTCGAAGAGTGACAGGGGAGAAAGCTTCTTCAGGCTGGGTGTGTAACGTCCGCCCGGGGTCGCGGCGTGGGTGCTGTGACAACCGAGATCGGAAGGATCATCTGGTGGGGGAAGCACCCGCGGACTATTTGGAGTTCGCACACGCCCACAGCGGCAGGCTGTTCCACACGGCCTGCCTGCTGACCGGCGACTGGCACCTGGCGGAGGACCTGGTCCAGGAGACGCTGGCGAAGATGTACCGGTCCTGGCGGCGGATCGACCGCACCGAGGCGCCCGTGGCGTACGCCCACATGGTGCTGACCCGGACCTTCATCTCCCAGCGCAGGCTGCGCCGCTCCGGCGAGCGCCCGACGGGCGACCTGCCCGAGCGGAGCGGTCGGCCGGAGGACCCGGCGCTGCGGATGGCGCTGCTGGAGGCGCTGGCCCAGCTGTCGGTGAAGGACCGCACGGTGCTCGTCCTGCGCTACTGGGAGGACCGTTCGGTGGAGGAGACCGCGCAGCTGACCGGGATGAGCGTCGGTTCGGTGCGGGTGCGCAGCCTCCGGGCCAGGGGCCGGCTGCGGCAGGTCCTCGGCCACGACTTCGCAGAACTGGGCCGGTCATGACGGCGCCGAACCAGCACCCGCAGCCCACGCCCCCCGACGGACCGGAGAGCACCGTGATCCACGAGCAGCAGTCCGACCACGAGCTGCACGACGCCTTCGACCTCACCGCGCAGGGGTTCTCCCCGCACAGTCCCGATCTGGTCCACCGGGCCGCGGTCCGAGGGCGGCGGCTGCGCCGGATCCGGCAGGCCCAGCTGGCGGTCGCCGCGGTGCTGGTGGTCGGGACGACCGGGCTGGGCCTGAGCCGGCTGGGGCCGGCGGCCGCACCCGGGCCGCTCCCGCCTGCCGCGATGAGCACCTCGCCCGGCCCGGTGCCGAGCAGCCCCGCGCCCGTGACGCCGACCGACTCGGCGCAGCTGCTGGAGCTGCTGCGGGGAAAGCTTCCGTCCGGCCTGCAGCTCGGTGCGCCGTACCGGGTGGACCCGGGCGGACAGTGGCCCTCGGGTGAGCCTTCCCGGGTCCTGGCCGCCGGCTTCGCCCTCACCAAGGGCAGCGGCCGGGGCGGCGTCGGCATCACCTTCTCCCGCACCTCCCTGCTCTCCACGACCAACTGTCCGAAGCCCACCTGCACAGCGGCCCGGCAGCCGGACGGCACAAAGCTGACGGTCCGGCAGCTGACGGACCCCTCAGGGCTCCAGAACTGGAGCGCAGTGCTGGAGTGGCCGGACGGGGCGGAGGTGATGGTGTCGGCGAGCAATGATCCCGGTAAGGACGGGGAGGACGGGACGCGGCCCTACACCAACGCCCCGCTGCTGGGCCTGCCCGAGCTGTCCGCGATCGTCCTCGATCCGGCCTGGGGGCAGGTGGTGGCGGGCCTGCCTGCCCAGTGACCGGCGGGAGCGTCTCCTGAGTACCGGTACTCAGGATCGGGTTCGTTCGTACGGAATGCTGGTTCACCGGGCCGGAATCGGCGTCGCGACGGTGACAGTGGCCCCGTTCGCGGGCGGCGGCCATGCGGCGTACACCCTGGTGGGCGGTGGCGACGAGAGCTCGGCCCGGCTCTGGCTCAAGTTGTGTGGAGTCGAGCGGCCGACCTGCCGAGACGTCAGCACCAACGGGGCGTTGGAC
>NZ_JBFUMY010000182.1:0-1740 GCF_054049135.1 Kitasatospora sp. P5_F3 | reverse complement strand
CTATCCGGCGGTGCTCCGGCGCGAGCGGCAACCACAGCTCTCCGCCCGGCTCGGATCGGGGTGCCTCAGCAGCCGGCACAGCAGCAGATCAAGGTCGAAACGGTCCCGTTCCGACCCGATCGGGACGAGCCGCTCGGTCCGCCACAGGAAGCCCCCGACGTCGCTGCTCCGGGCTCGCAGCACGGCCCCACCGCTCTCACCGCGGAGCGAGACGTAGACACTCTGCCCGCCACCCGGCCCCGGGTGGACCGACACGTCACCGACTCCCGCCCACTCCCGCAGGCCGGTCGCCAACAGCTCCCGGGCGAAGGTCCAGACGATCGGCTGGTCCAGCCCGACGTGGATGTCCAGGAACACCGCGTACGGGTCCCGCACCTCGTATCTCAGACAGGCGGCCACCGGGACGGCCGAGCCGGGGGCCACCACGAGCTGTAGGTCGAGCGGTGCGACCACGGTCGGAGCGCCGTGGCCCTGCACGGGCACCCTGGACAGACGACGCACCGTCACCACCCCATCGGGGAAACGTGGTTCCCCACCGCGCCGGATTCCGGCCGGAAGCTCCGGGGTGGTCGGGTGAGCCGTTCCCACTCCGGATCTCTCCGGCCGGGGACCGTCCGCCCACGGGCCTCCCAGAGCTCGGCGAGGTGAGCAAAGATGGGAACTTGGCGGAGAAACGTTTCATCAACGGCCGTGTCGCTGGCCTCGGTAACAGTACGCACACCGGAAGAACGACCCAGTCGATCCGGAGTAACCCTCCTCCCCCTCAGCCGTGGTGTCGGTCTGCCGGCCGGGCCGACGCTGTGCCCGTACCCGCCCGACGTGATCCAGCGCTGTGGGATGGTGGTGGCATGACGCTGGAGGACCTCGCCCGGCTGCGCCGGGCCCGTGACCAGGTGGACCGCGACTACGCGGAGCCGCTCGACGTTCCGGCTCTGGCGCGCACCGCCCTGATGTCGCCGGGCCACTTCTCCCGCAGCTTCCGCGCGGCCTTCGGCGAGACGCCGTACAGCTACCTGATGACGCGCCGGATCGAGCGGGCCAAGGCGCTGCTGCGGCGGGGTGACCTGTCGGTGACGGAGGTCTGCTTCGAGGTCGGCTGTACCTCGCTCGGGTCGTTCAGCTCACGGTTCACCGAACTGGTCGGCGAGAGCCCGAGCGCCTACCGGGCCCGCAGCCATGACGAGGGCGCCGCCGTACCGGCCTGCGTCGCCAAGATCCACACCCGACCGGTCAGGAATGGAGAAGCAAAACCCACGGCCCGCCCGTAGCGTGAAACGCATGGACATCAAGCTTTCACAGTGCTTCATCGCCGTCGACGACCACGAGAAGGCGATCCCGTTCTACCGGGATGTGCTCGGCTTGGAGGTGCGCAACGACGTCGGGTTCGAGGGGATGCGCTGGGTGACCGTCGGGGCACCGTCGCAGCCCGGTGTGGACATCGTGCTCGAGCCGCCCCTCGCCGACCCGAACGCCCCCGCCGCCGACAAGGAGGCCATGGCCCAGCTGCTGGCGAAGGGCCTGCTGCGCGGGGTGATCTTCTCGACCGAGGACTGCGACGCCACCTTCGAACGGATCCGCGCCGCCGGCGGCGAGGTGCTGCAGGAGCCGATCGACCAGCCGTACGGCGTCCGCGACTGCGCCTTCCGCGACCCCGCCGGGAACATGCTGCGTTTCAGCCAGCCTCGCGCGTAGTGGCCGCACTCCCCTGAAGACCCATCAGCTCCCCTGAAGACCCATCAG
>NZ_JBFUMY010000181.1:0-1769 GCF_054049135.1 Kitasatospora sp. P5_F3 | reverse complement strand
GCCCTGCTGGGCGGCGGAGTGCCGCTGACCGTACTCGGCGCGACCGGGGGACCGTCGCTGGTGCTGACCGCGGCGGGCGCCGTCGCCGCGCTGGCGGGCCTGGTCGTACTCGGCCCGGTCGCGGCGGCGCTGGCCGTACGGACCGCGGGCGCGGCCCTGCCACGGCTGCGCGGCGTCACCGGCGCGCTGGCGCGCCGCAACGCGGCCCGCAACCCGCGCCGGACGGCCGCCACGGCCACCGCGCTGATGGTCGGCGTGGCGGTGGTGACGCTGTTCACGGTGTTCGGTGCCTCGATCAAGGCGACCATGGACGACACCGTCGACCGCTCCTTCGCCGGGGATCTCGCGGTCACCGCACCCGCGCGCGGAGCGGGCGGCAGCGGGGTCAGCCCCGGACTCGCGGACGCGGTGGCCGCCCTGCCCGAGGTCGAGCAGGCCGTCGGCCTCGGACGGGGCGTCGCCCGGATCGACGGCCACGGCAGGCAGCTCGGCATCACCGACCCGGCACGGTTGGCCGCAGTGGTCGACCTCGGCCGGGTGGACGGTTCGCTCACCGGCCTGGGTACGGACGGACTCGCGGTCTCCCGTACGGAGGCGGAGAAGTACGGCTGGCAGGTGGGCAGTTCGGTCCCGGTAACGTTCGCGGACGGCGGTCAGCCGTTCACCGTCCGGGCCCTGTACGAGGGCGCGGGAGTGGCCGGCGACTACCTGATCACCCGCCAGGCCTGGGCCCCGCACCGGGTGCAGGACAGCGACGCGCTGGTCGCCGTCGCGCTGCGGCCGGACGTATCGCTCACCGACGGCAAGGAGGCGGTCGAGCGGGTGGCCGAGTCCTTCGCGAGCCCTGCCGTACAGACCCGGGACGAGTACGCGCAGAGCGCGGCGGCGGGCATCGACACCATGCTCTCGGTCGTCTACGCGCTGCTGGCGCTGGCGGTACTGATCGCACTGCTGGGCATCGCCAACACGCTGACGCTCGCCGTGCACGAGCGGACGAGGGAACTGGGCCTGCTGCGGGCGGTCGGGCAGACGCGGGGGCAGTTGCGGGCGATGGTGCGGTGGGAGTCCGTCCTGGTCGCCGCCTTCGGCACGACCGGTGGCCTCGCCCTCGGCGCCTTCCTCGGCTGGGCGCTCACCCGCGCCTCCGACACCGCCGGCACCGGCTCCTTCGCCGTCCCGCCCCTCCAGCTCACCGTCGTCCTCCTGGCCGGCCTCCTGGCGGGCGCCGTCGCAGGCCTCCGCCCAGCGGCCCGCGCCGCCCGCATGGATATCCTCCGCGCCATAGCCGCCGAGTGAGACGGGGGGTAAGCCCAGGGGTGCGTGGAACCGCGGTTGGACGAAAGGAACGGCGCTGAGCCTCCCGGCCGCGCAGTTCCCCGTGCCTCTGTCGGTGTGTGGGATGCGAGAGCGCTTCATACGGCCCGTGAACGGGGTGGTGGTGACGGAACGGCCGGGCCGGGTGTTTGGTTGTCTGCTGCCCCGGTCCGCCGCGGCGTCCCCGGCTCGGCAGCGCCCAGTCCGGTCGGGTTGCTGTCCGGGCCCGGCCTGATTCCGCCCGGGGCGGGTTGATGATCGGTGTGTGGTTTTCAGTGGTTCGGCGTTGTCGTTCACTGATCTCTGAGTGAGCCTTTTCAGCTGTAGACCGTGAGGGTGAGGATCGCTGCGACGGCTGACGTGAGCCAGTTCGGGCTGCAGCGGGCGTGGCGGAAGATCCGCCAGGTTTTGAGCCGGGCGAAAGCGCGCTCGACGGCGACCCGCAGGCGGGCATG
>NZ_JBFUMY010000180.1:0-1772 GCF_054049135.1 Kitasatospora sp. P5_F3 | reverse complement strand
TCGCGAACGAGGACACCCCACAACCTCTCAAGGACGCCTTCGCCGCCCTGTTGGAAAGCCTCGGCGAGGTCGCCGGGAACGGCGTCCACCCAGGACTGTTCACCGAGACGTTCTGGGCAGCCCTGCACGGACTCGCCACCCTGACCCGGGCGGGACGGCTGCCGCCGGAGGACACCGAGTGGAGGGTTGAGCTGCTGGTGGACCGGCTCGCCGTACTCTGACGCACTGTTCGGACGGACAGGCAGCCAGCGGCTTTGCGGCCGCCTGCCAGCTCACGCACCCCCGCCCCCGACACGACCCCGCCCATGGTCAAAGTCCGATGAGACGAAGCCCGACCGCCAACCTTTGCTGAGACGGGTCAACCCGGAGCAGCGGCCAGGACAGGGCGGCGGCCTGACGGACCGCCACCCCCGACTCACCGATTCCTAATGCTGTATGTCAAGCCCGTGTGGGTTCCCTTACCTCCGCGGTGAGCCGGTCGTGGGTCGTCGGCGGCCCGGTCTGCGGCCGGGTACCGCTCGTACCGGGCCCGGCGCACGGGATCTTCGGTAAAGCGATCCACCGGCGGAACTCAGCGGCCTGGCAGCAATCACGGCACGAGAGTTGATTGACTGGCGCGTATGACCTCCATAGCGTTCGAGACTGATACTCCCGATCCGATCGCCTATCTCGACCAGGTTGCCGCGACCGACCTGGGCCAGTCCTACAAGAAGCGCATGCTCGACGAGCTCGCTGTCCGACCGGGCCAGACGGTGCTGGATCTCGGCTGCGGCCCGGGTACCGACCTCGGCGCGCTCGCCGAGGCAACCGGCAGCACAGGGTCGGTGATCGGTGTCGACCACGATCGGGCCGCTGTCGAAGCCGCAACCAAGCGCACCGTCGAGCAGCACTCGGTCGACGTCCGGCTCGGCGACCTCCACGACCTACCGCTGACGGACCACACCGCCGATCGGGCCCGCACCGACCGGGTCCTGCAGCACGTCAACGACCCCGCCCGGGTGCTCCGCGAGATCCGACGGGTACTGCGGTCCGGCGGTCGGCTCGTCATGGGCGAGCCCGACTGGGGCACCCTGACCGTCGACCACCCGAACACCGATCTGTCCCACGCCTACACCCGATACGTCACCGAGAAGGCCGTGCTCAATGCCCGCATCGGCAGCCAGCTCGCGCGGCTGGCAGCCGAGGCCGGCTTCGAGGTACCCGCTGTCATCCCGATCACGCCCGTCTTCCGGAACGCCCAGGCCGCTGACAAGATCCTCGGGCTCGAGCGCACCACACAGCGCGCCGTCGCCGCCGGATATCTGACCCAGGAGGCGGCAGAGCACTGGCTSGACCACCTCGCAAACGGCCCATTTCTCGCAACCGTGACGTTCTACGTCGTCGTCGCCGAGGCGTAGAACCCACTCCAAAGCGGTGAGGACTGGGCTGCCGAGTGAGAGCCTCCGCCCTCTCACGGACTTTGCGGCACGCGCAAATACAGACGCAAAGTCCGTGAGACGAAACAAAGTTGATGAAACCTACATCGCGAGAGCCTGGAATGGGGCCGGTTGGTACTGAACTTGATTGGGTGTTGTCGGTCAGCCGTCCATGATCAGGTCGGTGCCGGCGAGGCAGCCGTCGACGAGGTGCGGGCGGTACTGGATCTGTTTGAGCTTGCGCTTGACGGCTCGGGTCAGCTGGCCGAGGTTAGCGGCGGCAAGCGGGCGGTACTGGATCTGTTTGAGCTTGCGCTTGACGGCTCGGGTCAGCTGGCCGAGGTTAGCGGCGGCAAG
>NZ_JBFUMY010000179.1:0-1802 GCF_054049135.1 Kitasatospora sp. P5_F3 | reverse complement strand
GTCCACTGGTGGATGGCGGCGCCGTCGGCTGTGGACCAGCTGGACACGTCGATCATCTTGCCCGAGTGGCGTGCCTTGAGCCGGTAGTAGCCGCTGCCGGAGTCCACGAACTGGAACTGCTGGTTGGTGGCGTTGGTGCGGGTCCACTGAACGACGCCGGCACCGTCGGCGGTGGAGGAGTTGTAGACGTCGAGGGCCTTGCCGCTGTTGTGGTTCACCAGCACCTACCGGGCGCCGGTGTCCACCGTGGCGGCCGCCGCCGGCGTCGTGGCCACCGTGAGCAACCCGCCCACGATCGCCAGGGCTGCCGCGGCGGCCGCCCCCGACCGCCACCGACGACGCCACCTCGCGGCGCGCGCTGACCAAACCGACATAGCGTCTTCCTTCCATACATGGGGATCGACGACAGGAGAGGTGCGTCCGGTATGGCCGCTGTGCGAAAGGACGCCGCCCCAGGACCCTCCACGCGGAAGGGGTCAGGCACGTCCGTGCCCGACCCCTTCCGCGTGGTTCAACCTGCGCAGGGGTTCATCGGTAGCCGGCGGCGGCGATGTTCGCCTGGACCGCATTTTCGGTCGCATCCGACGGGTAGCCTGCGACCATGGCACCTTCGTAGAACGTGCCCGCGCTGTCGTTGATATTGCCTACCTCGGGTGAGCAGCAGTCGCCGCCACTGCCCAGGACGATGGCGCCTTGCTTCTTCATCGGGCTGTATACGTTGGGCTCGTTGGGAAGCGCGCCGTCCCACAGGGTGTTCAGGCTTCCGGCCTGGGCATTGCTGCCCTTGAGCGCGAATCGCGTCGTCCCGTTGTTCTTGAGTGTCGCCGTGACGAACTTGCTGGTGAACGCCTGCTGGTTCGGGTTCCACGTGCTGGCACCACCTGGGAACAGGCCCCATTCGAGGTCGGCCTGCACCCAGGGCCCGGCTCCGGAGCAGCCGCCGAACCAGCAGCTCGTCCCGAAGTAGATGGCGTCCATGGCACCTGGCCCGTCGGCCTTGCGGGTGGTTTCGCTGTTGCCGTAGTCGAAGCAGCAGCCGCTGTTGACATGCGTACCACTGGTGACCATGTACATGCCCTCGGGTTCGCTGCCCGTCGGGATACCCGTCAGGTGGCCGTCGCGCCAGTAGCTGGTCCCGGGGTTGATGTACAGCGAGTAGGCCTTGCTGCCACCGACCGTCAGCGACTCGGTGGTCGCTACGGCCGGGCGGGTCTGCGGTGAGCCCGGGACCACGCTGGAACCCTGGTACCACAGGTCGTTGCCACGCCCGGACTGATCGAACACGACCGTGATGACACACGTGGTGTTTGCGCAGAAGGAGTCCTGGGCCGCCGCGTTGGCGACGCCGCCAGGGGTCAGTACGCCGATGTTGCGGGTCGTGTTGTCCGAGCGTCGGACCTGATACAGGTCTCCGTTGTAGGCGCTGTAGAGGGCGCGCGTTGTGCTGTGCGCCGCCACGCAGGGCGTACCACCTGCGCCGTAGATGTCGCACGTGCCGGAGCCGGTGGCCCCGTCCACCTTGACGAGTTGCCACTGCTGGTTGGTGCCGCCCCAGTCGGTGTACTGCACCACGTTGGCGCCGTCGTTGGTGGCTGCGTTCTGGACCTCGACCGCTTTGTTGCTGTTGCGGTTGATCAGTCGGACGTAGCCGCTGTCGGAGTCGGCGAGCCGGAACTGCTGGTTGGTGCCGCCGTGGTCGGTCCACTGGTGGATGGCGGCGCCGTCGGCTGTGGACCAGCTGGACACGTCGATCATCTTGCCCGAGTGGCGTGCCTTGAGCCGGTAGTAGCCGCTGCCGGAGT
>NZ_JBFUMY010000178.1:0-1970 GCF_054049135.1 Kitasatospora sp. P5_F3 | reverse complement strand
GGCGCGTTCTCGTCCTCCCGCACCGCCGCCACCACCGTCGCATGCTTGTTCAACTGACGCACCGTCAAAGTCACCAACACCGACGTGTCATCCCGCTCCGGAGCAACCACCACCCGACTGGCGGAAGGCAGTTCCGCCCGCAGCAACGTCTCCGTCCGCGTCGCATCACCCTGCACGCCGACCAGCCCGTCCAGCGCGGCCTGCTCGATCACCTTGGCCTGCGGGTCGACAATGACGAGCTCGCTCCGCTCCACCCCCTGACCGAGCAGCGTCGCCACCGCATGGCGACCCTTCGTGCCGTAGCCGATGACGACGGTGTGCTCCCGCACGGTGTCCTTCCACCGGCGCACCCGCCACTGCTGGCGGGTCCGTTCGGTCAGCACCTCCAGGGTGGTGCCGACCAGGATGATCAGGAAGACCACCCGCAGCGGCGTGATCACCAGGATGTTGGTGAGCCGGGCCCAGTCGCTGACCGGGGTGACGTCGCCGTACCCGGTGGTGGAGAGCGTGACGGTGGCGTAGTACGCGGCGTCCAGCAGATCCACCGTGCCGTCGGAGTTGTCGTTGTAGCCGCCGCGGTCCAGCCAGACGATCAGCGTGGTGGCGACCAGCACCGCCAAGGCCAGCACCAGCCTTCTGCCGACCTGACGCATCGGTGGCTCCGGCGGTCGGGTCGGCAGGGTGATCCGACTGCCGGACTCGGTGTCCGAGTCCGGGCGTCGACCCCGGCGGTACCTCGATCGCCCGAGCCGCAGGGAGCTGCGGCCGGGCCCGAAAGGCTGATCGTTCTTCATCACGTGCACCAGGATGACGGCAGCAACCGGACGAGGGCTGCTCCGACCTGGCGCGTCACGACATCCGCGCTGCAGACCCGGGCCGAAACCCCGGCCCGGTATCGTCTGGCGCACGCCAAGTGGGCTCGGACGGTGCCCACTTCGGGACTCTCTGGGGGGAAACATCTTGAGCATCAGCTTCCTGCTGACGTCCCTTGCCATCGTCGCCACACCCGGCACCGGTGCCCTGTACACCGTGGCGGCCGGGCTGTCGCGCGGCACCCAGGCGAGTGTGGTCGCCGCCGTCGGGTGCACGCTCGGCATCGTGCCCCACATGGTGGCCGCCATCACCGGTCTGGCGGCACTGCTGAACACCAGCGCGACGGCCTTCCAGACGATCAAGTACGCCGGTGTCGCCTACCTGCTCTACATGGCCTGGGGCACGCTGCGGGACAAGGGCGCCCTGGCCGTCGAGGAGGACGCCCCCGCGCTGCCTGCCCTCAAGGTGATCACCACCGGCATCGCGATCAACCTGCTCAACCCGAAGCTCACCATCTTCTTCTTCGCCTTCCTGCCGCAGTTCGTGGACTCCGGCCGCCCGGACTCCTGGCTGCGGATGACCGAACTGAGCCTGGTGTTCATGGCCATGACCTTCGTCGTCTTCGTGGCCTACGGCCGCTTCGCCGCCGCCTTCCGGGACCGGGTCGCGGCCCGGCCGTCGGTGGTGACCGGGATGCGCCGCACCTTCGCCGGGGCCTTCGCCGCGCTCGCGGGCGTGCTGGCCTTCGAGATCTGACCCGGCCGGTATCGTCGCCAGCACGCGTATTCGTCAACCCGCTGGAGGCCCACCGTGCGGGAGCACACCGTCGTCATCGGCTACGGCACGAAGGGTCGCCATGCGGTGGCGACACTGCTCGGTCAGGGGGTGGAGCGGAGCGAGCTCGTCATTGTCGACCCGCAGGCCAAGGTGATCGAACAGGCCGCGCTGGACGGGCTGGTCGGCGTGCAGGGTGATGCGACGCGGACGGAGACGTTGCTTCGGGCGGAACTGCCTTCCGCCAGTCGGGTGGTGGTTGCTCCGGAGCGGGATGACACGTCGGTGTTGGTGACGTTGACGGTGCGTCAGTTGAACAAGCATGCGACGGTGGTGGCGGCGGTGCGGGAGGACGAGAACGCGCCGTTGCTGCGGTTGCTGCG
>NZ_JBFUMY010000177.1:0-4535 GCF_054049135.1 Kitasatospora sp. P5_F3 | reverse complement strand
ACGGCCTCTTTGCCCCGGACCCCAGGCAGCTATCGGGGGGACGGGGGAGGTGCGCCCCCGATCTGACGGCCTGTCAGCCCCCTTTCCGGCGCGCCGATCCACACCATCAAGCTTGACCAAAAACCCTTAGTGAGGTAATATTGGTCTTGCTGGGAGGGGATGGCACCCCCGAACAACAGACAGAGACCAAGCGCCTGTTGGAGGATTCGTGACGACCGTACTTGCCCCTGTTGAGCTGCTGAGCGACGAGGTTGGCTCGCCGGAGCTGGCTTCGCTGACCGCCGCTTTCGAAGCCGAGCTGGCCTGCGACTCTGCCGACCGGGTGGAGGATTCGGCGAAGGTGCTTCTTGAAGGTGTGGACCCGGCGGAGCTGGTGTTCACCCGCAACGTCCGAAAGGCCGAGCTCGATGACGAGTTCGTCAGCTCGATCCGTGAGCACGGCCTCTTTCAGCCGGTCATCGCCACCCCTCACGAGGACGGGATAGCGATCATCCTCGGTAACCGGCGAGCCAAGGGTGCGATCGAGGCGGGTCGGCTCGTTGACGTCATTGTCCGAAACGACCTCACGGCCGAAGAGGCGCGCATCGTCGCGCAGCTGATCGAGAACATGCACCGCGAGGACATGCGCGAGAGCGAGATCGCCAACGCCTACGCGCAACTGTCCATCGAACTCGGGCTCGACGCCGACCAGATCGCCGCTCGGGTTGCCCAGGACCCGAAGAAGGTCCGGGCGTCGATCGCGCTGGCCGCGATGCCGAAGACCGCCCGGTCTGCTGTGGATGAGGGTGCGCTCACGCTGGAGGACGCCGCCCGGATCGCCGAGTTCGAAAGCGACCCGAAGGCGTACAAGCGGTTGCTCGACACGATCGAACGGGACGGGAAGCTGGACTGGGCCCTGAAGAGCGAGCGGCGCAAGGCGGCGCGGGCCGTGCTGCGGCAGGAGGTCACGCAGGGACTCAAGGCCGCCGGTGTCCGCATGGTCGGCGAACCGTACGGGTTCGGCTGGAACGGGTCGAAGGAGGTGGGTCTTGACTGTCTCTCCGACGCTGACGGAGTTGTGCTGACCCCGGAGTCCCATGGGAGCTGCCCCGGAAACGCGGCGTTCTTCAATGAGTCAGCGAGTGGCGAGGTCAAGGCCACGTACCTCTGCCGTGACCCCCATCAGTACGGGCACCAGGTGCCCCGTTCCTACTCGTTCCGGAGCCCGGCGGAGGAGGCCGCCAAGGCGGCGGAGGAGCTGGCAGCCCGTGAACGTAAGGAGGCGCTGTCCATCGCCCAGGAGATTCGGCACGAGTACATCCAGGAGCTCTGCCGCTCCAAGAAGGCGCCGAAGGGGCTGACCAAGCGAGTGCTCGGGATGCTCTACACGCTGGGGGCAGATGAGACGAGCCCCGATGCGCTGTTGTTCCTCCAAGCACCGGGCGACGACGACGCCAGCGCGCGATACAGCCGGTTCATCGGACGAATGGCCGAGGCCCGCGTTCCTCTCGCGCTTCTCGCCAGCGTCGCGGTGCGCGCGGAGCGCGTGGTTCGCAACGCCGCCTCGGGCTACGGCAACGGCCTCGGCAACAGGGAAAAGGCCGTTCGTTGGTTCGAGTTCCTGGTGGCCTACGGGTACGAGCTGAACGAATCCGAGGCTGAGTTGCTGGCCGAGTTCCGGTCGAAGATCGTCGAAGCCGAGGCACAGGCAGCCGCGAAGGCGGCGGCGGAGGCCGCCCAGCAGGCAGAGGTCGAGGGCCAGGACGGCGAGGAGGACGGGCCGGAGCTGGCGGGGGAGGACGAGGACCAGGAGGACGAGGAGGCCAGGCACCTGGCGATCGTTCTGGACGACGAGCCGGATGACCTGGGCAGCGAAGACACAGAGGAGGCGGAGGAGACCGACCCCCCCCCCCCCCCCCCGGCCCCGCTGCCCGCATCACCCCCACGCCGGAGGCCCGTATGCATCTGCACCTCGCCACCACCGCCCACCGACCGCCGTCGGTCCGAACCGACCTTGCCGTTCGCCTCGCCGGTCAGCATGAAGTGCACGCGGTGCTGATCGCCCGGACGATCCTGCTGACCATGCCGTCCGTCCGCGTTCGTCTGGCCTACCCGCAGCCCGCCTACGAGGCGTACAAGGCGTGGGCGGACGCCGCCGACCAGGCCGCCCGGCTGTTCGCCGGAACGGAATCCGGCACCGTCCCCGCACCTGACGGGCAGGTGTCCGGACAGATCCGCCTTGACCGTGCCGTCCCCCCGGCAGTGGTGGAGACCCTGCCCGCGCGGCTCAGCCCCACCCGCACGCCACAGCTGCGGGTCAGCGTCGGCGGGCTGCTGACGGTGATCGCCGACATGGCTGCTTTCACCAGCCAGCTCAACCTCTGGACCACCGCCTACCGGCACGCCGCGCGCTGCTGGGGCAACCTGCCCACCGTTGAGGAGCTGGCGGCCGGAGCGGTGCCGCGCTTCGAGAACACCGAGGCCCCGGTGCTCACCAAGGTTGCGGCATGAGCGGCACCCGGCCGACGGGCCCGCAGTACGTCACCCTGGTCACCGAAGGCGGCTACCGGATGCACGCCACCATCACCCTGGACTGGGAGCAGGGTGCCGCCCTCTACCGCATCGTGGAGCTGGGCGGCACCATCACCGTGGGGTGGGAGTCCGGCCACTACTACACGGGTTGCTGCAACGGGGGCGCGATCCAGGTCACTTACGGCAAGCCCGACCGGAGCCCGTTCACCAAGCACTTTCAGGACGCCCCGACCGTTTACGGCGTCCAGCTCGCCGACCGGGCCGTCTTCCACCCCGACACGGTGAGCCCAACCAATCACCGGTGGCTGGTCGTCCGGCGGGAGACCGGCGGCCACTACAGCCCGGGCGCCCCGGAGGGCACCCAGCGCAGGACCGCCGCCATCGTCCACACGATCACCCGACACATGCTGTCCCGCCCGTGGGCGGCCGACCTGCGCCGGGCCCACGACGAACAGCACGCCCCAGCCCGGCACCGCCACCACCAGGAGAAGATCAGCGAGCTGGAGAAGGAGACGGCCCAGCTCCAAGAGCAGGTGACCCGGGAGAAGACCAAGGCGGCCGTTCAGGCCGCCGTGATCGAGGAAGCCGCCAACCGGGGGAGGGGGCATCGAGCCCCCTCCCCCGCACCCGCGTTCGCCGTCCGGAGCCGGCCACCTGCCGCGACGGACCCGACCGACCACCCTGAGCACCGGCGTGCCCGCCTCCACACGGGCACCTACGCTGATGAGAGCACCCGCGCCCCTCCCGGCGCGAAACCGAGGAGCAACCGATGCACGACCCCGCCACCCCGGAGAACCGCCGCCGCGCGGTGTCCTCCGCCACGGGCTCCGTCCGAGCCGAGGGCCTCACCCCCAGCCCCGACTACCTCACCGACGCCGAGGAGTACGCGGCCGGCCGGATCACCGCCGATGAGCTGGTGGAGCGCGCCGAAGCCCGCCACCGCCCCCCGGGTACCACGCGGCCAACCCCCTAACGATGGCCGACCCCTATGCCGACCCGGCCAGCGGCGTCCTGCGCAACCGACTCGGCATCATCGACTCCCAGGGCCTCGCCGCCGCCGAGGCCGACATCACCGCCGCCCGCCTCACCCGGCTCGCCGAGAAACCCATCCCCGGCCGCTACGACCTGGCCCATCTCCAGGCGTTCCACCGCGAGACCTTCGGCAGCATCTACCCGTGGGCGGGGGAGATCCGCTCCATCGAGATCGCCAAGGGGAACACCCGGTTCTGCCTCGTCCGGATGATCCCGGACTTCGCCGCCGACACCTTCGGCCGACTCGCCCGCCGCCAGGACCATCTCCGAGGGCTCGACCGAGACAGCTTCCTCACCGGGCTCGCCGATCTCTACGGCGACGTCAACGCACTGCACCCGTTCCGGGAGGGCAACGGCCGGGCGCAACGGGCCTTCCTCGGCCAGCTCGCGGCCGACGCCGGGCACCCGATCGACTGGACCCGCCTCGACCCCGACCGCAACACGCTCGCTTCTATCGCCTCGTTCAACGGCAACTCGGCTCCGCTGCGCGCGATGCTCGCCGACCTCACCGTCCCGCAGCCGGCCACCAGGGCCACGCCGACCATCAGGACGACGGCCCCGCCGCAGCTGATCCAACCCCCACCGGTCCAACCCCCCAACCGGCCGACCATCCGCCCCTGACCCGCAGCACGCGGAAGGCCGGTGGACACCCCCGCAAGCGGGTTGGCACGGTCCACCGGCCAGAGACCACAGCACCTCGCAACGGAGGAGCGTGCGGATCTCCAGGGTAGAGCAGGGGACAGACCCCCGCGGTCGTGCCTTTGGCACGGCTGTCTTCTTCGGGCGGGTTCCCCGCCGGCCGCCGGTGGCGGCGGAAGTGGACGCGCCTTCGGCACGACGTTCTTTCTGGTTCGGGCGCCCCGCTGCGCGGTTCCCCCGGCCCCCCTTCGCGGCCCAGTATCCGGAGCCGGCCGCCCGCCTCAAGGGCGCTCCCGTTGGTCGCGTGGCTTCGCCACCGGCCGTCGGCCGGCCCTTGACCCGGACGGCCTCTT
>NZ_JBFUMY010000176.1:0-2219 GCF_054049135.1 Kitasatospora sp. P5_F3 | reverse complement strand
CAGCTGGACCCGGCGTACGCGGGTGATGGCAGTGATGTGCGGAACCAGGCGAAGGTCGCGACCGACAGCGCCGATCCGGATCTGTCGAACAACACGTCGGATGCGTCGACCGGTGGTCTGCCCGGTCCGGGGCCTGGCCCGAACCCGCCGGCGCCGGTGAAGGCCGACGTGGCGATCGCGAAGAAGCCAGCGTCGAGCACCCTGGTGGCCCCGGGTGAGACGTTCGACTACACGGTGACGGTGACGAACAACGGTCCCTCGCAGGCTTCGGGCCTGGTGGTCACCGATGCAATGCCCGCTGTGCTGAAGTTCGTTTCTTCGTCTGACGGTTGTACTGCTGTCGGTCAGGATGTGAGCTGCCCCAAGCTGGTTACGTTGGCGGCGAAGGCGTCGAAGACGTTCACGATCAAAGTGCAGCTGGACCCGGCGTACGCGGGTGATGGCACTGGTGTGCGGAACCAGGCGAAGGTTGCGACCGACAGCGCCGATCCGGATCTGTCGAACAACACGTCGGATGCGTCGACCGGTGGTCTGCCGGGTCCGGGGCCCGGTCCGAATCCGCCTGCTCCGGTGAAAGCCGATGTGGCGATCGCCAAGAAGTCGGCGTCGACTACGGCGGTTGCTGCGGGTGAGTCGTTCGACTACACGGTGACGGTGACGAACAATGGTCCCTCGCAGGCTTCGGGTCTGGTGGTGACTGATGCGCTGCCGGTCATGTTGAAGTTCGTTTCGGCGAGCGATAGTTGCACGGCGACCGGGAAGAACGTGAGTTGCCCGAAGTTGGCCACGTTGGCGGCGAAGGCGTCGAAGACCTTCACGATCACCGTGCAGCTGGACCCGGCGTACGCGGGTGATGGCAGTGATGTGCGGAACCAGGCGAAGGTGGCCACCGACAGTGGAGATCCGGATCTGTCGAACAACACGTCGGATGCGTCGACCGGTGGTCTGCCCGGCCCGGGGCCCGGCCCGAACCCGCCCAACCCGGCCAAGACAGATGTCGCCATCACGAAGAAGCCGGCGTCGACCACCTCGATCGCGCCTGGTGAGTCCTTCGACTACACGGTCACCGTGACGAACAACGGGCCGTCGGATGCGAAGGGCCTGGTGGTCACGGATGCGTTGCCCGCTGTGCTGAAGTTCGTTTCAGCGAGCGACAGTTGCACGGCGACCGGTCAGGATGTGAGCTGTCCCAAGCTCGCTACGTTGGTGGCGAAAGCTTCGAAGACATACACGATCACCGTGCAGCTGGACCCGGCCTACTCCGGTGACGGTTCGGACGTTCGTAACCAGGCCAGGGTAGCCACCGATACTGCCGACCCGGATCTGTCGAACAACACCTCCGACGCCTCGACCGGTGGTCTGCCCGGCCCGGGTCCCGGTCCGAACCCGCCGGCGCCGGTGAAGGCCGACGTGGCGATCGCGAAGAAGCCCGCATCGAGTGCCGCGGTCGCACCCGGTGAGACCTTCGACTACGCGATCACGGTGACGAACAACGGTCCCTCGCAGGCGTCGGGTCTGGTGGTGACTGATGCACTGCCGGTCATGCTGAAGTTCGTTTCGGCGAGCGACAGTTGCACTGCAACCGGTCGGGATGTGACCTGTCCGAAGCTGGGCACGTTGGTGGCGAAGGCGGCGAAGGCGTACACGATCACCGTGCAGCTGGACCCGGCGTACTCCGGTGACGGTTCGGATGTGCGCAATCAGGCCAAGGTGGCCACGGACACCTCCGACCCGGACCTGACCAACAACACCTCCGACGCGTCGACCGGTGGTCTGCCCGGTCCGGGGCCTGGCCCGAACCCGCCCTCCCCGGTGAAGGCCGATGTCGCGATCACGAAGAAGCCGGCCTCGGCTACTTCGGTCGCCGCGGGTGAGTCGTTCGACTACACGGTGACGGTGACGAACAATGGTCCCTCGCAGGCTTCGGGTCTGGTGGTGACTGATGCGTTGCCTGCGATGTTGAAGTTCGTTTCGGCGAGCGATGGTTGTACGGCGACCGGTCAGGATGTGAGCTGTCCCGAGCTTGCTACGTTGGCGGCGAAGGCGTCGAAGGCCTACACGATCAAGGTGCAGCTGGACCCGGCGTACGCGGGTGATGGCAGTGATGTGCGGAACCAGGCGAAGGTCGCGACCGACAGCGCCGATCCGGATCTGTCGAACAACACGTCGGATGCGTCGACCGGTGGTCTGCCCGGTCCGGGGCCTGGCCCGAACCCGCC
>NZ_JBFUMY010000175.1:0-2549 GCF_054049135.1 Kitasatospora sp. P5_F3 | reverse complement strand
CCCACGCCGCAGCACCGGCCGGACGTTACACACCATCTCGGAGCCACCGACCGACCGGATCCAACTGGGCCCCGGCTACGCGTTCCGGTACTGATCTACCTGGTCCGGGCCTGAATGGCCGGCGCCGCCACCGGGGCCTGGCCGGCCGCCCTGCGCGCCCCGCGGTGCACCGGCCCCGCGCCACAGCGCTCGGACAACCGGCAGGCACCGCCCGCTTCGGTGTCAGAAGCCGTTGTCTTTCCGAGAGTGATGGGTGGGTTTCCACTGGTCAGGCATAGGGTCGGTGCTTCGGTGGCAGGGACGAGGTGTCGTGTCGTCTCTTCGGTGGAGGTGTCGGGATGCCGTCGGTGATGGGGTTGTTGGAGGAGCGGGAGCGCGTCGCTCGGCAGCGGGTGGAGGTTCTTCAAGCCGAGCTGCGGGAGGCGGAGGCTGCCTGGGAGCGGTTCGTGATCGCCCGGGAGACGGTCGGCCTGGTCTTGGCGGATCGTCACGGAGGCGAGAAGGTGCCGCCGGTCACCGTGGCCGGTGAGCGGCACGTGCAAGTCGCGGCGACCGTGCCGGGTTCGGTGGTGCCGGTGTGACGAGACGGCATCGACCCGGCAGTGTTGGCACCGGACTACCGGCGGATCATGGACATCCTGGCCGGCCGTGACGGATCGGGCAGCGGAGCGATGGACTGCCGACAGCTTGCCGCTGCGCTCGATCTGGAGGCGGTTCCCGCGAAAGTCGAGGGCGTGCGGTCGAAAGCGAAGCGTCTGGCTGGACGAGGATGGCTGATCGAGGATCGTCCGGGGATGTTCAGCGCGGTCGCCGGGCGAGCCGGCGGCTCATGACCATGCTCATCGACCACCGGATCATCGCCTCGGCGCTGTCGGTGCGGCCCGCGTAGTCGCGGGCCAGGCGCCGTGAGCTCATCAACCACGCGAAGGTGCGCTCCACCAGCCACCTTTTGGGCAGCACCACGAACCCCGAGACGTCGTCGCTGCGTTTGACCACGGTCAGCGCGATGCGCAGTACGTCGCGGGCGAGGTCGACCAGGCGTCCGGTGTAGCCGCCGTCGGCCCACACCAGCGTGATGCGCCAGTGCCGTTCGCGCAGTCGGACCAGCAGTGTCTGTCCCGCGTCCCGGTCGGTGACCGAGGCCGCGGTGACCATCACCATCAGCAGCAGCCCGAGGGTGTCCACCACGACCCTCCAGCCACCCCGGGACCGGCAACGCGTCGCGGACCACCGCCCACTCCGCGTCGCTCATGTCAGACGGATACCTCGGTCGCCTGTGCGGCCAGTCCCCGGCGTTCCCGAGCTGGTGAGCGAGACAATCACACTCATGAGCGACCGAGTTGGAACCAGCGAGCTCGGGAGAGTACAACTGCGGCAACAGGGCCTCCTGGCGCGCTCACGGTCTTCGACAACCACGAGCTGCACCAGGGGCCCTGTCTTCATGCACGACAACCAGCAAGATCACCCGACCGGGATGTCCCAGTCGAACCCACACCCACCAAGATCGGTGCGACATCGGCTTCTAAGCCCGGAGAACATGCTCCGGGAAGGCGACGAAAGGCCCCCTACTTGCGGATTCTCCGCCGGAAGGGGGCCTTTCGCGATGGTGCCGGGCCGTCTCCGGGCCGTCAGTCGGTCGGTTCGCCCGGAAGGAGAAGCCGATCACGGCCTCTCGAGCACGGTCCTGGCTTCGGCATGAAGTGGGCGTAAACCCAGCGGGCGAAGCACCGCCGTCGCCCGGGGCTGAGCTCATGGACACCAGGAGCCGCCGCTCTGGCTCGCCCGGGCCTCCACCGTGTAGCCCTGCTCCCCGTCGACTGCCCAGGTCACGGCGAGATGGGAGGTGGCGCTGTCGATCTGCTTGGTGAAGCAGAGGCCGATCCGTTCACCGACCGGGTCGTGGCGCCAGGCGGGCTCGTCCGGCTCGGGCGGTGCCGGCAGCCAGCCGTTGCGAGCGGCGGCCGCCCGGTAGTAGGCGACGACGTCCGCCCGGCGGGCGGGTTCGGTGTACTCCTGGCCGAAGTACGCGAAGCGGTCGTCGTCGTCGCAGCCGGAGTAAGACCCATTGATGGCCTGTGCTCCTTGCGAGGTGCCGAGCGTCCGGACCTGGGCGGCCATCGGGTCCTGCAGTGCCGCGTCCGCGAAGGTGCAGCCGTAGATCCCGCCATTGAGGGCCCACCAGCCACCGATGACGGTGAGTGTGCCGAAGACTAGTCCGCCCGCAACTACGGACGCTCCCACTCGAAGATCGTTCACGGGTGGGAGCGTACCGGCCGGCAGCGGCGTGGAGAATCCGGGCACCCGCACCATGAGCGACAAAGCTGCCCCGGCCCCTCAGGCGGACTTCACGCCCCACCAGCGGCAACTCAACGATCTTGTTCGGTATGACAACGGCTTCTCAGCTTGTTGTTTAACCTCGCAGGTCACTCGACCTGCTGATCTGCAGTTCTTTCCGGGACAGCAGAGGCGGCCGTTCTCCACGCTTCGAGATGTCGAGTCACGAAGAACCAGAGATCGGCCGCTGCCCATGAGTCTTCCCGTCGACGCGC
>NZ_JBFUMY010000174.1:0-2581 GCF_054049135.1 Kitasatospora sp. P5_F3 | reverse complement strand
TAGTTCGGTGGAGAGGTCGAAGGGCCAGCGGGCGGCTTCGATCAGACGGTCCGTCAGGTCGTCGGTGGCCTGGGTGAGTTCCCAGGGGATGGTGAGTTCGTGGGTGTCGACGACGTGTTGGAAGGGTTCGCCTTCGCGTTCGCCGAACACGGTGCGGAGGGCTTCGTGGCGGACCACGACGTCCCGTACGGCTTGCTCCAGGGCGGTGGTGTCGAGTGGGCCGCGCAGTCGGACGCCGAGCGGGATGTTGTAGGTCGCGCCGGGGCCCTCCAGGCGGTGCAGGAACCACAACCGCCGCTGGGCGGAAGAGAGCGTCATGCCTGCCTGGCGCTCACGGGCCACCAGTGCGGGGCGCTCCTGCGCAGTGTCGGCCAGCCAACCGGACAGGCCCGCCACGGTGGGGGACTGGAACAGGGCCCGGATCGGCAGCTCCACGCCCAGCAGGGACCGGGCCCGGCCGACCACGCGCATCGCCAGCAGCGAGTGGCCGCCCAGCTCGAAGAAGTTGTCGTCGATGCCGACCCGGGGGACCGCCAGGATCTCGGCGAAGATGCCGCAGAGCATCTCCTCCTCCAGCGAGCGGGGTCCGCGTGACTGGGCACTGGTGGTGAACACCGGGGTGGGCAGCGCCTTGCGGTCCAGCTTCCCGTTGGGCGTCAGCGGCAGCGCGTCCAGTCGGACGAACGAGGCGGGCACCATGTGCCCCGGCAGCAGCCGCCCGCAGTGCTCCCGCAGCTCCACGGCATCCACGGCATCCACCGCGCCGTCGGTCGTCGGCACCACGTACGCCACCAGGCGGCGGTCGCCGCGCTCGTCGGTGCGGACGTCGATGACGGCGCGCCGCACGGCCGGGTGGCGGGTCAGGACGGCTTCGACCTCGCCGAGTTCGATCCGGAAGCCGCGGACCTTGACCTGCTGGTCGGCCCGGCCGAGGTACTCCACGCAGCCGTCGGGTCGCAGCCGTGCCCGGTCGCCGGTGCGGTACATCCGCTCGCCCGCTGCCCCGAACGGGCAGGCCACGAACCGCTCCGAGGTCAGCCCCGACCGCGCCACGTACCCGCGCGCCAGACCCTCGCCCGCCACGTACAGCTCACCCTCCACCCCCCACGGCACCGGCCGCAACGCCCCGTCCAGGACGTACACCCGGGTGTTGCGGATCGGCCGGCCGATGGTCGGTGCCCCCTGCTCCCGGTCGGAGTGCCAGGCGGTGGAGTAGACGGACGCCTCGGTGAGGCCGTACAGGTTGAGCACCCGGGTGCCGGGCAGGGCGGTGGTGATCTTCGTGAAGGCGTCGGTGGTCAGTGCCTCGCCGGCCACCACGGCGGTGCCCACGGTCAGGTCGGTCCCGATGTCGGCGAGCGCGCTCAGCGCGGACGGCACGGAGACGGTCAGGGTGGCCGAGCGGGGGCGGTCGGCGAGGCTGAGCAGGTCCTGCACGACCTCGACGGAGCCGCCCAGGCAGAGCGGCACCAGGAGTTCGAAGACGGAGGAGTCGAAGTTCAGCGAGGTCGCCGCGATGGTCCGGGCGAAGGTGGCACCGCCGACCTCGGTGCGCGCCCACTCGATGAGGTTGACGATTCCGGCGTGCGGCAGCGCCGCGCCCTTGGGGCGGCCGGTGGAGCCGGAGGTGAACAGCACGTACGCCGGGTTCTCCGGCCGGGGCCGCGTTCGGTGCCCGCCGTCGGTGGTGCGGTCCGCGGTGTGGTCTTCGGTGTCGGTGAGGAGCAGCCGGGTGGGGTCGACGGGGAGGCGTTCGGTGAGGTCGGCGGTGGTGATGACGAGGCTCGGTCGGGCGTCCTCGATCATGGCGGTGATGCGGTCGGTGGGGTAGTCGGGGTCGAGCGGGAGGTAGGCGGCGCCTGCCTTGAGGACGGCCAGTGCGGCGATGACGAGGTCGACGGAGCGGGGCAGCGCGAGGGCCACCACGTCCTCCGGGCCGATCCCGCGCACCGCGAGCCGCCCGGCCAGGGCCTCGGCGTGCCGGTGGAGTTCACGGTAGGTCAGTCGGCCGTGTCCGTCCTGCTCCACCGCGATCGCGTCCGGGGTCGACCGGGCCTGCTGCTCCAGCAGGTCGGTGACGGTGACCGCCTGGTTCGGAGACCGGGTGTCGTTCCAGGTGTCGAGCAGCAGGCGGCGCTCGTCGGTGCCGAGGATGTCGATCGTGCTGAGCGGCTGGTCAGGGTCGGTGACGGCGGCTTCGAGCAGCCGCACCAACCAGGTCATCAGCCGCTCGGCGGTGCTGCGGTCGAACAGCGCGGTGCTGAACTCCAGGATGCCGTTCAGCCCGTTGGGGGCGCCCTGGGGGGTGCGGTGCTCGTTGAGGTTCAGCGTCAGGTCGAACTTGGCGATGCCGGTGTTCACCGGCGCCAGGGAGGCGTCGAGCCCGGGGAACTCCAGGTGTGCCTCGCCCGCGTTGTTGAGCGCGACCATCACCTGGAAGAGGGGTTGGCGGGCGGCGGAGCGTTCGGGGTTGAGGGCGTCGACGAGTCGTTCGAAGGGGAGGTCCTGGTGGGCGTAGGCGGCGAGGTCTGCGGAGCGTACGCGGGTGAGGAGTTGGCGGAAGGTGGGGTCGCCGGTGAGA
>NZ_JBFUMY010000173.1:0-2588 GCF_054049135.1 Kitasatospora sp. P5_F3 | reverse complement strand
CGGGGCGGGCGCGGCGGCGGGACAGCAGGGCGCGGGCCCGGCTCCCGGTGGCAGGTGGCTCGGGGGCGGCCGGCTCGGGCTCGGGCGCCGCCGCCTGCCGGGGCGAGGGGGTGACGGTCAGCTGGAGCCGGCCGAACCCGTCCGGGGTCGTCCGGGCGGGTGACCCTGAGCTGTCCCTGAGATCGGTGCCGGCCCGGTGATCGGTGCGGACCACCTGGAGGGTGGACTCGCCGATCCGGACCAGCCCGCCGTCCGTCAGCTCGACCGCCTCGTCACGGAGGAACCGGCCGTCGAGCCCGGTGCCGTTGGTCGACTTGAGGTCACGGACCGTCACCCGGCCGTCGGCGCCCAGGTTCAGCGAGAGGTGCAGCCGGGAGACGTCGGGGTCGTCGAGCGGGACGTCGGCGGCGCTGGAGCGGCCGACGTGGATCCGGTCGCCGTGCAGGCGGTGCACGCCGCCCGCGTCGGGGCCGCCGGTGACCCGGAGTTCGGCGGGGGCGGGCGGGCCGTCCTCGTCCGCGTCCGGATCGGGCTCGTTGAGCGAGAGCACGGCGCCGTCCAGCAGCGGCGGGTGGCCGAGCAGGGTCTGTTCGTCGATCCGCTCGGCCCCGGCGTACAGGTGCACATGGGTGGCGGAGCGCGGGCCGCGTACGCCCACCGCGCCTGCGAGCGCCCCCGCGACTGCGCCGAGCGCCGTGCCGACCGGGGCGGTGACCAGGACGTCGGTGGCCGTTCCGACGGCTGCCGGGCCGCTGCGCGGTCGGAGGACAGTGAGCCGGATCTGCATCGCCCCCGCACTCCCCTTCAGTGATGCCGTTGGGCCACAAGAGTGGTGCCTGTCATCCTGCCACCCCGGACCGACACCGCGCTCCCGGCACCGGATTTGACGATCTTGCGATGATCGCCATGGTGGAGCCGACGAACCGTCAGGTCAACCTCCGCTGGACCCCAGGTGGGAAGGACCCTTGCGGGACGCGGTCCGGGCGCCTCGGAAACCTGAGCGGGCACCGTTAGAGTTGCCGAAAACACGGCGGCGCGAGGAGTCGTAGGTGCGGCCAGTCGGCAGCAAGTATCTGCTTGAGGAAGCCCTCGGGCGCGGGGCCACCGGCACCGTCTGGCGGGCCCGGGTGCGCGAGGGTGTCGTGGTGCCCGGGATCGAGCCCGGGCGGCCGGTGGCGATCAAGATACTGCGCGAGGAACTGGCCGCCGACCCGGACGTGGTGATGCGCTTCCTGCGCGAGCGCTCGGTGCTGCTCCGGCTGAGCCACCCGAACATCGTCCGGGTCCGTGACCTGGTGGTCGAGGGCGAACTGCTGGCCCTGGTGATGGACCTGGTGGACGGCCCCGACCTGTTCCGCTACCTGCGCGGCAACGGCCCGTTCAGCCCGATCGCCGGCAGCCTGCTGATGGCGCAGATCGCCGACGCGCTGGCGGTCAGCCACGCCGACGGCATCGTGCACCGCGACCTCAAGCCCGCCAACGTGCTGCTCGCCAGCAGCACCGTGGACGGCGCCGAGCAGATGCACCCGATGCTCACCGACTTCGGCATCGCCCGGCTGGCCGACTCCCCGGGCATCACCCGTACCCACGAGTTCGTCGGCACCCCCGCGTACGTCGCCCCCGAGTCCGCCGACGGCCGCCCGCAGACCTCCGCGGTGGACGTCTACGGCGCCGGGATCATGCTGTACGAGCTGGTCACCGGACGGGCGCCGTTCCAGGGCGACAGCCCGATCGCGATCCTGCAGGCCCACCTCCAGCAGGACCCGGAGCGCCCGCGCACCATGCCCGAGCCGCTCTGGACGGTGGTCGAGCGCTGCCTGCGCAAGGACCCGGCCGAGCGGCCCGGCGCGGTCGCGCTGGCCCGGGCGCTCCGGGTGGTCGCGGCCGGTGTCGGCGTGCACGCCTCCCCGGACCAGGCCGAGGCGGCCTTCGAGGTCGGCGCCCTGCTGCTGCCCGACCCGCGGCCGACGCCCGAGTACGTCGCGCCGACCGAGCCCGGCGTGCCGGTGTCCGCGCAGTTCACCGACTCCGCCTTCGGTGGTGCCGACCCGACCCAGGTGCTGCCCTCGGGGCAGTACGACGCGGGTGCCGCCACCCAGTTGATGACCCCTCAGGGCGCCGCCGACCGGACGTCGGTGCTGCCGCCGATGCCGCCGGCCACCCCGCCGGCCGCCCCCGCCGCGCCCGAGCAGCCGCACCCCTGGCAGACCCAGCTCCGGGCCGCCCGGGACCGCAACCAGCAGACCGAGGTCAGCTACTTCGACCCGGCCGACTTCGGCGAGCCGCCGGTCGCCCCGCAGCCGTACCAGGCCAGGCCGCAGCAGCAGCCGCGCCCGCCGCAGGGCTACCAGCAGGCGCCCCCGCCGCAGCCGTACCAGCCCTATCGGCCGCAGCAGCCGGGTCAGCCGCAGCCGCGCCCGCAGCAGCAACAGCAGCGCCCGCAGCCGGCCGGCGGCTACAACCAGCGCCCGCCGGTGGCCCCGCCGCCGTACCAGGCGCAGCAGCAGCCCCAGGGCTACCCGCAGCAGGGCTACCCCCAGCAGGCCCCGCCGCCGCCCCAGCCGTACCAGCAGGCGCCCGCCCCGGCC
>NZ_JBFUMY010000172.1:0-3184 GCF_054049135.1 Kitasatospora sp. P5_F3 | reverse complement strand
GGCCGCCACCGACGGCGTCCAGCAGACTCGCCAGCGGGTGGTCAGCGCGGACGCGTCGCCGGTGCCGGCCACCTGGACGGGCTCGCCGTAGCCGACGCCGCAGACCTCGAGGCGCTGCAGCAGCGTCTCGCGGCGGCGGTCCAGCGGGGAGCGCAGCGGGTCGAGCCGCAGCTCGCGGGAGTCCGGGTCCTCGGGGGCGGGCAGGCGCAGCTCGGCGAGCCCGGCCTCCACGGACGGGCCGAGCCCGGAGCGCGGGGTGCCGGGGGCGGTGCGGCCGCGCTCGGTGCCGACCAGCACCGTCTCCAGCGCGCGGGCCAGGGCCCGGCCCCGGCCGAGCGGTTCGCCCTGGCCGAGCACGGTGGTGACGGCCTCCAGCAGCTCGCCCCGGCCGGGGGCCGGCAGGGCGCGCAGCCGGGCCAGGTCGCCGGCCAGCCGCAGGGTCTCGGCGGCCTCACCGGTACCGGCGGGGTGGCCGGCCGCCCGCAGCTCGCGGCAGACGTCGGTGATCGCGCGGGCGGCGGCCGCCTGCACCAGGTCGGGGTCGCCGCCGGCCTCGAGGACGGCCTGCTGCCAGCGCGGGTCGCGGATGCCGGCCGGGTAGCCGGAGCGGGAGTCGAGCAGCCCGAAGGTGTAAGGCACCAGCGAGGTGGTGACGGCTCCGTCCGCCTCGGCTTCCGGTCCGTCCTCCTGAGGCGCCGTCAGTGCGGGYACCGTCAGGGCGGGCCCGTGAAAGGCGCCGACCAGCACGGCGACCCGCCGCCCGCCGGCCCCGGCCCGGGCGATCACCCGGCGCATGTGCGCCTCCCGGGCCAGGTCCTGTGCCGGGACGCCGCCACGCTCGGCGGTGTCCCGGCGCAGCGCCCAGCCGACCGCGAGCGCCGCCCGCCGGACGGCCTCCGGGGTGCTGCCCGGCGCCCGGACCTCCACGCTGCGGTCCCACAGGTCGTCGCCGTCCCGGCCGGTGCCGGTGGCGGTGAGCCCGTCCGCGTAGCGTGCGGGACCCGCTGAACCTGACGACGCGTCGGCGGCCCACCCCGGGGCGCCCATCGGCAGGTCGCAGCAGAGCACCTCGACGCCGTGCGCGCGGGCCCAGCGGATCGCGGCCAGCTCCGGGGAGAAGTCCGCGAACGGGTAGAAGCCGAGCCGCCCGTCGGCGTCGGCCCCGGCGAGCGCCACCGGCGCCTTGGTGCCGGGGTCGGCGAGGTGGGGCAGCCAGCGCTGGAAGTCGGCCGGCAGCTCGATGCAGAGCACCTGCGGGTCGGCCGCCGCCAGCAGCGCCGGGACCACCGCGGCCAGCGCGGGGCTGTGGTGCCGGACGCCGATCAGGTACGGGCCTGCCGGGTCGGTGAGCTGTGCCAGGGCGTCGCGCGGGTCGGTCTGAGTGGTCGTCACCGCAGGTTCTCCCGCAGGTCCCAGAGGCGGCGCCACAGGGCGGAGCCGTCCTCGGCGCGGCGCCGCACCGGGCCGTCCCAGTAGCCGAGCAGGCGGGCGTGGTCGGCCGGGTCGTCCTTGCGGACGGCGCCCAGCAGGTGACCGGGCATCAGGTCGAGGGCGTCGCCACCGGCCAGGTAGGCGCGGGCCAGCCCGAGCGAGGCCGCGACGTGCACGGCCTCGGCGGTGGACATCACGGTGCCGGGCCGCTCGACGTCCCAGCCCTCGGCGGAGCGGCCCGTCCGCAGGTCGCGGAAGACCGTCACCAGGGCATCCAGTACGGCGTCGTCGACGCCGAACGCGGCGCCCGCCCGCTGGACGGCGGCTGTGGCCTGACCCCGGACCAGCTCGGTCTCGGCGGCCGCGTCGGCGATCGGGTGGACGGTCTCGAAGTTGAACCGCCGCTTGAGCGCGGCGGACATCTCCGAGACGCCCCGGTCGCGCAGGTTGGCCGTGGCGATGACGGTGAAGCCGGGCGCGGCGGGCGCGGTCGCGTCCGGGGTGCCGGCCAGCTCGGGGATGCTGACCCGGCGGTCCGAGAGGATCGACACCAACGCGTCCTGCACCTCGGGCAGACAGCGGGTGACCTCCTCGATCCGGGCCACCCGGCCGCTGCGCATCGCGGTGAGCACGGGTGAGGCGACCAGGGCCTGCGGGGTCGGGCCCTGGGCGAGCAGCAGCGCGTAGTTCCAGCCGTAGCGGAAGGCGTCCTCGGTGGTGCCCGCGGTGCCCTGCACGGTGAGTTCGCTGGTGCCGCTGACGGCGGCGGCCAGCAGTTCGGAGAGCATCGACTTGGCGGTGCCGGGCTCGCCGACCAGCAGCAGGCCGCGTTCGCCGGCCAGCGTGACCACGCAGCGCTCCACCAGGGCCCGCTCGCCGACGAACTTCGGCGCGATCACCAGCTTGGCGGGCAGCGCGCCTTCGCGGCGGCGGGCCGGGGTCAGGGTCAGGGTGTCCGCACTGCCGCAGACGAAGGTGACGACCGCGTTCGGGGTGAGCGCCCAGCCGGGCGGGCGGGGGCCGTCGTCGTGGCCCCCCCCCCGGCCGGACGGCGGGTCAGCGGCGCCGGGTGCGCTTGACCTTGAGCTGCTCGAAGCGCGGCGGGTCGCCGTCCAGCACCCGCTGCCAGGCCCGCCGGAACAGCGCGGCGGCCGGCTCGGCCGGGACCACGGTGCCCAGCGGGGTGCCCGCGCCGGCGAACTCACCGAGCAACGGCACCTTCCAGGTCTCCAGCGGCAGGTGCGGGGAGCGGAGCTCCGTCCAGCCGCCGGGCAGGAACAGCGAGCGGCCGGCCCGGGTGCGGGCCCCCGACACGACCAGGTCGCCGGCGGCGAGTTCGGCCCGCGCCGCCTTGAGGCGGGCCGGCCGCCAGCCCGTCCAGCGGGCGGTGTGACGGTCCGTCGGATCGGGCAGCGCCAGCAGCATCAGGTACAGCGTGGCGGCGTCCGCCCCCAGGCCGTGCGCGGCCGACACCTCGGCGACCAGGTCGGGCACCGACCGGGACGCGTCCTGCGGCCACCAGGTGCCGTCCTGGTCGCGCTCCCCGGCCACCGGCTCCCCCGGGTCGGTGAGCAGCTCGGCGAAGGCGTCCGACGCGGCGACGCGCAGGGCGGCCTCGGCCGGGAACGGCCCGTCCTCGCCGGAACGGAGCGCCGCCAGGTACGGATCCTGGCCGCTCGCGTCCAGCAGGCTGGTGCGGATGCCAGGCGCGGGCCGGTCGTCGTGGGKGGGCATCAGCACGGCGCCGTACCGC
>NZ_JBFUMY010000171.1:0-2875 GCF_054049135.1 Kitasatospora sp. P5_F3 | reverse complement strand
CCCGTACGTCTCGGCCCAGGCCCGGGCGTGGGCGTAGCCCCGCTCCCAGGAGCGGGCGTGCTTGTCCCAGATCATGCCGAGCTGGTCCAGCTCGTTGACCCGGACCGGGGCCAGCAGGCCGGCCCCGCCCAGGTAGCGCTGCCGGTCGAGGGGCGGCGAACTGCGGGCGGACCGGCCGCTCCGGTCGGCCGCTCCCCGCCCCCGGGAAGCAGCCCGACGGCAGCCGCTCCGGCCGCCATACGGTGCGGAACGCGGAGGCGTCGATCTGGCTTTCGGCTTCGGCCTGGGCGGTGGGGTCGGCGGCGGTGACCTTGGTGGGGTCGGCGGCATCGTTGGGGACGGGGAGGTACACGGGGATGATGACGCGGGCGGTCTTGCCCTGCTTGGGTCCGTCCCTCGTGCGACCGTCACCTCGTTGGCAGGCGTGACACCCACACGCCGCCCGCACGAACAGAGCCTCGGCGACGTCCCGCTCGCTTCTGCTCGGCCCGCTTGGACCGGCAGGTCGTTCGCGTCACCGCACGCAGCGGCCGCTCGACCCTGAGGGCACACGTTTAGGAACGATTGTTCTTGACCGAGTGTTCCTAAACTGCGTATGGTCGTCTCATGGGTCGCCCGAGAGGATTTGACGAGACCGAAGTGGTTCGGTCGGCAGCGGAGCTGTTCGCCGGCCGGACCTATGACGGCACCTCCATCGATGATCTGGTCGCTCACCTCGGTGTGCACCGCAACAGCCTGTACAAGACGTTCGGCAGTAAGCGCGGGTTGTACCTGGCCGCGTTGCGGTGGTCCCTGGACCATGACGTCGCCCCTTTGACCGGCCGCATTGCCGAAGCTGCCAGCCCTCTTGAGGCGGTGCGAGAGGCCCTTGCCGCACCGGCCACGGGGGCGGGCCTCGACCTGCYTCTACTGGCCGCGGTCGAACGCGCGCCGGTGGACACCGAGGTGGCCGACATGGTCGCTGAAGCGTTCGCCGCTCTGGACCGGGCCACCGGAGCCTCGGTCCGGGCCGACGACGGCGAACCATCCAACCTGGCCACAGCGCTCACCGCGACAGTTCTCGGGCTGCGCCTACGGGCCAGGTCCGGCGCCACCAGCGCGGCCGTCGACCAGGCCGGCGCCGCCTTCGCGCAGCGCCTCGACCAGCACTGAACCATCCGACTCAAAGGAACCGACATGGCCAACGTCAGGATCGACGGCGACACCCTGATCGTCGAGATCCAGGGGCTCGACAAGCTCTGGGCCCTCAAGAGCCGACTGATCATCCCGCTCGCCAACGTCCGCGGCGCGACCGCCGATCCGGGGATCTCCAGGCAGGCGAAGGGCTTTCGTGCCCCCGGCACCCACTTCCCGGGCCTCATCACCGCCGGCACGTTTCACATCGACGGAGAACGGGTCTTCTGGGACGTCCACAACTCGGCCAACGCAGTCGTGATCGAGCTGGCGGACCAGCGCTACGCTCGGCTCGTCATCGAGGTCTCCGATCCGCGTGCGGCGGTGGCACTCATCGAGCGCGCCACAGCAGTGAACTGAGGCCTGCGCGGCAGACGGCCGAGCAACTGGATTCAGGGACTCCAACCGGTCCACCGGCCGTCGCCGCAGACCCACCGGTGCCGACCCCGGGGAGGGCTCGACATGGCGGCGGGCATTCTCCGGTTTCTCGTGCGGGGACCCCGCCGCGAGCACGGGCAGGTCCCCGCCGGACCGCCAGGCGCGTCCGACTGCACGCGGTTCTCGCGCAGCCCCAAGCCCGCGCGCCCGAACCGCGCATGGCGGTACGCCCGTCCAGCGACGTACAGGCTCTCCGGGCTTCGAAGCCCGCGGCAAGTAGTGCGCCGACTCCTCCACCCACGTGACCTCACCCGGTGCGTCCAGGCCGACGATCGCCTGCCGGCCCCCGACGGTTGACCAGCCCGGCCGCACGCACCCGCTGCGGCATCCGGCCAGACATGGGGCGCAAGCGCGCCAACGCGCGAGCAGTTCACGCTCACCTACGGCAAGGAAGCAATCGCACCTCCTGACGCCGGTTCCGGTCGGCATCGCCATCGTGGTCCGCGGCGCAATCCGTCCCGGCCGGAACGGCGGCCCGAGCCGCCCGCAAAAACCGGCACCTGCCGGCGGGACCGACGCCAACCGCCAATACCCCACGCCGGTCGCGCCCAAGTGGTCCGCGCCGGCAAACTGGACCGAATCCCGGCGCCTGGGCCTCAGCTGACGAACCCGACAGCGCGACATCTCGCCGCGGGCGCCTATAGGTCTCGGCAACCGGCGGAGCACTGACGGTGCAGCGGCCGTCAGTGACTACCTGCGTACGCTTTCAGGTCGTCGCTGAGCATGAACGTTGAACCGGCGCGCCGCCGCGCGTACCGTCTCGCCTTGCAGCGACGGGGCCTGCTCCACTGCGGTGGCACAGGCGCAGGAACGGCACCCACGTCTATCTACGGCTTCCTCGCCCCCCGGGGACGGCTGTACACCCGCACCCAAGCGGCCGAGCGCCTGACGCACCGTCTTGTTCGACGCCGCCTGCCGATCCCGCTCAGGCATGCAGGACCAGCTGTGGACTGGCCGCCTTGATCCTCGATGACTGGCCGTTGGTGACCTGCTGGATCATCCCGATGGCCAAGGCGCAGGCGACGACGTGGACCACGGCGATCCCGGGCTGATTCGGGCTCCCGTCCAGGTCGACCGCCATCCAGAGCGGGATCCCCACGGACTTGGCGATCCAGGCGCCCCACCAGGCGTTGATCACCCAGGGCGATGCCTCCGGGTGGCCGGCCCGCGCGATGTCGAGCGCGGCCCTGCGCGGCGCCCACCACATCAGCACCGGCACGAACCACACGCCGACGGTCCGTCCCGGCGTGTACGTGTGTACGTG
>NZ_JBFUMY010000170.1:0-3842 GCF_054049135.1 Kitasatospora sp. P5_F3 | reverse complement strand
TCCCTTCGCTGACCGAGGTCAGCGAAGGGAGGCTTCGTCGTATCCGGSTACCGACCGTCAGGTCAGATGCTCAGCACCTGGCCGGGCAGGATCAGGTCGATGTCACCACCGACGACCGCGGCGTTGTTGGTGTAGAGGGTGTTGAGGTTCACGCCGTGRGCGGCGGCGATGGCGTTCAGGGTGTCACCGCTCTTGACGGTGTAGCTGCCACCGGTGCTCTTCTGCACCGGAGCGGCCGRMGCAGCCGGAGCGGTCTTCTCGACGGGCTTGCGCTCGGTGCTGCGCGAGGCCGCCGAGGTGTCGTTCTTCGGCGCGGCCTTGGTGGTCTGGTCCGCCGACTTGGTGGACTTCGCCGGGGCGGCGGCAGCGGAGGTGTCGACCTGGGCCGCGGAGCCGCCCTTGGTCAGGCCGGCCTTGACSGAGCAGACCGGCCAGGCGCCGGGGCCCTGGGAGGCGAGCACCTTCTCCGCGACGGCGATCTGCTGGCCCTTGCTCGCCTGGTCGGCGGAGGCGGCGTACTGGGTRCCGCCGTACGCGGCCCAGGTGCTCGGGGTGAACTGCAGGCCGCCGGAGAACCCGTTGCCCGTGTTGATGTTCCAGTTGCCGGTGCTCTCGCACTGGGCGACGGCGTCCCAGGTCGAGCTGGACGCGGCAGAGGCCGAAGTGGCCGTGACGAGGCCCGCCACCGGGAGAGCGGCCACAGCGCCGCCCATCAGGACCATCCGCAGGCGGTTGCGCTTGGCGGAGGTGGTGGCAGCGGTGGTCTCGTTACGGAAGGTCATRCAGATCCTCTCGGCAAACCCCGGGCGGACARCACGGAGCGGCCCCGCACGGGGGTGTACTCCGAGATGTCGCACGCAGCGGGCGGCTGCTCACGTGTCCGACGCGGACTGCCGCCCCGGTCACCTTCACCGCGTATGCCCGGCCGCCTCGTGGGCGGGGGCCGCGGGTGGTGAACCCGGGTGGTGCGCTGTGCACTGGTTACGAAGCTACGAGCCATCGGGGGCTCCGGACAAGCATTTCGGTGAAAGGGCAGCTCAGGGCGGGGTTACCGAAGGTATGGCCGAGACCGGACCCCCGATTTCAAGGGCCGGGCGGGTCCTGTGGACGATCGTTTTGGGCCCCACTGTGCCCGCCGTCACCCCTCGCGGGTGGTGACGCCGGGCACATTGTCGACCCAGCGCAAGGACCCGGGCACGGAAGGTCGGATTCACGGTGATCACAGCGGCGCCCGCCGTGGCCCCCCTCACAACCCTCTCCCCGAAGCCCGGTCAGCCCGGTCAGCCCGCCGCCGTGCGGCACCGCAGGAACACATCGACACCGCACCTCCAGGCACAGCCCGCAAACACCGGGCGGGGAGAGGGCAGCCGGACCGGGCCCCGCCCACCCGCCCAGCTCGGTCCACCAGAAGCCGAATCGGGTGCCCGGAATGCCATGAGGTCACAGCACGAAACCAGAGCCCGGATGGGCGAGTGCCCTTCCGTCACACCCACCACATCACACAACCACCCGACCCGAAGACAGTCAGAGCGGCCGAGACCGGGGCCAGGCCAAGGCCCGACCGGACCGCTGGGACGGGAGCTGTTGGGGCGGAGCAGCGGAGCGGGTCAGCAGCCACCAAGCACCCGGGACGGCCCCAGCCCCCGGGCGGCCCGGCGAGCCCCCGTCAGCCCCGGCCAGCCGGACCGGCGACCACCCGCCGTCACCGAAACCGGAGCGCCCCGCAGAGCCCCGAGCAGCCCGACCGGGCCCCGGGCACCCGCCCGGATTGGTCTACCAAAGCCCGATCCGAGCGCCCGAAACGCTGACAGGTCACGGAGTGAAGCGGTACCGGAACGGCCCGGACCAGTTCCGTCACACCCACCACATCACGCAACCACCCAGCCCGGAGGCAGCCAGGGCAGACAGCCGGGTGGGCAGAGCGGCCGAACGGGACCGGGCTGGAGGCAGGCGAGCGGATGGGCGAATGGGACGAGCGGACGGGGACAGGCAGGCGAGTGGACTCCCCGCCGAGCCGGGGCAGGGATTCTCACCCAACCTGCGACAGTCCTCACCCAACCCACCACACCAGGCCAGGCAGCCGGGCCGGGCGGACCAGGCCGGGCTTGATCGTCAGTGAGTTTGGGAGCCACCCCTATCGGGTGATGCCTCGTCATGCTTGTTTCGTGTCCCGGGTGTCGTCGCCGGAGCGTGCCGGCGATCGGAAGGTCGGCTGGTCCCGGTCCCCTCGGATTGAGTCCCAGTCAGTCCCGGCCCAGGTGAATCCGGCCTCGTAGCCCGAGAGCCGCGGAGGCCGACCAACTGCCGTGGCGCGTGCCTGATCCCGGCGGGATGTGCGGGAAGGCCCGCTCGCAGCACACTCGCCCCAGTGCTCTGAGTGACTCATCCGTAGTTCTCAGTGAGGATTGGTAATGCCGTACTCACCACTGCTGGTCAAGCCCATGAAGGACGAGCTGACCGAGATCGGCTTCGTCGAGCTGCTGACCGCCGACGACGCCGACCGAGCCATGAAGGACGCCGCCACCGGCACGACCCTGGTGGCCATCAACTCCGTCACCGGCTGCGCGGCCGGCATGGCCCGGCCCGGCGCCCGCCTCGCCCTCGAAGGTGACGCCAAGCGCCCCGACCGGCTACTCACCGTCTTCGACGAGCAGGACATCGAAGCCACCGCCCAGACGCGCTCCTACCTCGCGGACATCCCCCCGTCCCACCCCTCCTTCGCCCTCTTCAAGGACGGCGAACTCGTCTACTTCCTCCCCCGCCACCGCATCGAAGGTGTCGGCCCGGTGGGCCGGGACCAGTCCGCGCGGGTCTGCGACACGTCGGGGTTCCCGTCGATGAGCCACAGCGTGCCTGCCGCCCTGCCATGGCTCAGCACAGTCGGGTGGTTGCACCAGCGACCGGACAGGCTCGGCGAGGCCAACCGGAGCAGCCACCGTCTGCGCGTTCGGACTGCTGTGGCCATCATGGAACTGCGGCGGACGGGCAGGAGGGATACGCGATGGAGCTGTTCCCACCGATGCCGCTCGCCGAGTGGCGGGACACGAAGGAGACGCTGCACCGCTTCACACAGGTGGTGGGCAAGATCCGCCTTGCGGGGAGTGTGCGGCGCAACCACTGGTGGAACGTCCCGTTCCACCTCACCGGACGCGGGATCACCACGCGGCCCATGGGACAGGTCGACGGCAACCCGATCTTCACCATCGACTTCGACTTCGTCGACCACCGGCTGGTCGCCGCGACGGCGGACGGCGGGACGGAGTCCTTCCCACTCCTCGGCCAGTCCGTAGCCTCGTTCTACCGGCAGACCCTTGAGACGCTGGCTGCGTTGGGCATCCGGGTGGAGATCCCGAATCCCCGGCCCTACCGGCTGGCGGACTCCGACCGGCCGTTCGCCGAGGACTTCGAGCACGCGGCCTACGATCCCGCCTGGGCCAATCGCTACTGGCAGCTGCTCAGCCAGGTCGGGCTGGTGCTGGAGGAGTCCGCGGCGCGCTTCTCGGGCAAGGTCAGCCCCGTCCACCTCTTCTGGCACTCACTCGACATCGCCCACACCCGGTTCGCCGGACGCGCCGTCGACCAGCCACCGCAGGTGGACCCGGTGACCCGCGAGGCGTACTCCCGGGAGCTGATCAGCTTCGGCTTCTGGTTCGGGGACGCCGACCTGGGCGAACCGGCCTTCTACTCCTACACGACTCCCCGACCAGGGCGATCTGGAACCGCCTTCACTACGGATTAGAGCTGGGACAGCCCCGTCCCAGGCGGGGCGGAACCGGCCGCCGACCGCGCCAGGCGCAGCGGCACGGCAGGCTCCACCGGGCGCAGCTGCAGCGCCCCGGCCG
>NZ_JBFUMY010000169.1:0-3068 GCF_054049135.1 Kitasatospora sp. P5_F3 | reverse complement strand
TCGCCGTCGAACCGGGCCAGTGCGAAGTCGTCCTTGGGGAAGTGCGCGGGCACCCAGTCGACGATCACCCCGATGCCGGCCTGGTGCAGGGTGTCGACCAGGAAACGGAAGTCGTCCGGGGTGCCCAGCCGGGCGGTCGGCGCGTAGAAACCCGACACCTGGTAGCCCCAGGAACCACCGAACGGGTGCTCCATCACCGGCATGAACTCCACATGGGTGAAGTTCAACTCCTGGAGGTAGGCCGGGAGTTCGACCGCCAGTTGACGATAGGTCAACCCTGGTCGCCAGGACGGCAGATGGAGCTCGTAGACCGACATCGGCGCCTCGTGCGGGGCCGCCTCGGCGCGACGGGCCAGCCAGTCGGCGTCGCCCCACTCGTGCGCCGACTCGGTGACCACCGAGGCCGTCCCCGGCGGGCACTCGGCCTGGCGGGCCAGCGGGTCGGCCTTCTCCGAGACCCGGCCGTCCTGGGCCCGCACCTCGTACTTGTAGCGGGTGCCCTCGCTGATCCAGGGGACGAAGAGCTCCCAGACGCCGGCGGAGCCGAGCGAGCGCATCGGGTGGCCGGTGCCGTCCCAGTGGTTGAAGTCGCCGATCAGCCGGACCCCGGCGGCGTTCGGCGCCCAGACCGCGAAAGCGGTGCCGGGGATGCCCTGCACCGTACGCAGGTGCGAACCGAGCGCCTGCCAGAGCTGCTCGTGCCGACCCTCCGCGATCAGGTGCAGATCCAGCTCACCGAGCGTCGGCGGCAGCCGGTACCCGTCCTGCTCGATGTACTCCACCCCGGCGTAGCTCACCCGGAGTTGGTAGGCCGGGACCTCGTCGAGACCCGGCAGCAGACCGGTGAACATCCCGTCCCGGTCCGGGATCAGCCGGGCCTCGCCCTCGCCGGTCTCCACCACCACCCGGTCCGCCCCGGAGCGCAGCACCCGGACGACCACCCCCTCGGAGGTGAGGTGCGCACCGAGCACGCCGTGCGGGTCGTGGTGCCGGCCGCCGAGCAGCCGGTCGTGCTCCTCCGTCGGCAGCGGCGCCGGTACGAGCGCCCCGGAGCGGGCGGGGGTCGTCCGGGTGGTCGGCGGGACTGTCACGGATGGGTTCCCTTTCGTGGAGTCAGGCTTCGTGGAGTCGGGCAAGGTGCGCGGACGGCGGGTGTCTCAGCGGGCGGGTCTCAGCGGCCGGAGACCAGCCGCTGGATCGCGGCCAGCGGGATGGGCAGCCAGTCCGGCCGGTGCTGGGCTTCGTAGACAGCCTCGTAGACCGCCTTGTCCGCCTCGAAGGCGCGAAGCGCGACCGGGTGGCAGTGCGGGTCCATGCCACCTGCGGCGGCGTAACCGGCCGCGAACGCACGGCGGTTGCGCACCGCCCAGGCGTACGCCCGGCGGCTCTGGCGCAGCCGGACCGCGGAGGGTTCGCCCTCGGCCGGAGCCGCGCCGCTCTCCTCGCGGCGCAGCACCTCGGCGAGCGCCTGCTGGGCCGCGTAGTCGAAGGAGCGGAGCATGCCGGCGACGTCCCGCAGGGCGGGCTGCGGCAGACCTCGTTCGGCGGTCGGGCGGGCCGGTTCTCCCTCGAAGTCGATGATCTTCCAGCCGTCGCCGCCCCGCAGCACCTGGCCGAGGTGCAGGTCGCCGTGGATCCGCTGGCCGTGCTCGCCGCCGCCGCGCAACGCCACCTTGGCGTAGTCGTCGTACAGGGTGGCGATCCGGCCCGCGTAGGGCTCCAGGTCGGGGACCAGCCGAACGGCCGCCTTGAGCCGCCGTTCCATCCCGCCCGCCTGGTCGAGGACGTCGGCCGGCTCCATCCTGGCCCGCCCGAACGCACTGGTCAGGGCGGTGTGGAGTTCGGCGACCGCCTCGCCCAGGGCCCGGGCCTCGGTGGTGAAACCACCGATCGCGGGCACCGCCTGGCAGCTTCCGACCAGGCAGTCGGCCGCCTGCTCGACCGCCAGCTCCCAGCCGTTGCCCTCGGCGGGCAGGAACTCCGTGAGGACTCCGAGCACCGTGGCCTCCCCGCCGTTCCCGGCGGTGCTCAGCCAGCCGACCAGCCTGCTGGTCCGGGGCGACCCGACCTCGGTGAGCCCGCGCAGGGTCTCCACCTCGGGGTGCAGCCCCGGCTCCGGACTGCGCAGCAGCTTGAACATCAGCCGGTCTCCGTAGACCACCGAGGTGTTGCTCTGCTCCACCGAGAGTGCCCGCGGTGTCAGCCCGGTCAGCTCCAACGAGCCGTCCGGCAGCGCGAGTCGGAGCCCGCCGACCGGTCCGGCCGCCGTCCGCGCCAGCAGCCGGGACATCAACTCCGGGTCCTCGGTCGCCTCGTAGAGGTACCGGCCGTCCCACTCGCCGCCGGTCGCGGTGCCGATCACGGCCGACGCCAGTTCGGCGGGGAGCGACCGGCGGACACCGACCAGCAGTTGGTAGCGCCGCACCGGTGCGCCGGAGCCGGAGTGCCGGGCGGTCAGCAGCAGATGGAGCAGCACCGGTGCGTCACGGTCGGCGGGGTCGCCGGCCAGGACGGTGCTGCCGACCGGCTCCAGGCCCTGCAGGCAGCCCCGCTCATGGGCGAACCAGCGACGGTTCACGAGCCATGGGACGAGTGCGGGCAGCAGGGGCCGCACCAGCTCGTCCGCCTGGAGTGCGGGCCGTCGGACGGCCGCGACGCAGGAGTCACAGACAACGGCGGTGGTGGTCATACGGGCACCCCCCGGTCCACGGTGAGCAGGTGTGCGGGAGCCACGGCGGGGTCGAGCCGGACGTAGTTGTCCCGGCCCCACCGGTACACCGCTCCGGTCAACTCGTCGCACACGGAGAGCTGTTGACCTTCGGTCAGACCGAGGGTGGCCAGGTCCAGCGAGACCGTGGCCTCCTGCGCGTGCTGCGGATCGAGGTTGACCACGGTGATCACCGTGTCCGTTCCGCTCTGCTTCGAGAAGGCGAGGATGTGGTCGTTGTCGGTGGGGTGGAAGGTGAGGTCGCGCAGCTGTTGGAGGGCGGGGTGGCGCCGGCGCAGCCGGTTGAGGACGGTGATGAGGGGGGTGAGGGTGTTGGTGGTGGTCCAGTCGCGGGGCCGTA
>NZ_JBFUMY010000168.1:0-3089 GCF_054049135.1 Kitasatospora sp. P5_F3 | reverse complement strand
GCGCGATCGAGAGCTGGGCGCAGAACGCGTCGCCTGCGCCGACGGTGTCCACGGCGGCGACCGGGAAGCCCGGCTGGCGGAGCCGTCCCTCCGGACCGGCGGCGACCGCGCCGACCGCGCCGAGGGTCACCACCACGGTGGCCGGGCCGAGTTCGCGCAGCCGTTCGGCGTGGACCGTCCAGTCCTGCTCACCCTGGAGCGCGTCGGCGGCGAGGCCGAGAAGTCCGGCGGCCTCGGTCTCGTTGACCACCAGCACGTCCACCTGGCGCAGCAGTTCGGTGAGCACCGGCCCGGGGTCGGGTCGGGGGGCGGCGTTCAGCACCGTCAGTGCTCCGGCGGTGCGGGCGGCACGGGCGGCGGCCAGGACGGTCGGCAGCGGCACCTCCAGCTGGAGCAGGACGGTGTCGGCCGGTCCGGCGAGCGGACCGTCCGTCAGCGACTCCAGCGCGGCGACGTCGAGATGGCGGTTGGCGCCGGGCGAGAGGGTGATCGTGTTCTCGCCGTCCTGCTGGACCACGATCAGGGCCAGCCCGGAGGCCGCGCCGGGCAGGTCGGCGACCGCCCGGTCGTCGACGCCCTCCCCCGCGAGGCAGCTGCGCAGCTCGGTGCCGAACGCGTCGTCACCGAGCAGTCCGACCATCCGCACCGTGGCCCCGAGGCGGGCGGCGGCGACCGCCTGGTTGGCTCCCTTGCCGCCGGCGCCTCGGACCACATCGGCCCCCTGCACCGTCTCGCCTGGCTCGGGCAGCCGGGGGACCGTGATCGACAGGTCCATGTTGAGGCTGCCGACGACGACCAGTCGTTCAGTCATTGCTCTGTGCTCCGTGGTTCTCTAGGTCAGGGGTGGGGCCGGGGCAGGCCCGGGTAGCGCGCTCCCGGCGGCCGTCGGCAGATCGGTGTGTTCCCCGCCCGCCGGGTCGGGGCAGCCGCAGGACCCCCGGGCCAGCAGGGTCACCGGCAGGACGTCCCGGGTGATCGGCAGGTCCGGGGCCTTCATCCGGTCGAGCAGCCGGGCGATCGCGGTCCGGCCGAGGTCCTCGACCGGCTGGCGCATGGTGGACAGTGCCGGGGTGGTGTAGGCGCCGCCCGCGATGCCGTCGAAGGAGACCAGTGCCAGGTCCTCCGGCACGCGGATGCCCAGTTCGGTAGCGGCTCGCAGGACGCCGACGGCCTGCTCGTCGGAGGTGACGAACAGGGCGTCCACCGAGCGGTCCCGGGAGAGCAGCGCGCGGCCGGAGCGGTAGCCGTGCAGCCGGCCGAAGGAGCCGTGCAGCAGCGGTGCGGCGTCCGGGCAGGACTCCCAGCCCGTCCGGCCGCCCGATCCGGAGCCGGCCTTGAATCCGGCCTGCTCCAGCGCCCGCCGCCAGCCGACGACCCGGTCGACGGTGGGGTGGATGCCGAGCGGGCCTGCGATGCAGCCGACCCGGCGGCGGCCGTGCGCCAGCAGGTGCTCGGTGGCGTGCTGGGCGCCGAGCGCGTTGTCGACCAGCACCTGCGAGATGCCGGCCCCGTCCAGGGCCCGGTCGAAGACCAGGCTCGGGACGCCGCTGCGGGCCAGCTCGGTCCGCCAGGGCTGATCCCCTTGAGCGGGGATCAGCACCAGACCGTCGACCTGACGGTCCAGGAAGGTCCGGATGTACCCGGCCTCGCGGTCGGGGTCGTCCACCGTGTTGCCGACCAGCAGGGTGTAGCCGGCCGCCCAGGCGTGGTCCTCCAGGGCCCGGGCGAGCTCCGCGAAGAATGGGTTGGCCGCATCCGGGACGACCAGTCCCAGGGTCATGGTGTGACTGAGGCGCAGCGAGCGGGCCACCGCGTTGGGCCGGTAGCCGAGCTCCCGCACGGCGGCCAGGACCCGCTCCCGGGTCGCAGGGGCGACGGTCCTGGGCCCGTTGTTGAGCACGTAGCTGACGACCGAGGGCGAGGTGCCCGCGAGTAGTGCCACGTCCTGCCGTGTTGCCATGGTGGAACTCCCGGAGCGCGGTCATGAGGAAAGCTGCCCCAACACGAATTGGCAACTCGTGTTGACTGCGGGCTCGGGAAGTATGAGAAGCAACCGGCGCAACTGCAAGAGCCCAGCCGAAACCGTTATCGGGGGGTACCCCATGTGTTTGGTCAAGTACGTTCCCAGTCGACGCGAGTTCGGCGATGACCTTCCAGGTGGCGACCAGGTCCGCGAGGCGTGCTTCGGTTTCGGTGTTGTCGGGCCTGTGGTCGTACTCGCGGGCCAGGCGCCGGATCAGCATCAGCGTGCCGTTGACCTGCTCGACCACCCACCGCTTGGGATGCGGCGGGACGAAGCCCTTGCCCTGGTCGACCGGGGCCGTGCTGGCGGCGCTCTCGTGTGCCGACGCGGCCAGGACCACGACGCCGATGATCAGCCCCAGCGCGTCGACGGCCAGGCCCCGCCTGCGTCCCGGTGTCCTCTTGTTCGCGTCCAGTCCTGTCGTGGTCTTCTGTTCAGTCGCCGGCACTGACCCCGATGTAGAGCATCCGCTTCCTCTTGATGGCCTCTTTCAGACAGAACTCTGGCTGGTCCTGTACATGCTGAGGGACACTCAGGTCACACGTGGCGCGTTCGGCCGCGCCGCCGGTTAGCTACCTGCACGGCTCGCCCTCAGAAATGTTAACGCTAACAAGACACTTCCCGGGCAGTTGTCGTCCGCGCCGGTGCGGCCCGTCTCATGTCGTCGATCCCCTGTATGGAAGGAAGACGCTATGTCGGTTTGGTCAGCGCGCGCCGCGAGGTGGCGTCGTCGATGGCAGTCGGGGGCGGCCGCCGCAGCAGCCCTGGCTATCGTGGGCGGGTTGCTCACAGTGGCCACGACGCCGGCATCGGCCGCCACGGTGGACACCACCGCCTGGTACGTACTGGTGAACCACAACAGCGGCAAGGCACTCGACGTCTACAACTCCTCCACCGCCGACGGCGCCAACGTCGTCCAGTGGACCCGCACCAACGCCACCAACCAGCAGTTCCAGTTCGTGGACTCCGGCAGCGGCTACTACCGGCTCAAGGCACGCCACTCGGGCAAGATGATCGACGTGTCCAGCTGGTCCACAGCCGACGGCGCCGCCATCCACCAGTGGAC
>NZ_JBFUMY010000167.1:0-3138 GCF_054049135.1 Kitasatospora sp. P5_F3 | reverse complement strand
CCATGGCGCGGATGCCGAGCGATTCGAGTTCGTGGGCCTCATCGGCGTCGGGGAGGGTCTGGGCGACGGACGTCACGGCGTGCAGGACTCCACCGGCGGACAGGTCCGCGCCCTGGATGAAGTGGGCGAAGATGTCGGCCCGGCGCTCCTCGGTGAACCGGAGCCGCTGGCTGACGGTGGTGATCGTCTTCTCCGGGTCCTTGATCCGGGCCCCGGCCTTCTCCTGGATATCCCGCAACTGCCGGTTGACGTAGTCGTGGTCAAGGAACGTGCGGACGGCGTCGGCGGTCTGCGAGGTGACCAAATCGAGCGTGCGGGCCTGGGTGTTGTCGCTCCACCGGATCACCCCGTCCTGCTGTCGGCCTCCGACGTGCACGGACTTCATGGCGTCCTTGGTGATCGTCATGCCGTTGTCGCAGACCTGGACAACCAGCCGGGGCACGATCGTGAACGCGCCGCACCCGGTCTCGCTGTTGCTGATCTCGAATCCGGCGAAGACGGTCGGGTTGTCCGCGCCGCGTGCCTCGGTGAACGGGGAGCGGTAGTTGCGCAGCAGCTCGGGGGCGTAGGCGCGGACCTCGTCGGCGACAACCCGGACGTACATTTTCCGGTCCGTGAGGTCGCAGCTGTCCAGCCTGACCCGAACGCCCGCGTCGGACACGCCCGTGAGCGCGGCGGTCAGGATGTCGAGATTGTCGATGATCCGGTATCCGTTGGACAGGAACGCGCGGGCGGTGCCGGTGTCCTCGTCCTGACCGGGCCGAAGCGTGCGGATCATGTAGCTCTTGGCCTCGCGGCTCTCGTGGGTGAGCCACCCGTTGACGTTCGCGTCCCACAGCTCCGGGGCTTCGTGCCGAGTCTTGCGCAGGTAGCCCACCGGGATGCCCAGCTTCTCCGCCACACCCGACTCACACACGTCGGTGAGCTTGTACTCGGCGGCCTTGCTGGTGACACCGTCCGGAGTGATCTCGTGCTCCGCACCGTCGATGATCAGTCGGCCGCCCTCGGCGCGGATGCTCTGCACCGGGGCGATAACGTCGGTCTTGCGGGGGTGCTGGTCCTTGAGAATGCCCACGATCTCGCGGAGGCTGGCGTTACGGGTGGAGGTCCTGGCCAGGGAGATGGTCATGTGTGAGGTCCCTTCGCACGGGTTGGTCATTCGTGGGTGTCGGCCGGGGTTGCCCTCCCCGACCAGATGACTCAAGTTTAGCTCAATAAGGGTTTTGCGTCAAGCATTCAGCTAGTCGGCGACCTGGTAGCCGAGTGCAATCCGTGCGGCAATATCCTCTCGCCGTACGGAAGTTGGCGGAAACTGGGCCCGGCACGCCTCGGGCGAGACGCCCCAGTGCTCCATGAGGGCCAGCCACTCGGGGCGAGCCGCCCCGCAGGAGATCAGTTCGATGACCTCCCTGCGGCGGGCGTCGATCTCCCGCGCAGCCGAACAGCGACCCTCGGGGCGGACGTTGCCGATGAAGTCCACGCCGGAGGCGAAGACGATGCAGCCGCATGGGCGGAAGTTCCATCCGGACGGGAGCAGGGGTGACCTCCAGGATTCATGGGTCGATCTTCGGATTGCCTCCCGTCGACCCGATGATACCAGTTTACCTCCATAGGGGTTTTTGGTCAAACTTAATGGCGTGGATCGGCGCGTCGGAAAGGGGGCTGACAGGCCGTCAGATCAGCGGGCGCACCTCCCCCGGACCAGAAAAAGCAGCCGTGCCGAAGGCACAACCACATCCCCGCCGCCCCGGCGGCGACACCCACCGCCACCGGGAACGGACGGGCCGACCTCACACGGGGTCGGGTTCGGCGAGTCGCTCGTAGGCGGCTTCCTCGCGGTAGCGGTAGTAGGCCATATGGGCGAGCTCTTCACGGTCCCCCGGAACTCCACTGGCGTCGGCCAGGTGGAGCAGGGCGGTGATCAGGTCGCGGATGATCACGGACACGCCTTCCGTGTCGGCGGGCTCGCCCCGGTAGGTGGCGGGGTCGGTGGAGACGAAGGCGCGGACAGCGACCAGCGCGGAGTCGGCTACGTCGTCGGTGGTCCGCTCGGGGGCAAGTACGGGCACGGATGGACTCCTCGTCGCTCGGCGGGGGTTGGCGGATCGGGGATGCCGGTGATCATCCCGCCATGGCCGGGGTCGGCCAAGAGCCGACGGCGGGCGGGTTGGTCGGGGCGGGCGGGATGGCCTGGTTGGGCGGCCACGTCGCGTCGAACGCACCGGGTGCGGTCCGGCTGGATGCCGCGCCCTGCTGGGCGGGGCGACTCCCGGCCTTGGTGACCTCGGCCGTGGCGAAGCGCAGGGCCGGGCCGACCTCGTCGATCAGCAGCTCGGCGTAGTAGCGGCGGGGGCCCTCGGCGGGCTGATGCGAGCGCTGCTTGAGCGTGCCGGTGACGATCACGCGAGCGCCCTTCGTCAGGGACGCGGCGACGTTTTCGGCGTACTGACGCCAGACGACGCACGGCATGGAGATCGAGTCGCCGTCCCGCCAGGATCGGGTGGAGCTGTCGTAGGTCTTCTCGTTCGCGATGACGGTGAAGTTGGCCACCGCCGCCCCACCGTCGGTGTACTTGAGCGCGGGGGTCTCCGCGAGGTTGCCGATAAGGGTGATCTTGGTCTCGCCTGCCATGGTGTCGCACTCCTCTTAGCGTTCGATACGGGCGCCGCCGCGCGGGCCCAGGATGATCCGGCGGTCCGGACCATTACCGAACGGCACTCCCACGCCGGTCATCTCTTCCGCCTCGGTGAGCATCTGCTCATCGGTGATCGCGTAGAGGTCGGCGAACGACTGCCCAGTGCAGCCGCTGTAGGGATCGCGAGCCCGGGTCCGCAGTCGGTCCGCGGCCTGGCGGATCGACGTGACGGCCTCGTAGTCGCTGCTGCCGGAGAGCGGGTCGGTGAAGTACGCGATGTAACGCGGGCCCATGTCCGCCCTTCGGTTGTGCCGTGGTCTCTGTCTGTTGTTCGGGGGTGCCATCCCCTCCCAACAAGACCAATATTACCTCACTAAGGGTTTTTGGTCAAGCTTGATGGTGTGGATCGGCGCGCCGGAAAGGGGGCTGACAGGCCGTCAGATCGGGGGCGCACCTCCCCCGTCCCCCCGATAGCTGCCTGGGGTCCGGGGCAAAGAGGCCGT
>NZ_JBFUMY010000166.1:0-3162 GCF_054049135.1 Kitasatospora sp. P5_F3 | reverse complement strand
GCCTCGGGCTTCGCCTCGGGCTTCGCCTCGGGCTTCGCCTCGGGCTTCGCCTCGGGCTTCGCCTCGGGCTTCGCCTCGGGCTTCGCCTCGGGCTTCGCCTCGGGCTTCGCCTCGGGCTTCGCCGGGGCGGGGTTCTTCGGCGCAGCCGGAGTGGCGGCAGGCGGTTGGGTGATCGGCGGCGCGGTGGTCACCGGTTCGCTGCCGTCGTAGTGGTTGCCCTGGTGATACACCGTCACCGGTTGCCCGTCCGGGGGTCCGAAGAGCGCCCGGGGAACGCCGTCGTGGCCGAGTACCTGCAGACGGAGGCCCAGTGCATGGGCCGCCGCCGCCGGCAGCATCTCCCCTTCGCTGGTCAACCAGCGGTTGTTCCAGTCCCGGACGGTCCGGAGCAGGGCCTCCCGCTCGCGCGCCGACGGCGGCGGTGCGTTCTGGGAGAGGTGATCGCCGACGATCTGCCTCAGGTCCGCGAGCGGCAGCCCCGCGTACCCCTCCCGGACGTCCGCCGGGAGGTGGTTGAGCAGTTGGCCCGCGGTCAGGTTCGTCGGGAGGAGCAGGTGATTGCGGTAGTTGGCCACGACCTCGGTCGGCCACTGCTCCGGGGGCAGCTGGCTGAAGTGGTTCTCAACCGCGGACTGCAGCCGCCGGGCGGCGGCCCCGGGGTTCGCCGTCTGCGGTCCCACCAGGCCGGGTGCGCTCACGGCGAGCGAGTTGAGCAGGCAGAGGCCGTCGCCCGCCACCGGCACCCGGGGCCCGGCCGGCGGGAAGTCGACTTCCCCGTCCTGGTGAGGAGGTGGCGGGACGTCGCCGTCTGCGGCTTTGCCGTCGTCTGGAGTCTCCGGCGGCGGTGGGGGCGTTTCCACGCCGGGGCGTTCGGGTGCTCGGCGGTCGTTGGCGGGGTTGTGGTCGGGGTCGGCGTGGGGGGCGGGAGTTGCCGGGGCGCGGTCGGGGGTGAGAGGGATGGCGAAGACACCGGTGTCGCCGTTGTGGAGGGGCTGGCTGTCGCGTTTGCCGGTCTGGCCGTCGACGTAGGTGATGGTGCCGTTGTGGTTGACGGCGGTCCAGCTGTGGGAGCGGCCGTCGGCGTCGGTGGTGATGATGGCGGCGGCGGAACCGTGGCCGGTCCGGTGGAGGGTTTCCTCCAGGCGCTGGAAGGCGGCGGGGCCGTCGCCGAGGTCGGAGAACTGGGCGCCGAGGTTCCGCTCGATGCGGTCGCGGCCGTCGCGTTCGCCGAGGTCGGAGGGGTTGCCGTTGGCGTCCAGGTCCGGGGTGCGGGCGGCGGCCGGGGTGGGGTTGCCGTGGAAGGTGTCGAGGAGGGCCAGGGTCGTGTCGACGCAGTTGTTGTTGCGGCCGGGCGTGCTGGGGCCGTCGCCGTTGATGGCGGTGTGCCAGTCTCCCTCGTTGGGATCGGGGTGGCGCTGGGGTGTGCCGTCCTCGTTGCGCGGGACCGCGTGTTCGATGCGTTCGTGGTCGCGGGAGGTGGGCTCTGCCAGGCCGCCGTCTCCACCCAGCGGGCGTCCGTCGGTCGCCGGCCGGGGCGCCTGCGGCCGGGTGTCGGGTGCGGGGGCGGTGTCTTCGCGCTGACGGGGGGTGTCGGGTGTGAGGGCAGCTTCGTCGGGGGTGCGCTTGCCGCCGGTACCGGAGGCAGTCTCCGTGCGAGTGCCGTTGTGCTCGGCACTCGGGCGGGCCGGGCCCAGCCGCAGGCCGCCGGCGCCCGGGTCGGATGTGGGCGAGGGGCCGCGTGCGGGCTTTCCTGCGGCCGGGCCAGGGGACGCAGGCCGTGCCTGGTGGGATTCGCCGCCGCGTCCGCCGGAGTGGACCGGGCCGGAACTGAACGGGCCGGCGGACGTCATCGGCGGGACGGTCCCGCCGCCGGTGCTGGTCGCTGCCGGGGGCGGGCTGTCGGCTCCCCGGACGGGCGCGGCCGACAGCACGTCGGGGGTACCGGGGGTGCCCTCGGGGGACGGTCCACGCGTGGAGGCGGGGCCACTCGCCAGCCGGATGCCGTCCAGCTGAGGCGCACCCGGGGTGTCACCGGACATGACTGGGGCACCGCCCACCGGCGACGGCCCGGACGAAACCGGCGTGCCGGGCCCCTCGTGCGGGACCGACCGGGCGTCCGGGGTCGGGGCGGACTGGTGCGGCGTGGGAGTCGGGGCTTCGGAGCGGGGTGCGGGGGTTTCGGCGCGTGGTGTGGGCGTCTCGCTGTGTGACGTGGTGTCACGGCCGTGCTCCGGCACCGGAGTCGGGGCGGACTGGTGCGGCGTGGGGGCGGGGGACTCGGAGCGCGGTGCCGGGGTCTCGGCGCGCGGTGCGGGCGTCTCGCTGTGTGACGTGGTGTCACGGCCGTGCTCCGGCGCCGGCGCGGGAGCCGGAGTCGAGGTCGGCTCCGGGGAGCGGGAGTTGGTGCTGTCGCCCCAGATCGGGGAGGGGGCGGTATCCGGCGTCCGGGCCGTCGGAGCCTCGAACGGGGCGATGGTGCCGCGGGGGGTGGAGGTGTCGGAGTGGCCGGCGGTCGGGCCTTGGTACGGGCTGGAGTCGATGGTCGGAGTGACGTCGTGCCCGGCGCTGCGGCTGGTGGCGAAGGTGGGCGCGGAGTCGCTCCACTCCGGGGCACTGCGCGGGACGGAGCGGTCGGACGAGTCCCCGGCGGGTGTGCGGACGCGGGTCTCGGGGTCGGCGTCGCCGCCCGAGAACCGGGGCGGGGTGTCCGCCCCGTTCGAGGTCGGGTCAGGGCGACGGACGCGAGTCTCCGGGTCCGCATCACCACCGTGGCTCGACTGATCAGCCCCGTTCGAGGCCGGATCGGGACGACGGATACGGGTTTCCGGGTCGGCGTCACCACCGGGACCGTGACCGGGGTTGGCCGAGCCGTTGGAGCCGGTACTGGAGCCCGACGAGCCCGAGCCGGTGGAACTACCCGAACCGTCCGACGAGTTGGAACCTCCCGAGCCGCTGGAGCTGCCGGAGCCCGGAGAGTCGGAGCCGCCCGCGAAGTCGGAGGCGTCCGGGATGTCGGAGGAGTTGAACTTGCCCTTGAGGGCGGAGGCGCCGTGCATGATGGCGGGGCTGCCCGCGCCGCTGAGGGCGGAGCCGCCCAGGCCGGAGCCGTCCACCTCGCCGGTGAGGGCGAGTTGGGTGACCACGTCGGCGCCGACGTCGGTG
>NZ_JBFUMY010000165.1:0-5069 GCF_054049135.1 Kitasatospora sp. P5_F3 | reverse complement strand
GCCCAGCAGGGCGGCGCCGAGCGCCACCCGCGCGGGACGGGCCCGCCCGCTCGCCGCCGTGTCCACGGCGGTCTCGCGCAACGCGGCCAGCGGAGCCGTCCGCCCGGCCCGGACGGCGGGAAGAAGGGCCGAGCCGAGCGTGACCAGGACGCCCACCGCGAGCGGCAGCGCGATCGCGACGGCACCGATCACCATCCCGCCTGCGGGCAGCGAGAACCCGAGCGCCGAGAACAGCGCCTTGAGCCCGGCCGCGACGCCGATCCCGCCGAGAAGCCCGGCCGCCGAGGCGAGTAGGCCGACGGCCAGCGCCTCGCCGAGGGTGGCCCCGAGCACCTGCCGGCGGCTCGCGCCGAGCGCCCGCAGCAGCGCGTTCTCGCGGGTGCGCTGGGCGACCACGATGGCGAAGGTGTTGTGGATGGTGAACGTCGCCACCAGCAGCGCGATACCGGCGAAGACCAGCAGCAGCGTGGTGAACATCGACAGGAACCGGCCCGACACGTCGGCCGTGGACTCGGCCGTCGCCGCCTCCCCGGTGACCGCCTCGACACCCGCCGGCAGCACCGGGCGCAACTGGTCGACCAGCTGACGCTGGCTCACCCCGTCGGCCGCGCGGACCCGGACGGCACTCGCCTGCCCTTCCGCCTGCGGCAGCAGGTAGCGCCCGGCATCGGCGCGAGTGAGTCCGGTGAAGGTGCTCGGGCCCATCCCGTCGGCGTCGGCGCCGAAGGTCGCGATGCCGACGACGGTGATCCGGACCGGATCGGGTGTGCGCAGCACGGTGGTGTCGCCGACCTTCAGGTCGCCGGCCTTGGCCGCGCCCCGGTTGATCACGGCCTCGCCGGGCGCGGCGGGCGCCCGGCCCTCCGCCAGGCGGTACGGGTTGAGCGTGCCGTCCTGCAGCCAGTTCCCGGCGAGGGTGGGCGGCCCTTGGCCGCCGATCGGCTGGCCGTTCTTCCCGATCAGCTGGCCGGCGCCCTGGACGGTCGGCTCGGCGGCCGCCACTGCGGGCACGGTGCTCAGCCGGTCGGCGAGCGAGGCTGCCACCGGTGCCCGGACGCCGCCGGCCACATAGGGCGCGTCCAGGACGTCGGCGCTGCGGACCACCGCGTCGGTACCGGCGTTGGCATCGGCGAACAGGGTGTTGAAGTTGGCCTTCAGGGTGTCGCCGAGCACCATCGTGCCGACCAGGAAACTGACGCCGAGCAGGATCGACAGGAACGTCCCGGCCAGCCGGCGCCGGTGCGCCCGCAGCGAGCGCAGGCTGATCCGCAGAGCAGCGTTCATCGGACGCCACCCCCGGCGGAGGTCCGCTCGAAGGCCTTCATCCGGTCGAGCACCCGGTCTGCGGTCGGCTCGCTCATCGAGTCGACCAGGCGGCCGTCGGCAAGGAAGAGGACCTCGTCGGCGTGCCCGGCGGCGGTCGGGTCGTGGCTGACCATCACAACCGCCTGCCCCATCACGTCCACGGCCTGCCGCAGCAGGCCAAGCACCTCGGCGCCGCTGCGGGAGTCCAGGTTGCCTGTGGGCTCGTCCGCGAAGACCACCTGCGGCCGTCCGGCCAGCGCCCGGGCTACGGCGACGCGCTGCTGCTGGCCGCCGGAGAGCTCGCTCGGCCGGTGGCTCAGCCGGTCGCCGAGGCCGATCACGTCGATCAGCGCGTCCACCCACTCCCGGTCGGGCTCGGCGCCGGCCAGGTCGAGCGGCAGGGTGATGTTCTCCCGGACCGTCAGCGTCGGGACCAGGTTGAAACCCTGGAACACGAAGCCGATCCGCTCGCGCCGCAGGACCGTCAGCCGGCGGTCGTTCAGCGTACCGAGTTCGGTGTCGCCGATGTACGCGCTGCCGGCGGTGAGCGTGTCCAGCCCGGCCGCGCAGTGCATCAGCGTGGACTTGCCCGACCCGCCGACCCGCGCGGCGGCCTGCGGCCGCACCCCGGTGCTCACTTCGGTGCTCACTTCGGACCACCGCCCGCCCGGCCCTCGGTCAGCACGGCGCGCCGGGCGCGGTACTCCTCGGCGTCGATCTCGCCGTTGGCGTACCGGCGGCCGAGGGTGGCGAGCGGGTGGTCGCCGCCGCAGCCCCGGCGCCAGAGCGTCCGGCGCAGCACGAGGACGACCAGGAAGACCACGGCCAGCCAGAACAGCGGGATCAGCAGGATCCACGGCCCGGGCCAGGCGCCGTCGGCGTGGGCGAGCAGGGTGTACATGGGTCCATCTCCTCGGTCGGAAGGCTCGTCTCTCAGGACGCTCCGAGCCTCCCGCCGCACCCACCCCCACCGCGTCGTACGTGCAGCGGCTGTGCCGGTACTCCCCGGGGAGTAGGCCGTCAGCCGTCGCCCTAGCCGAGCCAGCCGGGGCGGACCAGGCCGGACTCATAGGCGAGGACGACGAGTTGGGCCCGGTCGCGGGCACCTAGTTTGACCATGGCGCGGCTTACATGGGTCTTGGCGGTGAGCGGGCTGACCACAAGGCGGCGGGCGATGTCCTCGTTGGAGAGGCCGAGGCCGACCAGGGCGACCACCTCGCGCTCGCGCTCGGTGAGCACGTCCAGATCCGCCGTGCGCGGCTCCTTGGAGCGGACGGCGAACTCGCCGATAAGCCGGCGGGTCACACCCGGAGAGAGCAGCGCGTCGCCTGCCGCCGCGACGCGGACGGCGCGCAGCAGGTCGCCGGGCTCGGTGTCCTTCACGAGGAAGCCGGCGGCGCCGGCGCGCAGCGCCTCGAAGACGTACTCGTCCAGCTCGAAGGTGGTCAGTACCACCACCCGGACACCCTCCAGCGCCCGGTCCTCGCCGATCCGGCGGGTGGCCTCCAGGCCGTCCAGCCGGGGCATCCGGATGTCCATCAGAACGACGTCGGGCCGCACTTCGGCCGCCAACCGGACGGCCTGCTCCCCGTCGTCCGCCTCGCCGACGACCTCGATGTCCGGCTGCGCGTCCAGCAGCGCCCGGAATCCCGCGCGCACCAGCATCTGGTCGTCCGCCAGCAGCACCCTGATCATGCGTCACCCCTCCGTCGGCAGCCAGGCTCTCACCTGGAAGCCGCCGCCGTCGCGCGATCCCGCCTCGAGCGTGCCGCCGAACGCGGCCACCCGCTCGCGCATGCCGATCAGCCCGGTGCCCGAACCGCCCGCCTCGCCCCCGCCCGCCGGGCCCGGGTCCTCCACCAGGACGGTGAGCCCGGCGTCCTCCCAGCCCAGCAGCACGGTCGTCGTCCGGGCCGCCGAGTGCCGGATCACGTTGGTCAGAGCCTCCTGGACGATCCGGAACGCGGCCAGCCCGAGCGCCGCGGGGACGTCCCGGGGCGCGCCCTCGACCCGGACGGTGACGGTGAGACCGACGTGCCCGGCCTGGGCGACCAGCTCGTCCAGGCGGTCCATACCCGGTGCCGGGGTGCGCGGGGCGGCGGCGCCCGGGCTACGCAGGGTGCCGAGCACCTGGCGGACCTCGCCAAGCGCCTCCTTGCTGGCCGCCTTGATGGTGGTCAGCGCGCTGCGGACCTGCTCGGGCCGGGTGTCCATCAGCTCCAGCGCCACCCCGGCCTGGACGTGGATCAGCGAGATGCTGTGGGCCAGGATGTCGTGCAGCTCGCGGGCCATCCGCAGCCGTTCCTCGTCCAGCCGGCGGCGCTGCGCCTGCGCCTCGGCGGCCCGAACGGCCTCGATCTGCTGCCGCCGGAAACGCAGAATCTCGGCGCCCGCGAAGACCAGCAGCAGCCACGCGATGACGCCCAGCTCCTGCCAGCCGCCGACCCGCCCGGCCGAGGTGCGCAGCCAGTCGTCCGGCAGCACGTAGGCAAGCAGTAGATGGCCGGCGTAGAACACGCCCGCGCATGCCCAGGCGACCCGGCGCCGACCGAGCTGCACGGCACCCACGAATGCCACCACCATGCTCAGGAACACCGGCCCGTACGGGTACCCGGAGAGCAGATAGGCCAAGGTGACGGCGGTGGTGCCGGCCATCACCGCCACGGGGCACCTCTTCCGCAGCACCAGCAGGGCGGGGCCGAGCAGCAGCAGCAGGTAGGCGAAGGCGTCCACGGCGACCGGCCCGTGCTGCTTGCGGGCGGCGAAGGTGGTGCCGACCACCTGGACCGCCGCCACCAGCACGGAGGAGGCCACCGGCCAGCCCGCCTTGGCGGCCCGGACCCACGGAGGCTGCCAGGGCGGGCGTACGTCGGTCATGCCGGAAGGCTAACGGCGGCCCCCACCCCCTGTCGTCAGCCCGCGGCAGTGGGCGCGCCTACTCCCGGCGCAGTACACGCACCAAGCACACGGGCGGCCTCCCGACCAGTTCGCGGGCTGCCCCGTGCGCGGCCGTGCTGCTACTGGTCGGCGGCGCAGTGGTGGTTCGCCTCGATGTACTCCCCGTCGGTGAAGTCGGTCCCCGTCGACCAGCCACAGGCGGAACACTCGGCCCGGCCCTCCCAGCCGATCTCGAAACCGTCGCCCCGGTCGCAGTCGTGGTCGGCGTCCACGCTGGTGCCGTCCTCAAACTGGGTACCGCCCCCGTCACCGCACGCGTCACACGTCCAGTCGGCGGACCAGGTAACCGCGCCCTGGTGCTGCTCCTGCGCCTGCTGCTCGGTCTGGACGGTGGACAGCGCCTCCAGCAGGGCAATCTGCTGGACCGTCAGCTTCCCGTCGGCGGTGGCCTTCTCCTGCTTGCGCAGCCACGCACCCGGGCGGAAGGCCGGATCCGCGTCGCCGCCGGTGCGGTTGGCGGGGCCGTCCAGGGTGCCGCCGGCGGCGAGGTAGGCGAGCAGGCGCCGGTAGGAGCGGTTCCAGTCCGGGTCCAGCCGCCACCCCGCATCCAGCGCGGTCAGCTGGGCGTCCTGAGCAGCCGACAGCTTCGTGTTCTTGCGCTGGCGCCCGACCCACGCGCCGACCGCGTGCCCGTCCAGCTTCTCGGCGGCCGGGACCGCCAGGTGCCCGTACGTCTCGGCCCAGGCCCGGGCGTGGGCGTAGCCCCGCTCCCAGGAGCGGGCGTGCTTGTCCCAGATCATGCCGAGCTGGTCCAGCTCGTTGACCCGGACCGGGGCCAGCAGGCCGGCCCCGCCCAGGTAGCGCTG
>NZ_JBFUMY010000164.1:0-3411 GCF_054049135.1 Kitasatospora sp. P5_F3 | reverse complement strand
CCTGCGGGGGTGCGGGTGTCAGTTCCTGCGGCCGAGGAGGACGGCGAGGGTGCGCCGGGCTTCGTGGCGGCGGTCGCGGGAGCGGGCGGTGACGGTGGTCAGAGCCAGGACGGCGATCGTGGCCGTGTAGCCGGTGGTGAAGACGGCGACGGAGCATTCCGGGGTCGGGCGTGCCGGTCATGGCGGAGGGTCCTTCCGGTGGAGCGGGGCCGGGCCGGGGCCGGGGCCCGGCCCGGCAGATGTGGCGGGGTCAGCCGGAGGTGAGGGCGTGGAGGTGCTCGGCGATATCCTCCGGCGGCAGGCTGAACGAGCCGACCATGTCGTCGCTGACCTGTTGGCGGTGGTCGAGGACGTCACGCAGGCCCCGGTCGGGGACGGGGAGGTCAGGCACGTACTGGCACACGTCGGTGATGGCGAAGTACCCGGGCACCGTGGGCAGCGACGGCGGGATAGCGACGGTGTGGCCGTCGTCCTCCAGCCGGGCCGCCTGCTGGAACCAGTACTCGGCCTCGCGGAGCTCGCCCATGCGGATGTGGTGCAGGTACAGGCAGTACGTCGCGGTGCGGTCGCCCGCACCGGCCGCGAACAGTGCGGCCGCGGCGCCGAGAGCGACGGCGAAGATGGCCGCGACGGCGGCCGCGAGCGCCGCGGAGCGTCGGTCCCCGGCGACGACGGGGGCGGCGCCGAAGCGGCGGGCGATCACGATGCCGTAGCCGACGCCCAGGGTGGTCATGATCCCGGAGATCAGCGCGTCGGTCCCCGACGACGCCGGGATGGCGAACGTGGCCGCGGCGGCGGCCATCAGCAGCGGCGCGAGCCAGCCGAAGCCGACCCCCGCTCCCGTGATGGCGCCGCTCACCGCGAGAAGTACCGCCCACCACTAGTCGTAGGCGGTGAGAGCGCCAGACCGGCCGCGGCCCCTGTCACGGGGGCGAGATACAGCATGCGATGCGTGCCGCCGATTTTCGCACCGGTGACGCCCAGGAGCACTCCGAGGAACACGGCCTGGGCACCCAGCTGCCCGGCAACCATCCCGGCGACCGCGGCGGGCAGCACGACCGCCACCACCACCGCGCCGAGAATGTGCAGCCACCCGCGCGCACCCGACGGCCTGGCCGCAGTCGCCGCCGGATCCGGCTCCCCACTGTTCGCAACGTCCACGTGCCAGCCCTTCCCACGTCCAGGGCCGAGCCTGTTCACCTGGCTCTGCAATCCACCCTACGCAGCGACACCTTCCAGGCCGGGGAACGCCGCTGGCGCATCCGAGGGCAGGCGTGCGCACCGCTGGCACGGCCTACCTGCTCGACGGGCTGCCCGTCGAGGTCCTGGGACGTCTGCGTTCGGACGGCGTCATGCGACGGCCGGCACCCTTACTCAAGGAGTACGCCGAGGCCTATCCCCGGGGCGGGCGATATCCGAAGCACGGCAAGGAGTTCCGCCTGGCCAGACCGGAGACATGGGGCGAGCCGGACGCGGCCACGACCCAGGTCACCGACCGCGACGGCGAACTGCCCATCATCGAGGGGACGTTGATCCGCCTGGAGGTCGACCGCCTGCCCGGCGGCGGCGATCCCTGCCGGTCTGGCTGTGGTCCTCCGCCACCGGCATGACCGGCGTCGGCGTCGACCTGCGGTGGCAGACGTTCCTGCGACGCTTCGACCTCGAGACGAGCAAGCCGCAGTGCTGTCATATCTGCGGCGCGATGGCATCGCGGCCWCTTCCTTCCAGTTCGATGTTGATGTCGGCCTGCTGATTACTCAGCCATGGCCGCCGGTTGTGCTGCCGCATCCTCCTCGCATGACGACGCACCCGTTCACGGAAAGTGTTGAAGAGCCCGAATTCCCCAGCCCGAACGTCTTCGTCCCCGAACACCGGCGCCCGGAGATTCAGACGTTGTCGGAGGATTTCAGGTCATGCCTTCCAGTTCTGACCGCAGAGTTGGTGTTGTGCCGCGAGGGTGGCCCTGATATCCGGCGGCCCTCGGCGATCTTGGACGCCACGGCTGTCGGGGGTCGTGAGCGTCCGCACCAGCGGTTCCCAGGGGCTTCCGGTTCCTGCCGTCGGCTGCGGGACCGAAGGGGGAACGTCCTCGATGTCTTCGACCGCCCTGTTACACCCGCCGCGTACCCACCGCCTGCGGCGCAGAGTCTCCGCAGCCGCCGCCTCCCTGCTCGCCGCGACGGGCCTGGTGGCCCTGGCGGCGCCGGCCGCGCATGCCGTCCAGCCCGGCCACACCACCGCCTACGTCACCAACTTCGTCGGCATGGCCGTCTCGGTCGTCGACACCACCACCGGCGCGACCACCGCGTCGATCCCGGTCAGCGGGTACACCCAGGACGTGGCCGTCAACCCGGCCGGGACCACCGCGTACGCGGCAACCGCGTACGCGAACACCGTCGCGGTCCTCGACACCGCCACCGACACGGTCACCGCGACGATCCCGCTCGCCGGGATCCCCACCGCGATCACCGTGAACAGCGCCGGCAGCGCCGTGTACGTCGCCGACACCAGCGGCCACAACGTGACGTTCATCGACACCGCCACCAACACGGTGTTCGCCAGCGTCCCGGTCCCCGGCAACCTCCAGGGCGTCGCCGTCAACCCGGCCGGAACCACCGCCTACGTCACCACGTTCGCACCGGCCACCCTGGCCGTGATCGACACGGCCACGGCCTCGGTGACCGCGACCGTGCCGTTGCCGGCCAGCCCGTACGATCTCGTCGTCAACCCCACCGGCACCGCCGCGTACGTCGCCCTCGGTGGTGGCGGCGCCGTCGCCAAGGTCGACACCGTCACCAACACCATCACGGACACCATCGCCGCCTCGGTCCCGGTCAGCCTGGCCATCACCCCGGACGGGACCACGCTGTACGCGACCAGCGCCTCCACCCACGGCGTCTCGGTCATCGACACCGCCACCGACACCGTCACCACGTTCCTCGCCGGTCTCGGCAGCCCCTCCGACGTCCAGGTCAACTCCACCGGCACCACCGCCTACGTCGTCGACCAGGTCAATCCGAGCGGCACGGCCCCCGGGATCGTCTACGCCGTCGACATTGCCACCAACACGGTGACCACGGCGGCCACCGGCGTCACCGGCGCCCGGCAACTCTCCCTGCTCACCGTCCCCGCCCCCGAGGTCACCGCCGTCGCACCGAACAGCGGCCCGACCGCGGGCGGCACCGCCGCCACCATCACCGGCACCGACCTGAACGGCGCCACCACGATCACCTTCGGCGGCACCCCCGCCATCGGCGTGAGCTGTACGGCGACCTCCTGCACCGCCACCGCCCCCGCGCACGCCGCCGGCACCGTCGACGTCCAGGTCACGACCCCCGGCGGCACCAGCACCCTCACCGCCGCCGACCAGTTCACCTACGTCGCACCGCCGAACGCGGACCTGGCCACCAC
>NZ_JBFUMY010000163.1:0-3446 GCF_054049135.1 Kitasatospora sp. P5_F3 | reverse complement strand
CCCTCGCCCTGGCCGTCGGCGGCGCCGGGGTGCTCGCGCTGCTGCCCGGCCCGTCCTCGGTCGAGCCCACACCCCGTCAGGACCGGCCGACCTCCGCTGCCGCCACGCCCAGCACCGCTCCCCCGACGGCGGCACCCAGCATCAAGCCCTCCCCCTCGGCCACCGCCCGGCCGAGCAGCGCCCGGCCGAGCGCCAGCCAGTCCATCGCCCCCGCCTCCTCCGCTCCCCCCGCCTCCAGCACTGTCACCACCCCAGCGGCCCCGGCTCCGTCCCCCGCCCCGTCCYCGGCCGCCCCCAGCCCGGCCCACCCGACGACACCCCAGCCCCAGCCCTCGCCCTCCCCCACCTGCAACCGCTTCATCTTCTGGTGCACCTGAACCCACCTGCGGCTCCAGAACGGCCGCTGATACCTTCGCCCGAGGTCACCGCGCCTTTGCGCTGAACCGACCCAGGGGGATCTTCATGACAACTGACACACCGTCGGCGCCGGTCGCCGCCGCACCGCCCGGCCACACGTCCGGCCACACGTCCGGCAAGGGCGCCAGGAGTGCCGTCCTCCAGACCGCCACCGCCCTGGCGCTGGCCACCGCCGTCCTCGGGGGCATGTGGGCGGCGGGCCTGTTCCGTCCGACGACGGCCGACGCCGAGCCCGCCAAGTGCTACCCGCCCAAGGCCACCGACGCACCCGAGTACCCCGCCCTCTGCGCCGCGCTGAACCGCCCCGATCTGCCGACGCTGCTCGGCACGCCGGGCACTCCCGTGTCGATCGCGCAGTCCGGCGGCGGCCCGATGACCTTCGCGGACGGGACGGTGGAGTACGACGCCTCGGCGCAGGTGCAGCTCGGGACCACCCATGTGGAGATCACCGACAACCACCTGCTCTCGGTCAGGACCGCCACCGCCTTCGCGAGCCTGCTGCCCCAGCCGACCTCGCTGCTCGGCCACCCCGCGGCCACCTACTCCGATCACACCCTGGCGCTCAACTTCAGCGGCGCGAACACCACCACCGGCACGGGTGGCATCGCCCGGCACCTGGTGGTCGCGAAGAGCCCCGACATCAACGGCGGGTCCTTCGAGATCACCATCTGGCGCCAGGATCGCGGTACTCCCGACGACGCCGCGCTGTTCCGGATCGCCGCGCAGGTGTTCCCCACTCTCCAAGGCTGGGTTCCGAGCCCGTAGCCGACCCGCCCACCCCGCCTGACACAGTGCCGGACCTGGCCGGAGGTGCGTGGCACTCTGTCCGTGGTCCCGGCCTTACGTCGGGCGATAGCCTCCCGGGCAGGTCACCGAGTGAAGGCAGGTCCCCGTGGGCTCCAACGGCAGCAGTCCCGTCGTCAACGGCGGTGTGTCGTTCTGGTATTCGTCGATCGGACTGCCCGCACCCCGCCCCGGGCTGCCGGGCGGCACGGACGTCGACGTCTGCATCGTGGGCGGCGGCTACACCGGGCTGTGGACGGCCTACTACCTGAAGAAGGCCGACCCCGGCCTGCGGGTGACGGTGCTCGAGCAACGGGTCTGCGGCTACGGGGCGTCGGGCCGCAACGGCGGCTGGCTGTACAACGGCTTCGCCGGTCGCGGCGCATTCGCCCGTCGGTACGGCACCGCGCCGGCGCAGGCGATGCAGCGGGCGATGGACGACTCGGTACGCGAGGTGGTGGACACCGCCGCCGCCGAGGGCATCGACGCCGACATTGCCCGGGGCGGCGTACTGGAGGTGGCCAGAACCCCCGCCCAGCTGACTCGGATGCGGGCCTTCGCGGCCGAGGAACACGCCTTCGGCGAGAGCGAGTTGGCCGTACTCTCGGCCGCCGAGGCGACCGCCAGGGTCCGGGTGGACGGCGTGCTCGGCGGCACCTGGACGCCGCACGGCGCCCGGATCCAGCCCGCGAAGCTGGCCCAGGGGCTGGCCCGGGTGGTGCAGGAGCTCGGCGTGGTGATCCACGAGAACACCGAGGTGACGGCGATCCACCCGGCCGGGCCCGGCCGCCGGGCCCGGGCGGAGACGGCCGCCGGGACGGTCACGGCCGACTACGTGCTGCGCGCCACCGAGGGGTTCACGGCCGGGCTGCGCGGCGAGCGGCGGACCTGGCTGCCGATGAACTCCGCGATGATCGTCACCGAGCCGCTGCCGGAGTCGTTCTGGGCGGCGACCGGCTGGCAGGGCCACGAGGTGCTGGGCGACTTCGCGCACGCCTACATGTACGCGCAGCGCACCGCCGACGGCCGGATCGCGCTCGGCGGGCGCGGCGTGCCGTACCGCTACGGCTCCCGCACCGACACCGACGGCTCCACCCAGCAGCGGACGGTGGACCAGCTCCGGGACATCCTGCACCGGTTCTTCCCCGGCGCCGCCGAGGCCCGGATCGACCAGGCCTGGGCCGGGGTGCTGGGCGTGCCCCGGGACTGGTGCGCCACCGTCGAGCTGGACCGCGCCACGGGCCTGGGCTGGGCCGGCGGCTACGTGGGCAGCGGCGTGACCACCACCAACCTGGCCGGCCGTACCCTCCGCGACCTGGTGCTCGGCGACCGCACCGAGCTCACCGCGCTCCCCTGGGTGGGGCACACGGTCCGCCGCTGGGAGGTGGAACCGCTGCGCTGGCTCGGGGTGCACAGCCTGTACGCCGCCTATCACGCCGCCGACCGCCAGGAGGCGGCCGGTCGCGCCACCACCTCCCCGATCGCCCGCCTGGCCGACCGGATCTCCGGCCGCTGAACCGGTGGCGGCAACCTGCCCCGACCGGCCGGGGTACGTGACGCGGGCAGGTCAGCGGACCAGAATGGAGGAGCGCACCTAGCTCCAGAGGAGCGCTCCTAGCTCCAGGAGGCACCGGATGACCGAGTCGATCGCCGAGCTACTGGCGGGCCGTCAGGTCCAGCAGGTCCGGGCCGGCACCGGCCTACGGCTGGAACTGAGCGGGTCGGTCACCGTCCTGGTCGACAGTGACTTCCGGCTGCTGGCCGTCGGGGGCGTCGAGCACTTCTACCCCCAGCTCGGCACCGGTGTGAGCCGCGGCCTGGCCGTGCTGACCGGCAGCCGTCTGACCGGCGCCGTGGTCAGCCCGGCGGGCGGTCTCGAGCTGGCCTTCGACAGCGGACGCCGGCTCGTCGTGCCGCCGGACACCGCCGAGCACCCCTGGCAGATCATCGGACCCGACGGCCCGCTCTTCACCGCCGAGCCGGGCGGCTATCTGACGGGCTGAGCCCACCCGTACCATGCTCCCGGACCACGATCACAGGGGGAACGGGAATGTTCGGGATCATCAGACCGTGTCGGCACAGCCTGCCCGAACCGCTGCGCGCCGCCTGGCTCGCGCACCTCTGCGGGCTCTGCCTGGCCCTGCGGGACGGCCACGGCCAGTTGGCCAGGACGGCCACCAACTACGACGGCCTGGTCATCTCGGTGCTGGTCGAGGCGCAGTCGGCGGCGGCGCCCACCCCCCCCC
>NZ_JBFUMY010000162.1:0-5817 GCF_054049135.1 Kitasatospora sp. P5_F3 | reverse complement strand
GTGCTGGGCCTGCTGCTGCCCGCGGCCGGACCGCAGCCGGGCCGGCCGTCGGCGGCCCAGGGCGGCGCCGGGCTCGCCGTGGTGGCCGCGGCCCTGCTGCCCTGCTTCTTCCTCGGCACCGGCCAGCAGGTGGACCTGGGCGCGAGCGTCACCGCGCCGGGCTTCCTCGGCCGGCTGCTGGTCGTACTGGCCGTGATGACGACGTCGAAGCTGCTGGTGTGCGCCCTGGCCGGTCGGTGGTACGGCTTCGGACGGCACGACTGCCTGCGGCTGGGCGTCCTGATGAACACCAAGGGGCTGACCGAGATCGTGGTGCTCGCTGCCGGACACCAGGCGGGGATCATCGGGCACGAGCTGTTCGAGTGCCTGCTGTCGGCGGCGCTGCTCAGCACGCTGCTGGCCGGCCCCGCCCTGGCCCTGCTCGACCGGTCCGAGCGGAGTGGGCGTCGGCAGCCGGTGGCGGTGCGGTGATCCCGTGGGTGGCCGGTGGCGCTACGGGGGTGATGGCCGCAGGCGCTACGGGGGGTGGCCCGCGGCCGGCGCCGCCGGGCCACCCACGGGGGTCTCAGGGGGTCCGGGCCAGCGACCGGTAGACGTCGACCGTGCGTCGCGCCGCCTGGTCCCAGGAGAACTCCTGCTCGGCCAGCTCCCGGCCGGCCCGGCCGTACTTCGCCGCCAGCTCCGGATCGTCGAGCAGCATGTTGACCGCGAGCGCGAGCTCGATGGCCAGCTGCTCCGGGTCCACCGGCTCGCCGGTGCCGTCGGGGCGCTGCTCGTAACCGACCAGAAGACCGGTCCGCCCGTGCTCCACGACCTCGGGGATACCGCCGACCTCGGTCGCCACCACGGCGGTGCCGCAGGCCATCGCCTCCAGGTTCACGATGCCCATCGGCTCGTACAGCGACGGGCAGACGAACACCGTGGCCCGGGTGAGCAGCTGACGCACACTCACCGCGTCCAGCATCCCGTCGATCCGGAACACGCCGCTGCGGCTCCGGCTCAGCTCCTCCACCAGACCGGCCACCTCGGCGGCGATCTCCGGGGTGTCCGGCCGGCCGCAGCAGAGCACCAGCTGCGCCTCGGGGCGGAGGTCGAAGGCCGCCCGGAGCAGGTGCGACAGCCCCTTCTGACGGGTCACCCGGCCGACGAAGAGGACGATCGGGCGGTTCGGGTCGATGCCGAAGCGCTCGAGCGCCGCCGTGCCGTGGTCGGGCCGGTAGGCCCCGGTGTCGATGCCGTTGTGGATCACGTGCACCCGCTCCGGCGGGATCTCGGGGTAGACCTCGAGGATGTCGTCGCGCATCGCACCCGACACCGCGATCAGCGCGTCGGCGGCCGAGGCGGCGGACCGCTCCATCCAGCTGGAGAGGGCGTACCCGCCGCCGAGCTGCTCCGCCTTCCAGGGGCGGAGCGGCTCCAGGCTGTGCATGGTCATCACGTGCGGGACGCCGTGCAGCCGTCCGGCCACGTGCCCGGCGGTGTTGGCGTACCAGGTGTGACTGTGCACCAGGTCGGTGCCGGCGCAGTCGTCCGCGATCCGCAGCCCGGCGCCGAGGAACCCCAGGGCGGCGTTGCCCTCGGCCAGGTCCGGCGGGAGCGGGTACGCCTTCGTACCGGCCTCCGTGCGCTGCTCGCCGAAGCAACGCACCCGGACATCGATCAGTCGGCGCAGGGCCCGGGTCAACTCGGCCGCGTGGACGCCGGCCCCGCCGTAGACGTCCGGCGGGTACTCCCTGGTCACAAGGTCGACGCGCATCTGATTCCTCTCCAGCGGTTAGGGGGGCTCAGCAGCACTCGGGCGGACCCGGGGTGACGGTCGGCGACGGAGAGACGACGACGTTCTCGACGCCGTTGCCCCCCGAGGCCGCCGAGACGGAGAACGAGGTGACCAACATGGCGCTCAGAGCCAGGACTGCACCGGCGAAGAGGAGGACCAGGGACTTGGGCATGGTGATGTCTTCTCCAGGAGGCGGGGGTGGTTGACAGTGAGAGTCAATCGAAATTGACTGACTCTGTCAATCGTCAAGTGGGGATGTCGTAAGACTCACGCGACGACACCTTGGCCAACCGGGGCACTTCCTGTAAAACAGGTAGTCAAACGGAACCGTTGACCGGAGAGACATGGAGCAACCGCAGAGCAGTACTGGTGGGATCGGGCAGAGACTCCGTGAGCTGCGCCAGAAGAAGGGGCTGAACCAACAGGACCTTGCCTCCGCCGACATCTCGGTCAGCTACGTGTCCCTGATCGAGACCGGGAAGAGGGCGCCCTCCGATGCCGTGCTGAAGGCACTGGCCGAACGGGTGGGCTGCTCCGTCGAGTACCTGCGCACAGGGCGTGACGACGCGCGGGTCCACGAGCTGGAACTCAAGATCGCCTTCGGTGACATGGCGATGCGGAACGGTGCCAACGGCGAGGCGCTGCAGTCGTACAGCGAGGCGCTCGCCGCCGCGCCGTTCCTCAGCGAGGAGATGATCCACCGGGCCCGGCTCGGCCAGGCCATGGCCTTCGAGAAGCTGGGCCAGCTCGAAGCCGCCATCCAACTACTGACGTCCCTGTTCGAGAGCTCCGACGTGGTGCCGGGCTCGGCGGAGTGGACCCAACTGGCAGTGGCGCTGTGCCGCTGCTACCGGGACTCCGGCGACCAGATGCTGAGCGTGGAGATCGGCGAACGCGCCATGCGGACGCTGGACGGGCTCGGCCTGAGCGTTACCGACGACCACATCCAGCTCGGCGCCACCCTGATCAGCTGTTACCGGAGCCGGGGCGACCTCACCCAGGCCAAACTGATCGCCAGCCGGCTCATCCCGGCCGCCGAACAGACCGGTTCGCGGATCGCCCGGGGATCGGTCTACTGGAACGCGGCCGTGGTCGCGACCTCCCAGGGCCGGATCAGGGAGGCCCTCACCCTCACCGAACGCGCGCTGGCGATGATGGCCGAGAGCGACAACGTGCGCCACCAGGCCCTGCTGAAGGGCTCGTACGGCTACCTCCTGCTCAGCATGCCCGACGCCGACCTGGACCGGACCAAGGAGCTGCTGGAGGAGTCGCAGGAGGCTCTGCTGGACGTCGGCAGCGCGATGGAACAGGCGCGGAACGAGGTCAGCCTCGCCCGGCTCGCGGTACGCCTCGGGCGGCCTGCGGACGCGCTGGCGCACGCCAGCCGCGCCCTGGGCCTGCTGCGCAACGACGCCCACTGGGAGGCCGCCGAGGCCCGGGTGATCCTCGCGCACGCGCAGTACATGAACGGGGAGCAGGGGGACGCCGAGGCCACCCTGCGGGCCGTGGAGCGGCAGCTGAGCCAGGTCCCGGTCAGCCGGGACCACGCGACGGTGTGGCGGCACGTCGGGGACCTCTGGAAGGAGATGGGCAACGCTCAGAAGGCGATGGGTGCCTACGAGAACGCCCTCGCCGAGGTCGGCCTGCTGGCTCTGCCCACTCCGACCTCGGAGTGGGCCCGGCGCAGTTCGGCCGGCTCAGCCGTCCTGGTCGGCCCCCCGGACCGCCCGCACCACGTGGTCCGTCAGCGACCGCAGCGTCTTCTCGTCGGCCGCCTCCGCGTTCAGCCACAGCACCGGCTCGGTGCCGGAGGCCCGGAGGTTGAACCAGGAGCCGCCCGGGAACTCCGCCGTCAGACCGTCCAGCCGGTCCACCCTGGCGCCGGAGTCGCCCAGGGTACGCGCGACCGCGATCACCGCCTCGGCCGGGTCGGCGACCTCCAGGCCGACCTCGCCCGAGCTCACCCGACGGCTGTGCTCCGCCACCAGCTTCGACAGCGGCTGACCGGTCGCGGAGAGCGCGGCCAGCAGGTGCATCGCCACCGGCAGGCCGGTGGCGGCGGACCAGAAGTCCCGGAAGTAGTAGTGCCCGGAATGCTCGCCGCCGAAGACCGCGTTGTGCTCGGCCATCAGCGCCGTGACGGCGGAGTGGCCCACCCGGGAACGCACCGCCCGGCCGCCGGCCGCCTCGATCGCCTCCGGCACCGACCGCGAGGTGACCAGGTCGTGCACGACGGTGGCCCCCGGTTCCGCCGCCAGCAGACGTTCGGCCACCACGGCGATCAGCGAGGACGCCGGGACCGCCGCACCCCGTTCGTCCACCACGAAGCACCGGTCGGCGTCCCCGTCGAAGGCCAGTCCCAGGTCGGCGCCCTCGGCCACCACCCGCTTCCTGAGCTCGGCGGTGTTCGCGGGCTTCGTCGGATCGGCGTCGTGGTGGGGGAAGGTGCCGTCCAGGTCGAAGTACATCGGGACGATCCGCAGACCAGGTCGGTTCAGCACCAACGGCACGGTGAGCCCGGCCATGCCGTTGCCCGCGTCCACCACCACCTTGAGCGGGCGGAGCCCCGACAGGTCGACCAGCGAGTGCAGGTGGGCCGCGTAGTCGTACAGCAGCTCGACCGCGCGCCGGCGGCCGGGCACCGGCACCCGGTCCGGACCGCCCTCGACCAGAGCGGCCCGGATCCGCTCCAGCCCGGTGCCCTCGCCGACCGGGACGGCACCGGCCCGGCACAGCTTGATCCCGTTGTGGTCGGCCGGGTGGTGCCCAGCAGTGATCATCGCGCCGGGAACACCGAGCAGGCCGGAGACGAAGTGGAGGTAGTCGGTCGACCCCAACCCGGCATCGACCACGTCGACACCCTGTTCCAGGACACCCCGCATGAAGGCGGAGGCCAGCGCCGGAGAGGTGTCGCGCATGTCCTGCGCGACGGCGATCTCCGGCGCCCCGGTGAGCTCGGCGAAGGCCGCGCCGATCCGGTGGGCCGAACGCTCGTCCAGCTGATCGGGCACCAGGCCCCTGATGTCGCGGGCCCTGACGATGTGGGCGGCCGAGTCGGGTGTCATGGGTTCCTCGCTCCTTCGGGCTCAGTCCTGCGACGGGGTTCGGTCCTGCGGGACCAACCAGACGGTTGCGAGCGGCGGCAGGACAAGTTCGGCGCTGCTGTCCCAGCCCTTCCACGGGACGGTCTCGGCGCTGACCACGGGGAGTTCCCCGGCCGCGCCGGAACCGCCGTACGCGGCCGCGTCGGTGTCCAGGACCGTGCGCCAGTCACCGCCCTGCGGCAGCCCGACCCGGTAGGCCGTCCTGGGAACGGGTGAGAAGTTGCTGATGCTGACCAGCTGCCGGCCGTCACCGTCCCGGCGGACGAAGGAGAAGACGTTCTCCTCGGCCGCGGTGACGTCCACCCACTCGAACCCGGCCGGATCGGTGTCCAGCCGCCAGAGTTCGGGGGACTCCCGGTAGGTGCGGTTCAGATCACGGACGAGGTGCTGCACGCCGCGGTGGTCGGCGGCGGCGGGCCAGTCGTCACCGAGCAGCCACCACTGCAGTCCGGCGTCGTGGTCCCACTCCACGCCCTGGGCGAACTCCTGTCCCATGAACAGGAGTTGCTTGCCCGGGTGGGCCCACATGAAGCCCAGGTAGGCCCGCACGGTGGCCCGCTGCTGCCACCAGTCCCCCGGCATCTTGGCGACCAGCGAACCCTTGCCGTGCACCACTTCGTCGTGCGAGATGGGCAGCGCGTAGTTCTCCGAGTACGCGTACGTCATCGAGAAGGTGAGCTCGTCGTGGTGGTACCTGCGGTGGACCGCCTCCCGGCCGAGGTACTGGAGCGAGTCGTGCATCCAGCCCATGTTCCACTTCAGGCCGAAGCCCAGACCGTCGGCGTCCGTCGGCCGGGTGACGCCCGCCCAGGCGGTGGACTCCTCGGCGATGGTGACCACGCCGGGGCAGCGCCGGTAGACGGTGGCGTTCATCTCCTGCAGGAAGGCGGCGGCGTCCAGGTTCTCCCGGCCACCGAACTGGTTCGGGGTCCAGTC
>NZ_JBFUMY010000161.1:0-4378 GCF_054049135.1 Kitasatospora sp. P5_F3 | reverse complement strand
ATCCTGCTGTCCGAGGGCCGGCTGCTGAACCTGGGCAACGCGACGGGTCACCCGTCGTTCGTGATGTCGAACTCCTTCGCGAACCAGACGATCGCGCAGATCGAGCTGTTCACCAAGACCGAGGAGTACCCGGTCGGCGTGTACGTGCTCCCGAAGCACCTGGACGAGAAGGTCGCCCGCCTCCACCTGGACGCCCTGGGCGTCAAGCTCACCGTCCTGAGCGAGGAGCAGGCCACCTACATCGGCGTCCCGGTCGAGGGCCCGTACAAGCCCGAGCAGTACCGCTACTGACGGTCCGTCACCTTCCTTTTCGAGCCTTGGAGCTGAGCCATGTCCCGCCGCCTGTTCACCTCGGAGTCCGTCACCGAGGGACACCCCGACAAGATCGCTGACCAGATCAGCGACACCATCCTGGACGCGCTTCTCGCGGCCGAYCCGAAGTCCCGGGTCGCYGTGGAGACGCTGATCACCACCGGCCTCGTGCACATCGCCGGTGAGGTCACCACCAAGGCCTATGCGCCGATCGCRCAGCTGGTCCGGGAGAAGATCCTGGAGATCGGCTACGACTCGTCGAAGAAGGGCTTCGACGGTGCCTCCTGTGGTGTGTCGGTGTCCATCGGTGCGCAGTCGCCCGACATCGCACAGGGTGTCGACACCTCGCACGAGGCGCGGGTCGAGGGTGACGAGGACGACCTCGACAAGCAGGGCGCGGGCGACCAGGGCCTGATGTTCGGCTACGCCAGYGACGAGACGCCTGAGCTGATGCCGCTGCCGATCACGTTGGCGCACCGGCTCGCCCAGCGGCTGTCCGCGGTGCGCAAGAACGGGCAGATCCCGTACCTGCGTCCGGACGGCAAGACTCAGGTCACCATCGAGTACGACGGTGACAAGGCCGTCCGCCTGGACACCGTGGTGGTGTCCTCGCAGCACGCGAGCGACATCGACCTGGAGTCGCTGCTCACCCCGGACATCCGCGAGTTCGTGGTGGAGCCGGAGCTGAAGCGGCTGGCGGACGACGGCATCAAGCTGGTGACCGAGGGCTACCGGCTGCTGGTGAACCCGACCGGCCGGTTCGAGATCGGYGGCCCGATGGGTGACGCGGGCCTGACCGGCCGCAAGATCATCATCGACACGTACGGCGGGATGGCCCGGCACGGTGGCGGCGCGTTCTCCGGCAAGGACCCGTCSAAGGTGGACCGTTCGGCGGCGTACGCGATGCGCTGGGTGGCGAAGAACATCGTCGCCGCCGGTCTGGCCTCGCGGGCCGAGGTGCAGGTCGCGTACGCGATCGGCAAGGCCGAGCCGGTGGGCCTGTTCGTGGAGACCTTCGGCACCGAGACCGTCCCGGTCCTGAAGATCCAGGCCGCCGTCTCCGAGGTCTTCGACCTGCGTCCGGCCGCGATCATCCGCGACCTGGACCTGCTGCGACCGATCTACGCGAAGACCGCGGCGTACGGCCACTTCGGCCGGGACGACGCCGACTTCACCTGGGAGCGCACCGACCGCTCCCAGAAGCTGCGCGACGCCGTCGGCGTCTGACCCCGTCCCCCGTCCACCCCGCCACTCGTAAGGAGAAAACCACCGTGCGCATCGCAGTCACGGGTTCGATCGCTACCGACCACCTGATGCAGTTCCCCGGCCGGTTCACCGACCAGTTGCTCGCCGACCGTCTCGACACGGTGTCACTCTCCTTCCTGGTCGACCAGTTGGAGGTGCGGCGGGGCGGGGTGGCCGCCAACATCGCCTTCGGGCTCGGCGGCCTCGGCCTCCGGCCGGTGCTGGCCGGCGCGGTCGGCAACGACTTCGCCGAGTACCGGCACTGGCTGGAGGAGCACGGCGTGGACACCGAGTCGGTGCACGTCTCCGAGACCCGGCAGACCGCCCGGTTCATGTGCACCACCGACCTGGACCAGAACCAGATCGCCTCGTTCTACGCCGGTGCGATGGCCGAGGCCGACCGCATCGAACTGGCCCGGATCGCCGACCGGACCGGCGGCCTCGACCTGGTCGTGGTCTCCCCCAACTCCCCCGAGGCGATGCTGAGTCACACCGAGGAGGCGGTCTCGCTGGCCGTCCCGTTCGCCGCCGATCCCTCGCAGCAGCTCGCCAGGCTGTCCGGCGAACAGGTCCGGCGGCTGGTGGACGGCGCCCGCTACCTGTTCACCAACGAGTACGAGGCCGCGCTGCTGGTCGAGCGCACCGGCTGGACAGCGGAGACGGTGCTCGCCCGGGTCGGCGTCTGGATCACCACCCTCGGCTCGCGCGGCGTACGGATCGAGCAGACCGGCGCCGACCCGATCGAGGTGGCCGCCGTACCCGCCGAGCGCTCCGCCGACCCGACCGGAGTCGGCGACGCCTTCCGGGCCGGCTTCCTGGCCGCCGTCAGCTGGGGCCTCCCGCTGCAGCCGGCCGCGCAGCTCGGCTGCGCACTCGCCACCGTCGTCCTGGAGACCGTCGGCACCCAGGACTACCGGGTGCTCCCCGGCCAGTTGGCCGACCGCCTCCGGGCCACCTACGGCGAGCAGGCCGTCGCCCTGCTCGCCCCGCACCTGGCGGCAGCCGTATGACCGCCGGTCAGCACCAGGTTCGTGCGGATGCGTTGCGTGAAGCTCTCGCAAGCCGCGTCGTGGTGGCTGATGGTGCGATGGGCACCATGTTGCAGGCGCAGGATCCTTCGATGGAGGACTTCGAGCAGCTCGAGGGCTGCAACGAGGTGCTGAATCTGACCCGCCCGGACATTGTGCGTGCGGTGCATGACGCGTATTTCGCGGTGGGTGTGGACTGTGTGGAGACGAACACCTTCGGTGCGAACCACGCGGCGCTGGCGGAGTACGACATCCCGGAGCGGGTGTTCGAGCTGTCCGAGGCCGGTGCCCGGGTGGCGCGTGAGGCTGCCGATGCGTTCACCGCGCAGGACGGGCGGACCCGTTGGGTGCTCGGCTCGATCGGCCCCGGCACCAAACTGCCGACGCTGGGCCACGCCCCGTACGAGTTGCTGCGGGACGGGTTCCAGAAGAACGCCGCCGGTCTGATTGCGGGTGGTGCGGATGCGTTGCTGGTGGAGACGAGCCAGGACCTGCTGCAGACGAAGGCCGCGATCCTGGGTTCGAAGCGGGCGTTGGCGGCGGCGGGGCTGGATCTGCCGGTGCTGGTGCAGGTGACGGTGGAGACCACCGGCACCATGCTGCTGGGCTCSGAGATCGGCGCTGCGCTCACCGCGCTGGAGCCCCTCGGTGTCGACTACATCGGGCTGAACTGCGCSACSGGYCCCGCCGAGATGAGCGAGCACCTGCGCTACCTGGCGAAGAACGCCAGGATCGGCCTGTCGTGCATGCCGAACGCGGGTCTGCCGGTGCTGGGCAAGGACGGTGCGCACTATCCGCTGAGCCCGGCCGARCTGGCGGAGGCGCATGACACGTTCACCCGCGAGTACGGCCTGTCGYTGGTGGGTGGCTGCTGCGGCACCACCCCGGAGCATCTGCGGGCGGTGGTGGAGCGGGGGCCGCCCGGTCGCCGYSCGYGACCCGCGCCCSGAGCCGTCGGCTGCKTCGCTGTACCAGCCGGTGTCGTTCCGTCAGGACACCTCCTACCTGGCGATCGGCGAGCGCACCAACGCCAACGGGTCGAAGAAGTTCCGCGACTCGATGCTCGCCGGTGACTGGCAGGCGTGTGTGGAGATCGCCCGCGAGCAGATCCGCGACGGCTCCCACCTGCTGGACCTGTGCGTCGACTACGTCGGCCGTGACGGCGTCGCGGACATGAAGGAGATCGCCGGCCGCCTCGCCACCGCCTCCACCCTGCCGATCGTGCTGGACTCCACCGAACCGGACGTCCTGCGCGCCGGCCTTGAGGCCCTGGGCGGCCGCGCGGTGCTGAACTCGGTGAACTACGAGGACGGTGACGGCCCGGACACCCGCTTCGGCCGGATCGCCTCGCTGGCCCGCGAGCATGGGGCGGGTCTGATCGCACTCACCATCGACGAGGAGGGCCAGGCCCGTACCGCGGAGGCGAAGGTGGCGATCGCGGAGCGCCTGATCACCCAGCTCACCGGCGAGTACGGCGTGGATGAGGGCTCGATCCTGGTGGACTGCCTCGCCTTCACCCTCGGCACAGGCCAGGAGGAGTCGCGCCGCGACGGCATCGAGACGATCGAGGCGATCCGCGAACTGAAGCGCCGCCACCCCGACGTGCAGACCACCCTGGGCCTGTCCAACATCTCCTTCGGGCTCAGCCCCGCCGCCCGACAGGTCATCAACTCGGTGTTCCTGCACGAGTGCGTCGAAGCCGGCCTGGACTCGGCGATCGTGCACGCCTCCAAGATCCTGCCCATCGCCCGCATCCCCGACGAGCAGCGCACGGTCGCCCTCGACCTGGTCTA
>NZ_JBFUMY010000160.1:0-3939 GCF_054049135.1 Kitasatospora sp. P5_F3 | reverse complement strand
GGCACAAGGAAAGGCCCCCACCTCACGGTGGGGGCCTTCCGTTGGTGTCAGCCCTGGCGGCGGCCGAAGACGCGGCGCCACCAGCTGCGGCGCGGGGCCGGGGCGGCCGGAGCGGCGGCCACGACGGGCTCGGCGGCCGGGGTGACCGGGGCGACCGGGGCGGTGGCCTGGGCCGGGACGACCGGGGCGGCGGGCGCCGGGGTGGGCTTCGGGCGGCCCGGGGTGAAGTTGACCGGGAGGCCGGTCAGGTGGCGGGCCAGCCAGGCGCCGCTCCAGCGGAGGTCCTCCTCGGCGACCGCGAGCTGGAGGTCGGGCAGGCGGGTGAGCAGGATGTCGATGCCGGTCTCGGCGATCGCGCGGCCGACGTCCTGGCCGGGGCACTCGTGCGGGCCGCCGCTGAACGCCAGGTGCGAGCGGTTGCCGTAGAGCGGGGTGTCCAGGTCGGGGCGGACCTCGGGGTCGACGTTGCCGGCCGCCAGGCCGAGCAGCAGCATGTCGCCGGCCTTGATCTGCTGGCCGCCGAGCTCGGTGTCGATGGTGGCCCAGCGACCCGGGATCATCGACAGCGGCGGGCTGTCCCAGAGCACCTGGTCCAGCGCGTCCGGCAGGGTCATGTGACCGCCGGAGAGGTTGGCGCGGAACCGGCTGTCGGTGAGCACCATCCGCAGGGTGTCCGCGATCAGGTTCACGGTGGACTCGTTGGCCATCAGCAGCACCAGTCGCAGGTGCTCCATCAGCTCGTCGTCGGAGAGCTCGGCCTCGTGCTGGATCAGCCAGCTGGCCAGGTCGTTGCCCGGCTCCACCCGCTTGCGGGCGACCAGCTGACGGAGCGTGGTGGCCACGTACTCGTTGCTGGCGATCGCGGTCTCGGTGCCGAGCATCATGTCCCGGGCGGCGACCACGAGTTGGGGGCCGTACTCGTCCGGCGCACCGAGCAGCTGGGTCATCACCAGCATCGGCAGATGCTCGGCGAACTCGCCGATCAGGTCGACCGTGCCGCGACCGGTGAAGCCGTCGACCAGCTGGTCGGCGAACCGGGTGACGTACCGTCGCATGCCCCGGCGGTCGAACCGGTTCAGCGCGTCGGTGACCGCGCCGCGCAGCCGGCGGTGCTCGGCACCGTCCGCGAACAGGCAGAGCGGCTGCCAGGCCAGCACCGGCATCAGCGGCGAGTCCATCGCCACCTGGTTCTGCTGGAACGCCGTCCAGCGCCGGGAGTCCCGGGAGAACCGGGACGGGTTGCGCATCACGGTCAGGTTGGCCGAGTGGCCGACCACCAGCCAGGCCGGCAGGTCGCCGTGCAGCAGCACCGGCGCCACCGAGCCGTGCTCGGCGCGGAGCTTCTCGTACAGGCCGCTCGGGTCGGCCTCGGCCTCCGGGCCGTACAGCCGCCGTATGTGGTCGGTGCCGAGGCCGTGGGCCGGGCAGCCGGGCGGCGGGGTGAGCTGGCCGTCGGGGGAGGTCACGGGTTTTCTCCGGGAGTGAGTGTGAGCAGACGTCAGGTGGTGAGGATTCAGGAGCTGAGCGTGTACAGGTAGCGCATCAGGGCGAGCAGCACGTCGCGGCTGGCGTCCCGGCTGCGGGCGTCGCAGCCCACGATCGGCACCTCGTCCGGCAGGTCGAGCGCCGCCCGCAGTTCGTCGATCGGGTAACTCGGCGACTCCGGGAAGGTGTTGACGGCCACCACGAAGGGCACACCGCGCTCCTCCAGCCGCCCGATCACGTCGAAGCTGACCTCCAGGCGGCGGGTGTCGACCAGCACCACCGCACCCAACGCACCCTCGAACAGGCCGTTCCAGAGGAACCAGAACCGCTGCTGGCCCGGGGTGCCGAAGAGGTAGAGCACGAGTTCGTCGGAGATGGTGATCCGGCCGAAGTCCATCGCGACGGTGGTGGAGGTCTTCCGCTCCACGCCGGTGACGTCGTCCACCTCGACCCCGGCCCGGGTCATGGTCTCCTCGGTGGTCAGCGGACGGATCTCGCTGACCGAGCCGACCAGGGTGGTCTTGCCCACCCCGAAACCACCGACGATCACCACCTTGACGGCGGTGGCGGCGGTGGCGGGCAGCAGATCGGTCCCGCTCGGGCCGCCCGGCTCAGAGCTTCTGAAGTCCATTCATCACCGCTTCGATCAGGGCACGGTCGGGGAGTTCGGCCTTGGGGACGGGGGCCCGGGCCTCGACCCTGTCCTCCGTCAACAGGTCGGCGATCAGCACGGTGACCACGCTCATCGGCAGGTTGAGGTGGGCGGAGACCTCCGCCACCGAGAGCGGCGACTCGCAGATCCGCAGAATCGCCGCCTGTTCCGGCTGCATCGAGGGCTGCGGGCGGGACTTGGCGACGACCAGGGTGACCAGGTCGAGCACGACCCGCTCGGTCAGCCCACTGCGTCCACGCGTGATCACGTACAGCCGCTCGGGATTACCCGCCTCCCAGTCCGCGCCGGGGTCGGTCATGCGACCTGCTCACCATGGCGCGGGGCTGTGCTCAGATGCTCGCCGATCCGGGCCACCAGGTCGCGCATCCGCTGGCCCATCAGTCCGGCGTCCACGCCCTGGTCGGCCAGCACCGCGAGGTAGGCCCGGGCGCCGGCCGCCATCAGGTAGAAGAACCCGCCGGAGGTCTCGATCACCACCAGTCGCATCCGCCCGTCCCCGTGCGGGAACTCGGAGCCGATCGCGGTGGCCAGACTCTGCAGTCCGGCGCAGGCGGCGGAGAGCCGGTCGGCGGTGTCGGTGTCCGTGCCGTACTGCGCCATCCGCAGTCCGTCCGAGGACAGCACCACCACGTGCCGGGTCTGCGGTACGCCCTCGGCCAGTTCCTTGAGCATCCAGTCCATGTTGGCCCGCTGCTGAATCACTGCTCACCCTTACCTGAGGACTCGTCACTGTGGTGGTCCGGCCGGCCGTTCACACCGTTGGCGAACGCCGCCAGCCACATCCCGGGCTGCTCCGGCGCCGGCGCCGGGGCTGCCTGCGGGATCGGCACCGGTCGGCTCGTCGCGGCGGCGTGCCGACGACGCTGCGGCAGGCCGTTGGCGGCCCGCTCGGTCACTGCCGGGTTCTGCTCGTTCTCCCAGGGCTGCGGCCCCGACTGCTCCCAGGGCTGCGGTCCGGACGGCTGCCGGGCCGCCGGGGCGGCCACCGCGTGCCGGGCCACCAGGGCCGGACGGGATGTCGCCGGCGCCGCCCGGCGCGGGCCGGAGGCCACGCCGATGCCGTGCGCCCGATCGGTGGTCGCCGGGGTGGCGGTGAGCAGGTCCTGCGGGACGATCAGCACCGCGCGCACGCCACCGTAGGCGGACGGGCGGAGCGAGACCTGGAAGCCGTACGCCTGGGCCAGCCGCCCGACCACGGCGAGGCCGAGTCGGGGCGTCTCGCCGAGGTCGTTGAGGTCGATGCCCTCCTGCGCCTCGCGAAGCATCCGCTCGGCCCGGGCCCGGCCCTCCTCGCTCAGGCTCAGACCGCCGTCCTCGATCTCGATCGCGATACCGGTCTGCACCTCGACCGCGGTCAGGTGCACGTTGGTGTGCGGCGGGGAGTAGCGGGTGGCATTGTCCAGCAGCTCGGCCAGCGCGTGGATCAGCGGCTCGACCGCGGGGCCGACCACCGCGACCTCGGAGACCGGGTGCAGCTCGACCCGCTGGTAGTCCAGGATCCGGGAGACCGCGCCGCGCAGCACGCTGTAGAGCGGAACTCCCTTGCTCCACTGACGCCCTGGCCGCGCTCCACCGAGCACCGCGATCGAGTCGGCCAGCCGGCCGACCAACGCGTTGCCGTGGTCCAGCCGGAGCAGGTCGTCGAAGACGGCCGGGTCGGTGCCGTGCCGGTCCTCCATCTCGCGCAGGTCCTGGGCCTGCCGGTGCACGATCGCCTGCACCCGGCGGGCGATGTTCACGAACGCCCGCTGGGCCGACTCGCGCAGCCCCTCCTCGGCGTC
>NZ_JBFUMY010000159.1:0-4206 GCF_054049135.1 Kitasatospora sp. P5_F3 | reverse complement strand
GCCTTCGGACATGGCGAGCAGGAGCCCGTCGGCGGAGACCACCACTGTGTGGGACACCCCGGGGGTGTTGTCCACGAAATTGGTGATCAGCCAGTTCAGGTTCTGTGCGGCCTGGCTCATCTGACTCAACTCAACGCTCCTGGTGGTTCGAGCCGCCGAAGAGATCGGTGCTGTTCTGCTGCTGGGGGTCGATCCGGAAGCTTCCGGTGTTGCCCTGGTCCGCGCCCGCACTACGGCCCTGTTCGACGCCGCGGCGCAGGTTGGTCAGGCGACCGCGGACCTCCTCGGGGCTGCGCGAGACCTGGGGGCCGTCCTGGGCGCTGGGCTTGGCGTTCCCGGCGACCAGGTTCTGCTTGGGTACCCGGCGGGGCAGGCCGGACGGGGTGGTCCCGCCGGCGGCCGGCTCGCGGAGCTGGCCGGCGCGCTGCCAGTCACCGTCGTTGGGTGACTGCCAGTCACCGCCCGGGGCGCCGGTCGGGCCGGTCGGGCCGTAGCCGCCGAGTGCGGACACCTCGTGGCCCCGGCTCTCCGGTGCCTCGGTGGTGTCCTTGGCGCCGGTGAACCAGTTGGGCTTGTCGGCGTCGCTCTGCCCGCCGCCGAACATGCTGGCGGTCGGACGGTCGGCCGCAGGACCCGCACCGGCCAGCTGCTGGCCGGGACGGCGCTGCGGCAGGCCCGAGCCGAGGGTGCTCGCCGGAGCGGCCGGCGGCAGGGCCGCGGGCTCCGGGGTGTACGGGTGGCCGGACGGCTCCTCGTAGCGCTCGTACGGCTGGTACTGGTCCTGCTGGTAGCCGTACTGCTCCTGCTGCCCGTACGGGTCCTGGACGGCCGCCTCGGCGTACTGCGGCTCCGCGAAGGACTGACCGTTGTACGAGGTGTCGGTGTACTGCTCGTCCTGGTAGCCGTAGCCGTCCTCGGCGTACTGCTGCTGGGACTGCTGGGCACCGAACGGGTCGCGGTAGCCGTCCTCGGTGAACGGCTGCTCGCCGTACTGGTCCTGCTGCGGCTGGTAGCCGTAGCCGTCCTCGCTGTAGCGCTCGGGCGCGTACGGCGACTCCTCGACCTCGGCGTCGATCACCTGGTCCTGGCCGGGGCCCGCCTCCAGGGCGGTCCGGCGGCGCTGGTCCAGCCGCTGGGAGCGCTGCATGGCCTCCAGGGCGGGACTGAAGCCGCTGCTGCCCCCGTGGCCGGTCAGGTGGTCGTCGAAGCCCAGCTCGGCCGCGCTACGGCCCTGCTCGACCCCGTTCCACTCGTTCTCCGGCTCCTGCTCGGCGAAGATCCGGGAGACGGTGAACTGCTCCTCCGGCTCCGGCAGGGCGGCGAGCTCGGTCAGGTGCTGCGGCAGCATCACCAGCGAGGTGGTGCCGGCCGACTCGCCCGAGGGGCGGAGCTGGACCCGGACGTCGTGCCGCTGGGACAGCCGGCCGACCACGAACAGGCCCATCCGGCGGGAGATGGTGGCGTCCACCGTGGGCGGCTCGGCCAGCTTCTCGTTGATCTCGGCGAAGTCCTCGGCGGTGAGGCCGATGCCCTTGTCGTGGATCTCGACCAGCACCCGGCCGTCCGGCAGCCGGGTGGCGTTGACCAGCACCCGGGTCTGCGGGCTGGAGAACGAGGTGGCGTTCTCCAGCAGCTCGGCGAGCAGGTGGACGAGGTCGGTCACGGCGGCGCCGATCACCTCGGCCTCGGGGATGCCGGCCAGCTCGATGCGCTCGTACTGCTCCACCTCGGAGGCGGCGGCGCGGAGCACGTCGACCAGCGGCACCGGGGTGTTCCAGCGGCGGCCGGCCTCCTCGCCCGCGAGGACGAGCAGGTTCTCACCGTTACGGCGCATACGGGTCGCCAGGTGGTCCAGCTTGAAGAGGTTCTCCAGCTGGTCCGGGTCGGCCTCGTTGTTCTCCAGGTCGGTGATCAGTGCGAGCTGGCGCTGGATCAGGCCCTGGCTGCGGCGGGACAGGTTGGTGAAGATCGCGTTGACGTTGCCTCGGAGCAGGGCCTGCTCGGCGGCCAGCGAGACCGCCTGCTGGTGGACCTGGTCGAAGGCGCGGGCGACCTCGCCGATCTCGTCCCTGCCGTACAGCGGGATCGGGGACACCGAGGTGTCCACCCGGTCCGGGTCGGTCTTGGAGAGCTTCTCGACCAGGTCGGGGAGGCGGTGGTTGGCGATCTCCAGCGCGGCGCTGTTCAGCGTGCGCATACCGAGGATCATCGAGCGGGCGATCAGGCCGGTGAAGAGACCGGCCAGCGCCAGCGAGACCACCACGATGACCGAGTTGAGGATCATGTCGGTCTGCGCGCGGTTCTTGATGTTGGCGGCGTCGCCGACGACCTGCTCCAGCAGGGTGGTCTCGGTGGTGCGGAGCGCGTTGATGTGGCTCGCGGTGGCCTGGTTCCACGCCTCGGGCGTGAGACCGGCGTCGCGGGCCGCCTGGAAGGCCTTGGCCTCGTCGTTCGGGTTGTTCCGCGCGGTGCCGACGAACGACAGGCCGAGCGCGATCAGGCCCTGCATGGTCGGCGCGTTGTCGGTGCCCGGCACCTTCAGCGCGGCGCGCTGGTCGGTGTTGGCCTGGGCGGCCAGGGCCTGCATGTGGACCTGGACGTCCTCGGCCGGGCTGCCGGTGTTGAACTCGTTGACCGAGACCTGCTCCAGCTTGCTGGCCACGGCCAGCTGCTGGACCAGCTCGAGCTCCTCCTGCGTGGTGGTCCGCTTCTGGCTGATGCCGACCAGCAGGTTGAACATCAGCACACGCTGGGTCGAGGCCGAGGCCTTGGCCAGCGAGATGGCGTAGATCGCCCGGCCCTTGCTGGTGACGGTGGAGCTGCCGAAGCCGACCGAGTTGTCGAAGGCCATCAGCGGTGCGAGCAGCATGGAGTACGCGGCCTGGGTCGCGGTCGCGTACAGCTCGCGCTTGTAGGCGTTCTCGCGCAGGTGCGGCAGGTGCACCACGAGCTGCTGGAAGGCGGCGTTGCGGCGGGCGAGCATGTCGTCGTCGGAGACCTGGTCGAACGCGGCCCGGTACTCGCCCAGCGCCTGGTCGGTCTTGGCGCGGTACTTGGCCACCTCGCCCTTGTCGTCCTGCCCGACCAGCAGGGGTATCGAGGTGAGGTCACGCTCGGACTCCAGCGCGTGGGCCAGCTCGGTGGCGGCCTTGGCGAGCTGGGCGGTCTTCTCGGCGTGGGTGGCCTTGACGAAGTCGTCGAAGGAGCTGTTGACGCGGAGGCCACCGAAGACCAGCGAGATCACCACCGGGATCAGCAGGATCGCGATCAGGCGGGTGGGCACCCGCCAGTTCCGGGGCGCCAGGAACTCGTACCGGCTCGGGGCCGGTGCGGCGCTCGCGGAACTCTTCGCTCCGGCCGGTCCGTTGACCGCCGGGGATGCGGGTCGCTCCTCCGCGCTCGGCGTGAACGCCGAGAACCCGGGGGCCTGGCCGCTGCCGCCCGGCTCGTTCTCGCGGGGCTCGGAGCGCCGCTGCGGGGTGACTGGCTGCTTACGCCTCACTCGACAACAACCTCTCTAATCCCCGCTCGCCGCAGCCCGCTGCTGGGTGGAACTGCCAGGGTGGCGATGGGGTAGCTGGCATTTCAGCACGTGCGCCGATGGGGGACAAACAGGCGTCTGCACGAGGGTGATGAGGGCGCTTTTGGCGCTGTCTCGGCGGCGGGCGTCGAGGGTGATGACGGGGGTGTCGGGGCCGAGTTGGAGTGCTTCGCGGACTTCGTCGGCGGTGTGGGGTTGGTGTCCGTCGAAGCCGTTGAGGGCGACGACGAAGGGGAGCCCTGAGTTTTCGAAGTAGTCGAGGGCGGGGAAGCAGTCGGCGAGGCGGCGGGTGTCGACGAGGACGACGGCGCCGATGGCGCCGCGGACGAGGTCGTCCCACATGAACCAGAAGCGGTCCTGGCCGGGGGTGCCGAAGAGGTAGAGGATGAGGTCTTCGTCGAGGGTGATTCGGCCGAAGTCCATGGCGACGGTGGTGGTCGTCTTGCCTGCGGTGTGGGTGAGGTCGTCGATGCCGGCGCTGGCGCTGGTCATGACGGCTTCGGTGCGCAGGGGGTTGATCTCGGAGACCGCGCCGACGAGGGTGGTTTTGCCGACGCCGAAGCCGCCTGCGACGACGATCTTCGCGGAGGTGGTGGCGCGGGTGGGGGTGGCCGCGTTAGAGCTTGCGAAGTCCACTGAGGACCCTTTCGAGCAGCGTGACTGAC
>NZ_JBFUMY010000158.1:0-4001 GCF_054049135.1 Kitasatospora sp. P5_F3 | reverse complement strand
CCGCCTCCTGAGGCGTGAAGGTCCCAATCGGCTGTCCCCATCCCGGGGCGCCGCAGTGCGCAAGCCCGGACGCTCCGTCGCGCTCCCGGCGCCGGCCGGGCCTAGCATCGTGGGTATGGGAGAGCGACAGTTCGCGCCCTTCGCGCCGCAGCTCGTACTGGAGACGGACGGCGACTCACAGGTGATGAGCCCGAGCCGCACGTACCACGTCGGCCGGGACCCCACGGGTGAGATCGTGCTGACCGACCCCCGGGTGTCCTGGCACCACGCAGTGCTGCACGCCGACGGCGACCACTGGATTCTGGACGACACCGGTTCCACCAACGGCACCTGGGCGTACGGCCGCCGGGTCAGCCACCTGGACCTCGGTCCGGGCAGCACGGTCCGGTTCGGCAGCGCCGAGGACGGCCCGTACGCGACCCTCAATGCGCTGCCCGAGGCTCCCGCCACCGCGCGGGCGCCCTCCGCGCTGACCGCCATCACCGGCTCCTTCCGGCCGCCCACCCGGGTCCGCCCGCTGCCCGCCAAGGTGACCCGGATCGGCCGGGCCACCGACAACGACCTGGTGCTGGCCGACCTCTCGGTCTCCCGCCACCACGCCGAACTGCGGGCCAGGCCGGACGGCCGGTACGAGATCACCGACCTGGACAGCCACAACGGCACGTACCTGAACGGCAGTCCGGTCACCACCGCCCTGGTCGGTCCTGAGGACCTGGTCGGCATCGGCCACTCGATGCTCTGCCTGGTCGGCGACCAGTTGCAGGAGTTCGTCGACACCGGCGACATCGACCTGAACGTCGAGGGCCTGGTGGTCGAGGTCGGCGAGGGCAAGGTGCTGCTCGACCAGGTCACCTTCCCGGTCGGCCAGAAGTGCCTGCTGGCCGTCGCGGGCCCGAGCGGCGCCGGCAAGTCCACGCTGCTGAACGCGCTGACCGGTCTGCGTCCCGCCGACCGGGGCACGGTGCGCTACGACGGCCGTGACCTGTACCGCGACTACGCCGAGCTGCGCCGACGGATCGGCCTGGTGCCGCAGGACGACATCCTGCACACCCAGCTCACCGTCCGCCGCGCGCTGCGCTACGCCGCCGAACTGCGCTTCCCCGGCGACACCGAGCCCGCCGAGCGGGCCGCCAGGGTCGAAGAGGTGATCACCGAACTCGGCCTGGAACAGCGTGCCGACCAGGTGATCTCCAGCCTCTCCGGCGGCCAGCGCAAGCGGGTCAGCGTCGCGCTCGAGCTGCTCACCAAACCCTCGCTGCTCTTCCTGGACGAACCCACCTCCGGCCTGGACCCCGGCATGGACCGCTCGGTGATGCACATGCTGCGCGACCTGGCCGACGACGGACGCACCGTCATCGTGGTCACCCACAGTGTGCTCAGCCTCGACCTCTGCGACCGCCTGCTGCTGCTCGCGCCCGGCGGCAAGATCGCGTTCTACGGACCGCCCGGGGAGACCCTGGACTTCGTCGGCTTCGGCCAGTGGCCGGAGGCCTTCGAGGCGTTCGAGAACGACCGGGCCCGCGACTGGGCCGGCCAGTACCGCGACTCGGACGCGCACCGCCGGTACATCGCCGACGCGATGGCCCGCCCGGCCGGCCCCGCAGCGGCCGCCGCACCCCCGGTGCCGGTCCGGCCGCCGCAGGGCTGGTGGTCCCAACTGGGTACCCTGGTACGGCGGTACGCCACCGCGCTGACCGCCGACCGGACCTTCCTGGCCGTCATGATCGCGCTGCCGTTCGTGATGGGCGCGATGGCCCGGGCGCTGGCCGGCAGCAAGCTGACCCAGGAGACCGCGCTGAACGGGCTGCTGATCCTGTGCGTCGGCGGTGTGCTGACCGGCGCCGCCAACGCCGTCCGGGAGCTGGTGAAGGAGCGCACCATCTACCAGCGCGAGAGAGCCGTCGGCCTGTCCAGATCTGCCTACCTCTGGTCGAAGATCGTCGTGCTCGGCACCATCACGGTCGCCCAGTCGGTGGTGCTCACCATGGTCGGCCTGGCCGGGGTGAAGCTGAGACCGCAGGGCAGCGGCGTGCTGATGCCGCCGCTGGCGGAGATCACCATCGCGGTCGCCATGCTGTCCTTCACCGCGATGATGCTCGGCCTGCTGATCTCCGCCCTGGTGAAGAAGGAGGAGGTGACCATGCCGCTGCTGGTGCTGCTCGCCATCGTCCAGGTGGTGTTCTGCGGCGCGCTGCTCCAGCTGAACGGCGTCCTGGTGCTCAACCAGCTGTCCTGGCTGATCCCGTCCCGCTGGGCGCTCGGCGCGATGGCCGCCAGCATCGACCTGCACCAGGTGGTGCCCGGCAAGCTCACCGAGGACCCGCTGTTCGAGCACAGCCTCAATGTCTGGCTGCTCGACCTCGGCATGCTCGCGGCGCTCTCGCTGGTGTTCGGCCTGCTGGTCGCCCGGCTGCTGCGCCGGCACGAGCCGGCCGTGATGCGCGGGTAGCGGCGATGTCCAGCCCGTACGAGTTCCGGCCCACCCACGTCGTGCCCGAGGGTGGGCTGCCGACCTGGGAGAGCGCGGACCCGGCCCACCCGTCGGCCCGACTGGACCCGCTGCTGCCGGTGATGCTGACCGAGGCCACCGGTGACTGGGCCCGGGTGGTCTGCTCCAATGCCTGGTCCGCCTGGGTGGACGGCCGGATGCTGATCACCCTGCCGCACCGGCCGCCCGGCACCGCCCAGCCGCTCGCCACCACCGCCGATCCGCGCGCCCTGCTGGCCCGCCTCGAGGACGCCCTGGCCGCCTACCGGCAGCTGGTCGACGAGTACGCCGCCGGGCTGCTCGACCTGGAGGGCTTCCGCAGTCGCAGCGCGGGCCTGCGGGTCGGTGCGGTGATCGACGGACCGGCAGCCTGGCTGCTGGACCTCGACCAGGGCCGCTGGTACTACTGCGAGGGCGCCCAACTGCAGACCTACGCCACGGTCGAGCCCGCCGACACCGGACGGGGCACGCCGTGAGCCCCACCGTGCAGTCCGACCTGACCGGGCGTGAGCTCGGCGGCTACCGGCTGGGCAAGGTGATCGGGCGTGGCGGGATGGCCGTGGTGCACCAGGCGGAGGACCTGCGGCTCGGCCGGATCGTCGCGGTCAAGCTGCTCGCCCCCGAACTGGCCCGCAACGACGTCTTCCGGCAACGGTTCGCCCGCGAGTCGAAGATCGCCGCCGCGATCGACCACCCGCACATCGTCCCGGTGTACGAGGCGGGCGAGGCCGAGGGCGTGCTCTACATCGCGATGCGCTACGTCCAGGGCCGGGACCTGCGGGCGCTGCTCGACCGGCAGGGCCCGCTGGACATCCGCCAGACGGTCCGGATCACCGCTCAGGTGGCCTCCGCGCTGGACGCCGCGCACGCCCACGACCTGGTCCACCGGGACGTCAAACCCGGCAACATCCTGGTCGCCGAGGGGACCGACAGCGACCACCCCGAGCACGTCTACCTGACCGACTTCGGCCTGACCAAGAAGTCGCTCTCACTCACCGGCCTGACCACCGTCGGCCAGTTCGTCGGCACCCTCGACTACGTCGCCCCCGAGCAGATCTCCGGCAAGCCGGTGGACGGCCGCTGCGACGTCTACAGCCTCGCCTGCGTGGTGTACGAGGAACTCACCGGCGCACCCCCGTTCCGCCGGGACGACGACCTGGCGCTGCTCTGGGCGCACCTGAACGACCCGGTGCCGCCGGTCAGTTCGCTGCGGCCCGACCTGCCAGGCGCGCTGGACGAGGTGCTGGCCAAGGCGCTGGCCAAGACCCCGGATCAGCGCTTCGACAGCTGCCTGGCACTGGTCGCCGCGCTCCGGGCGGCCGGGGAGACCGCGGCCGTCGGCCCGGCAGTCGTGCCGACGCCGACCGAGGTGGTCCCGGTGGTGTCGCTGCCCGCGCCGGTGCCCGCGCCGCCCGCCTGGGCCTGGCCGGTCTTCGAGGCGGGGGCGCGCTGACCGGTGCGGGCTACCCGGCGGGCACCAGGTGGGTGTCACCGGCAGCGGGCTGCCCGCTGG
>NZ_JBFUMY010000157.1:0-4305 GCF_054049135.1 Kitasatospora sp. P5_F3 | reverse complement strand
TCCTCAACGTCACCAACGCCATCGCCCAGGGGGAACGTGAGCAGCTGCTGGAACGCTTTGGGGAACGTCAGGTAGACGTGTCCTGCGGAACGTGAGTACTCGTCCCGGATGGAGATCCCGGTGAGCTGATGAGCGGTACTGCGTCCCTCCACCGTCACTTCGAGCACGTTTTCGTATAGACGAAGCCTGCCGGTGAGTTCGCCAAGCAGTTTGCCGCGGCCTGGGTCGCGGAGGTGGGAGAGGCGCTGTTCGGCTTGGCGAACGCGGTGCCCGTGGTGGTTGGCCGCCGATGTCACCGCCGAGCGCGCCCTGTCGCGTTCCTGGCCCACCGTCTGCTCCAGCTGGCGCAGCTTCGCGCGTGCGGCCTGCAGATCACGTCGGTTGTTCTCGTGCTTGAGGCCGAAGGAGTAGCGGACGTGCCCGGGGTACTTTCCGATGTGCACCGCCACCGCGCCCCCGACCACCACCATCGCTACAACTATCCAGAGCGTGGTTCCCATCGGATCTCTCCCTCCCGGCAGCCGTTCTCGCAAGCACTGTCGCGCTGGCGCCGGTCTGTTCACGGTGTCAGTGGGTGGCCTGGGTTGCGGAGGCGACGAGGTCGAGGATGGCCTGTCCTGCCGGGGTGGCGGCGATCAGCACGCCGAAGACGACGCAGCTGAGGGCGCTCATCTTCTCGTCGATGCGCGTGCGCGGTGCGGTGTTGCGCATCAGGCGTATGACGATGATGACCCCGAGAAGAACGGACGCGCTGACGGTGTACTGCATTCCCCACCCCTGGTAACAAGCCGAAAGCTCTGGGTGAGCATGCCAGAGGATCGAGGCGGTGGGGGCAAGGTTTCAGAACTCTGTCGGATAGAGGCGTTCCGGTCGGCCGCCGAGCAGCGTGATCCGGTCAACTCCACGTCCCCGAGCAGTAGAAGTACCCGTTCCACGGCGGTCGCCCGTCGAAGGCTCCTACGATCGCGGGCACACCGTGCATCGAGGGGACACCATGGCGCGCAGGCCGGCACTACGACGACGCAGCGCCGCGCGCCGGGCCCAGCAGGCCCGCGACGACAAGATGCTGTTCCTCGGCCTCATGGTGGGTGGCGGCATCCTGGCGGTCCTCGCCGTCACCTGGCTTGCCCACCACTTGCTGCTCCTGCTCACGCTGCTGGCGCTCGCCCTCGCCGTCACCGGCGCGGTGATCCGACGGCGGCAACTGGCGGACCGCCGGGCCTTCGAGGCGCACGCCGCCCAGCTTCGGCACATCGGCCCGTTTCTCACCATGAGTCCGAAGGACTTCGAGCACGCACTCGCGGTGCTGTGCCGCCGCGACGGCTGCACGAAGGTCACCGTCGTCGGTGGAGCCGGCGACCTCGCCGCCGACGTCCTCGCCACCACCCCGACCGGCAAGCGCATCCTCATCCAGGCCAAGCGCTACGGACCGCGCACCTTCGTCGGCTCCCAGGACGTCCAGAAGGTCAACGGCACCTACCGTGACGTCCACCGATGCGACCTTGCCGTCGTCGTCACCACCAGCACCTTCACCAAGGCCGCAGCCGCGTTCTGCCAACAGGTCGGCATCCGCACCGTCGACCAACGAGCTCTCGCCCTGTGGGCCGAAGGAACCGGCAAGCCGCCCTGGAGCTGACTTGTGTGCCGGAGCCCAACACCGCGAGCTGGGGAGACTCGGAACCGATGCGAAGGTCCGCCGTCCAGCGCGAGCCGGTCGTCGACTGGCAGCTGCTGCGCAAGTTCCGACGACAACGGCTACAGCGAGGTCCGCATCAACACCGGCCGGGATGGCAGCGTCAAACTCAGCCGGTAGATCCCAGCCGGTGTCCGCGTCCTTGGACAGGCAACGGGGAGGAAGGTGGCCTCGCTACTTGGTGAGCCACATCTTGATGACCGCGGCCGGCGGAGGCACCTTCACGTAGTAGGGGGCGATGGCCTCGGCGATGGCTGCGGCGAGCTCGTCGACCGTCCGCAGCACGTACCGGGGCGGGGTGATCCAGATCCGGGGTTCGGCGTCGGGGTCGTCGTTATTGTGGATGATCTGGGCGTACAGATGCCCCAGGCCCGTCTCCCAGCCCCAGGTGCTGCAGTCGTCCCAGCCCGGCATGGAGAAGACCTCGATCGGGCCGGCGGGTGCGCCGGGCTCGGCGACGCGCCGATCGGGCCGCGGCGGGGCCGGGTTCGTGTAGGACGGGCCGTAGACGATCTCCCACACCCCCTCGGCCTGGTGCTCCAGGACGTCCATCGGGATGGTCGCCTTGAGGAGGCGCAGCTGCCGCCGGAACTCCTGCGGGGTGATGTCGAGCCGGGCCGCGTGGGCGGGGATGTCGCGGTCGCGGAGCTCAAGTCCCAGGACGAGTGGCGGGTCCTCGGCCCACGAGCTCTGCTTCGTGTGCTCGGCGAGCAGCAGGAACACCTGCCGGGTGGTCTCGTCCTCGATGCGAAGCCCCTGGACATAGGCGAGGGCCTGCGTGCTCATCCGAAGTCCCCTTTCAGCGAACCGTGATGGCCACGGTCGGTGTCTGCGCGCTCACGCTATCGCCCGTGGCGGCGGCCGTTCGTGGAACAACGGAAGCCGGCGCGGGTGAAGGCCGTCGGCCGGGTCACCGGTTGTCGTGCCTGCTCCTCGTCGGCGGGCTGTTCTTCCTCGGGATGCTGGCCTTCGACCGCCAGGCGCTGGACGGCGAGCCGGGAGACGAGGGCGCCTTCAGACACTGACGAGACGCTGACGCGGAAGCGCGAACCGCCGTCTGATGAATGACGGGTGGGTTGCAGTGTCTGGGTGTCACTGGTTTTCGGTGGTTGGTTCCGGGTTGGTGCTGGTGGGGGTTGCGCGTTGGTGAAGTGTGGTGTCGTCTTCGTGCCGAAGGAAGGCGTCGTGGACCGGTGAAGTTCTGGTGGCGCCTGCTATGACGGCGTGGTGGGTGGGCCCGGTGGCCGGCCGGGCCGGCGAGGGGGCCGCGGCGCCTACCAGGTGCCCTCCTGGGGGCAGACCTCGGCCAGGAACTCCAGCAGGTAGTCCGTCACCGGGTTGGGATCGCCGGCGAGCACCCAGGTGTAGAGGCCGGTGTGAGCCTGCGCGTCGATCCTCTGCAGGACGTAGCCGTCCACCAGGCCGTCGGTGCCCTGGCGCTCGCGGGCCAGGATCTGTCGGGGCCGGCCCGCCTCTTCGTCCAGGAGCTCGAGGTTCTCGGCGCCCGGGCAGTCCCGGAGCTGGTACACCCACTGCGTCTGCATGCCAACCATCCTTCCCTTGGAACCGGCGGCCACCCCTGATTCCGCCGCCCGCGCGGCCGCGCCTGCGGCCTGCCGGGCCCGGGGGTCCCTGGCCACCTCGGCCGCCGGCTACCTCGCCACCATCACCGCCATCGCGATCACCGCCGTCGCCGCCCCTACGCCCGCCCGCCGACGCGAGGCCGTGCCCTTCTCGCCCTCCTCCTCAGCCGCTGACCCTGATCGCCGCCAGGAGCAGTCGGCTCTCCCGCCGCCCACTGGAAGAGGTTCGTGCGCCTCGCCTTTCCGGCGGGCACTGACAGGCGAGGACCGACACGCGCGATGGTGGCGTCAGGCGGGCTGCGGGGTGGGCGTTGCCGGAGTGGCCGCGGCCTTGCGGGTCTCTCGCATTATCAGCAGGCCGTTGACCACCATCAGTGTCGCGGTCAGGCAGTGGACGCTGAACGCGGTGGCCACGGAGCCGTGGTGGGCCAGCACGGTGGTCATGTCGCCGTACGCAGCGAGGGCCTCCACCAGCAGCACCCAGCCCAGCGCCCGACGGTGGCCCGTCACCAGCAGGATGCCCAGGACCAGGGCCAGGACGACATCGCGGATTCCCTTGATGATCAGGAAGCCGCCGCCGTCGCCGGATGGCCAGCTCGGCAGGCCGAAGCCCGGCGCGGTCGTCTCCGGGCTCAGGATGAACTCCGTCCCGAACCAGAGGATGAAGAGGATGAAGGCGGCGGCCAGGACGGTGTTGATCTTCTTCAGCGACATTGTTTTTCCTTGCGAGTCTTCGTCGGCTTGGTGAGCTTCGTGGAGCTTGCTGAGCAGTTGTGGGATTTGAGTGGCAGCTGCATTCCTGGATGTCGGGCGTTCGGTGGCCCGCTGCCGCTTGGGGAGTGGGGATCGTGCATCGCCAGCGCGGTGTCGGTGCGCGGGCTCAGGCGAGGGCGGTGGCGAGCAGGGCGAAGGCGGCGACGATGACGGCGACGCGGGCGTAGTGGTAGCGGTCCCAGCGGTCGCTCTGCTCCCTCCAGTCCGCGGGCCGGTTCTCGGGGGTCCACGTCTTGCTCCGGTTGTTGATCGGGA
>NZ_JBFUMY010000156.1:0-4513 GCF_054049135.1 Kitasatospora sp. P5_F3 | reverse complement strand
GTCGGCGTCGGGGCCACCAGGGCCGGCGGGGCCTGCGGCCGGGGCGGGCCGGTCGGCGGCGGGGGCTTCAGCAGTGCGGACCGGCGGGCGATCTCCAGCGTCACCGGATCCGGCAGCCAGTGCTCGGTGAACCTCAACTCGCCGCCAACCAGCGAATGTTCGCGAGCAGCCCGGATCAGCTCGGCCGGGAGCGGCCGGTTCTCCGGCCGCTTGGCGAGGCAGGCGGCCAGCAACGGCCGCAGACTGTCCGGCAGTTGGCCGAGCTCGGGCTCCTCGTGCACCACCCGGTAGAGCACCGCGGTGTCGGGCCCGTCGCCGAACGGCAGCGCGCCGCTCAGCACGTAAGCGGCCAGTGCGCCCAGCGCGAAGACATCGGTGGCGGGCGTCACCGGCAGGCCGCGGACCTGCTCCGGGGCCATGAACGGCGGCGAGCCGATCATCGACCCGGAGTCGGTCAGCACGGTGGAGTCGGCGGCCCTGGCGATCCCGAAGTCGATCACCCGGGGCCCGTCCGAGGCCATCAGCACGTTGGCCGGCTTGAGGTCCCGGTGCACCACCTCGACACCGTGGATCGCCTGCAGCGCCTCGGCGATCCCGCCGATCAGCAGCAGCACGGTGCGGACCGGCAGCGGTCCGTGCTCCCGCACCACCTGCTGGAGCGAGGGCCCCGGCACGTACGCGGTGGCCAGCCAGGGGGTCGGGTCGTCCGGCCCGGCGTCGATCACCAGCGCGGTGTACAGGCCGTGGATCCGGCGGGCGTTGGCCACCTCGTGCCGGAACCGGCGGCGGAACTCCGGGTCGGCGGCGAACTTCCGCCGGACCACCTTCACCGCCACCGGCCGCCCGCCCGGCGTGTACGACAGGTAGACCCGCCCCATCCCGCCCGCCCCGAGCCGGGCCGCCAACCGGTACCCGCCGACCTCGCGCGGGTCGTCCGCGGAGAGCGGCTGGAACACCGAATCCGTGGTCATGCGAAGGCTCCCCCGAAGTAGATCCGCCCCAGTGCCACGAACATACGGCAGGCGCAGGCGACTTGGGACCGGAACGACCATGGGCCCCGCCCGCCGCCGAAGCGGAGGACGGGGCCCATGGCCACCGACGGAGCGTCAGATGGTGAAGATCTCGTCCAGCAGGCCCTGCTGCTCGGCAGCGTGCCGCTTGGCCGAACCGACCGCCGGGGCGGACGAGGCGTTCCGGGCGACCCGACGCAGTCGGGCGGCGTTGGCGCTGCGGCCCACGACGACCTGGAGGTGGTCCACCAGGTTCATCGCGATGAACGGCCAGGCACCCTGGTTGGCCGGCTCCTCCTGCGCCCAGACGAACTGGACGTCCTCGCCGTACTTGGCCAGCTCCTCCTGGAGCTCGGCCACCGGCAGCGGGTAGAGCCGCTCGACCCGGACGATCGCGGTGTCGGTGACCCCGCGCTCGGTACGGGCCGCCTCGACGTCGTAGTAGAACTTGCCCGCGGTGATGACCACCTTGCGGACGTTCGCCGGGTCGACGGTGGTGTCACCGATGACCGGACGGAACGAGCCCGAGGTGAACTCCGCCGCCGCACTCGCCGCCGCCTTCAGACGCAGCATCGACTTCGGGGTGAAGACGATCAGCGGCTTGTGGTGCGGGTTGTGCGCCTGCCAGCGCAGCAGGTGGAAGTAGTTCGACGGCAGGGTCGGCATCGCGACCGTCATGTTGTCCTGCGCGCACATCTGCAGGAAACGCTCCGGACGCGCGGACGAGTGGTCCGGGCCCTGACCCTCGTAGCCGTGCGGCAGCAGCAGGGTGACGCCGGAGTGCTGGCCCCACTTCTGCTCGGCGGACGCGATGTACTCGTCCACCATGGTCTGCGCGCCGTTGACGAAGTCGCCGAACTGCGCCTCCCACATGACCAGCGCGTTCGGGCGGGTCAGCGAGTAGCCGTACTCGAAGCCCATCGCCGCGTACTCGCTGAGCAGCGAGTCGTAGACGGTGTAACGGGCCTGGTCCTCGGTCAGGTACAGCAGCGGGGTGTAGTCCTCGCCGGTGACCCGGTCGATCAGCACCGCGTGGCGCTGGCCGAAGGTGCCACGACGGCTGTCCTGGCCGGCCAGTCGGACCGGGTGACCCTCCATCAGCAGCGAGCCGATGGCGAGCGTCTCGCCCATCGCCCAGTCGATGGTGTTGTCCTCGACCGAGGCGGTGCGGCGCTGCAGCTGCGGCAGCAGGCGCGGGTGCACCGTCAGCCACTCCGGCAGGTTGCTCTGCGAGGCGGCGATCCGCTTGACCATCTCCGCGGAGATGCCGGTCTGGATGTTGACCGGGAAGTCCGCCTGCGGCTTGCCGCCCGAGGTCGGGGCCTGCGCCGAGGCGGCGTCCCTGACCTCGGAGAAGACCTTCTCCAGCTGGCCCTGGAAGTCCTGGAGCGCCTGCTCCGCCTCTTCCATGGTGATGTCGCCGCGACCGATCAGACCCTCGGTGTAGAGCTTGCGCACCGAGCGCTTCTTGTCGATCAGGTCGTACATCAGCGGCTGGGTGAACGACGGGTTGTCGGCCTCGTTGTGACCGCGACGGCGGTAGCAGATGAGGTCGATCACGACGTCCTTGTGGAACTCCTGACGGAACTCGAAGGCCAGCCGCGCGACGCGGACCACGGCCTCCGGGTCGTCGCCGTTCACGTGGAAGATCGGCGCCTCGATCATCCGCGCCACGTCGGTGCAGTACATCGACGAGCGGCTGCTGGCCGGGGCGGCGGTGAAGCCGACCTGGTTGTTGACCACCAGGTGGATGGTGCCACCGGTGCGGTAGCCGCGCAGCTGCGACATGTTCAGGGTCTCCGCGACGACGCCCTGGCCGGCGAAGGCCGCGTCACCGTGGATCTGGATCGGCAGCACCGGGAAGGTGGTGCCGCCCTGGTCCAGCACGTCCTGCTTGGCGCGGACGATGCCCTCGACCACCGGGTCGACGGCCTCCAGGTGCGAGGGGTTGGCGGCCAGCGAGACCTTGATGGTCTCCCCGTCCAGACCGGTGAAGGTCCCCTCGGAGCCCAGGTGGTACTTCACGTCGCCGGAGCCGTGCATCGACTTCGGGTCGAGGTTGCCCTCGAACTCGCCGAAGATCTTGCCGTACGGCTTGCCGACGATGTTCGCCAGCACGTTCAGCCGGCCGCGGTGGGCCATGCCGATCACGGCCTCGTCGAGACGGTGCTCGGCCGCCGCGTCGATGGTCGCGTCCAGCAGCGGGATGAGCGACTCGCCGCCCTCCAGCGAGAAGCGCTTCTGGCCGACGTACTTGGTCTGCAGGAAGGTCTCGAAGGCCTCGGCCGAGTTCAGCCGGCGCAGGATGCGCAGCTGCTCCTCGCGCTCCGGCTTCGCGTACGGCTTCTCCAGGCGCTCCTGGATCCACTTGCGCTGCTTCGGGTCCTGGATGTGCATGTACTCGATGCCGACGGTGCGGCAGTACGAGTTGCGCAGCAGGCCGAGGATGTCGCGGAGCTTCATCATCTTCTGGCCGCCGAAGCCGCCGACCGCGAACTCGCGCTCCAGGTCCCACAGCGTCAGCCCGTGCTGGACCACGTCCAGGTCGGGGTGCTTGCGCTGCTTGTACTCCAGCGGGTCGGTGTCGGCCATCAGGTGACCGCGGACCCGGTAGGAGTGGATCAGCTCCATGACGCGCGCGGTCTTGTTGACCTCGTCGTCGTGGGTGGTGGCGACGTCGGTGGCCCAGCGGACCGGCTCGTACGGGATCCGGAGCGACTCGAAGACGTCGTCGTAGAAGTTGTGCTCACCGAGCAGCAGCTGGTGGATGGTGCGCAGGAACTCGCCCGAGGCCGCGCCCTGGATGACCCGGTGGTCATAGGTCGAGGTCAGGGTCATGATCTTGGAGATGCCCAGCTTGGCCAGGGTGTCCGGGGACGAGCCCTGGAACTCGGCCGGGTACTCCATCGCGCCGACGCCGACGATGGTGCCCTGGTTCTGCATCAGGCGCGGCACGGAGTGCACGGTGCCGATGCCGCCCGGGTTGGTCAGCGAGACGGTGACGCCGGTGAAGTCGTCCATCGTCAGCTTGTTGGCACGGGCCCGGCGGACGATGTCCTCGTAGGCCATCCAGAAGCCGAGGAAGTCGAGCGTCTCGGCCTTCTTGATGGCCGCGACGACCAGCTGGCGGTCGCCGTTCGGCTTCACCAGGTCGATGGCCAGACCGAGGTTCACGTGCGCGGGCTTGACCAGGTAGGACTTGCCGTCCTCCACCTTGTAGCTGTAGTTCATGCCCGGGCTGGCCTTGATGGCCTGGACCAGGGCGTAACCGATCAGGTGGGTGAAGGAGACCTTGCCGCCACGGGCGCGCTGCAGGTGGTTGTTGATGACGATGCGGTTGTCGATCAACAGCTTGGCCGGCACGGCACGCACCGACGTCGCCGTCGGGACCTCCAGGGAGGCGTCCATGTTGGTGGCCACGGCCTTGGAGGGGCCGCGCAGCGGGATCAGCTCAGGGCCCGGCCCTGCGGCCGGCGCGGCAGCGGCCGGGGCCGCCTTCGGCG
>NZ_JBFUMY010000155.1:0-4618 GCF_054049135.1 Kitasatospora sp. P5_F3 | reverse complement strand
GCCTGCAGCCGCACCCGCTCCCGGACAGCCCTCCCAGCGTCGGTCAACCCGCCGCCCTGCGCGTACCTCATAGCCCAGAGCTACCGCAGCCGAGCCACCGCCGTCAGGCAAACAGCTCCGACATCACCCAATCAAGTTCAGTAGCAGCGTTGGTCCCGCAGGAGGGCCCAGATGACGTTGCCGCGGCGCCGGGCGAGGGCGAGGAGGGCTTGAGTGTGGCGCTTGCGGTCGTAGAAGCGCCGCGATTCGTCGCAGCAGCGGATGCTGATCAGCGCGGAGGTGTAGAAGACGCGTTGGAGCTTGCGGTTGTGGCGTTGCGGGCGGTGGAGGTTGCCGCTGATCTTGCCGGAGTCGCGGGGCGCGGGCGCGACTCCGCCGAGGCCGGCGAGGCGGTCCGGACTGGCGAAGGCGCCCATGTCACCGCCAGTGGCGGCCAGGAACTCGGCTCCGAGGATGGGGCCCAGGCCCGGCAGACTGGCGAGGATCTCGGCATCGCGGAACCGGGCCGCGATGACCTTGTCCATCTGGGCGACCTGCTGATTGAGAGTAATGACCTGGGCGGCAAGGGCGTGGACCATCCGGGCGGCCGTCTTCTCGCCCGGAACAGTGGTGTGCTGGCTTGAGGCGGCCTCCAATGCCACCTCGGGCGATCTGGCCGGCGCCACGAACGTGCGGTACCGCAGCCAGGTCTCCAGTCGTTTCGTGCCCAGCCGGCGCAGGGCGGCAGGGGTCTGATGGCCGGTCAGCAGTGTCAGATGTAGAAGGTGCTCTGGCCGTGGTTGAAGAGAACCGCGATCATCAGGGCGGCCCCACCGTCGGCGAGGTCGATGCCCCACGTCACCTCCTCGCCCAGGGCCAGGACGTCGGCGAGGAGGTGGAGCAGTTCCGGCTCGTCGTTGGCGACTCGTCGCGACAGCAGCCAGCGGCCGCTCTCCTCGATCACCACGCAGTGGTGGTGGGTCTTGCCTGCGTCGATACCGGCCCGGATGGCGGCCACTCGACTCCTCCGTGCGGCGGGCTGTGCGGGAAGTTTGACGGCGTCTCAGCGGAGTTTGACCGGCTGCCGTAATGCGCCCTAGAAGGACCGGAAGACGCCGGCGGGGTCAGTCTGGGCGGCATCGACGACGTCTTCGAAGCTCAGGTTGGCGATCGACAGGTTCGCGTGGATGTCGCCGATGCCGGCGGGAACGGTACGAACCGCTCCGCTGTCTGCCTCGAACTCCTCGTCGCTCTCACAATCCTCCCTGGTCAGCACCGCCACCGCCAGCAGCGCGTGGTCGTGGTCGTCCATGGTGACGCGGTCGGCCAGGAAGACGACGCTCAGTTCCTCGTCCCCGGAGAATGCGGCGATCACGTCGTCAGCCGTTGCTCCCGCCCAGGCCGGATCATCGACAACGTGCAGGTAGGGCTCGACGTCGCCGCTGTCGAACTCCCACGGCTTCAACAGCTCCGCCAGTACCGCCTGCCAGGCTTCCTCGTTGCCGAAGTCGGTTCTGATGRTCAGCGCGGCGTACTCATCGCGGTCGGCAATGGTGGGCAGCATTTTGGGGTTCCGGTCTCTATGGGGGTGTATGTACCGCGCACACGATGCCAGCCCCCGCCGACAGTCGGTCAAACTTCGGTGAGACGGGATACCGACAACCCGCTGCAGGGCCATATCCCTGTCCTGTCTCAGCCCGGACGGAAAACGCCCCTACCTGGGGATACGGTCTGAGACCGTCCCGGCGAAACGGACAAGCCGGACGGGATGAGACACAGGTGGGACAGAGCTGAGGAGTCGAGTCCGGGGTCGGCAGCCCGGAGGCGCGGCGCACTGCCGCGGACGGCTGTCGTACGCCCAAACAAGGGAATCCGGGCCATCCGCACACGTCACAGCACGACAACATCCGGCAAGTCGGCGGTCCAACCCCGACCCCCACAACTCGTACGGGGTGACGCATCGCTGACCTCCGTGCCCACCGGCGCACCGCACGGGCACCGGCGGTTCATCCCGCCCCGGCCCGACAGACCGCAACAGCCGACGTCCTCAAAGCTCGGGCCCCGCGGACACCAGGAACCCGTCACCGTCCGGGTCCCCGACGCACGGGCTTCCCGCGAAAACCGCCACCAGGTCCTCGCACAGCACGAACAGTGCACCCCAAGGCCCCGGCTCGACCGCGAAGCACCCCGGCGGCACAGTGGCGGATGCCATCCGTGCCCCTCCACCTTCGGACAGCCCTGGTCCATCGGACGGACAGGACGATCAAGCGACGGCCCGACCCGGACCAGGCCGGGCGACCCCGGCGCAGCCGTCCCGGGCAGCGGCCGACGGGCGGCCGACGGACCGACTGCCCATCCGGACCCCACCTCCCGCAAGACAGCCGGGGGACAGCGGCCACCACCGAACCCCGCCCGCCGAAACCACACCCGAACAATCCCCAGCAGACCCTCCAGCGCAATTCCGGTGCGGCAGAAAGGCATTCCGGCGATCATTCCCGACCGGCCGTCAACTCGGCCGGAGCCCGGCACGGTCGCAGCCCGCTGCCAGCTGCCCGCTGCCCGCTGCCCGGCCACGGGATGGGCCGGCCTGACGGCCCTCAGGCGGTACCGGGCCGGGCGGGCAGGACGTGGCAGGTGCACCGTTGCAGGACTAGCCCTGGTGCCACAGCTGCGCCGAGAGGTGGTGCTGGAGTGGCTGGCCGACTGCCGCGAGGTCGTGGACGAAAGTGAGCGCGCCGTCGCCGGTCAGGGTGTAGCACCGACGTGTGGCGCTGACCTCCTTGGCCGTGGGCGCGAGCGCCACCTCGTGGGTGGCGAGGTCGACCGCGGTGCCGTCCGCCTGGCCGACCAGGATCTCCGCGATGCCGGTGGGCTGGGTGATCAGGGCCTCCACCCTGCCGTCAGGCTGGAGCCGCCACCAGCCGCTCTCCCGGGCCGACGGGCGCAGCGGCACATTGTCGGCATCGAGCAGCCAGGCCCGGGTCTCGTAGTGGAGGAACGGCCGGCCGTCGTGGCTGAAGGTGATCTCCTGCGCGTAGGTGAACTCGCCGGTGAGCGTCGGGTACCCGCCGCGGCCCCGGCCGCGCCAGGTTCCCAGGAGCCCGAGCACCGGTTTCAGCAGTGCGTGCGGCGCGGGCGCCTCGTCCGGCCGGTGGGCGTCGGGGTACGGGTGCTCCGGTGCAAGGTCGAACACTGTGCGCTCCTCAAGTGGGGTCTGTAGTCGGGCCTGCTGACGGTCCGCGTGGTTTTGGAAGCCTACGACTCCCCATCCACACGGTCGCATCAGGAACGATCGCAGGTGAAGTACAGCCGGGCACAGCACAGCCCCGGCAAGCGGAACGGTCGGTGAAGCAGTGCCCCGGGGTCCAGCGGGAGCTCTCGCTCGGCGGCCCGAACCCGTGGGGTGCGGCCGACGGGGCGTCATCAGATCCGAACGTGGCGCAGCACCCCTTCGACGCAGGCCCGGACGTGCCGGCTGGGGTCCTCGCGCAGCCCGGCGGCCAGCTCGAGGGCGGCCGGAGTGCCCAGCAGTGCAAGCGACTTGACGGCCTGTGCGCGGGCCCGCGGCTCCTTCTCGAGGGTGGCGTTCGCCAGGCGCTCCAGTCGGCCGGGCCGCTCCGGGAGACGGGGTTCGAGCCAGGCCCGGGTGGTGGCGTCGCGCAGCCAGACCAGCTGCTCCGCGATCCGGTCGGGGTCCGCTGTCGGTTGGTGGGCGGCGCGCAGGATGCCTTCGGTGGCCAACCGTCGGATCTTTCGGTCGGGCGCGGTGTGGATCAGATGGATCATCACCTCGACCAGCGCGGGGTCGCCGCGTTCGGCGAGCGGGCGCACCAGCGCGGTCCGGACGGTGCCGTGCAGCAGGGTCTGGACCACCAGGTCGGTGGCGCGCGGGGAGTCGCAGAGCGCCAGGACGTCGGTGGCGAGATCGCGCAGCACGGGGCCGCCGCGACCGCGGACGTCGAGAACACTCCAGCGCAGCAGGTCGAGTGCCAGGTCCTCGACCCGGGTCAGGTCCGCGCCCGGGCCGGGGCCGAGCCGGTGCAGTGCGAGCAGTCGGGTGTCGTACCTGCTGCGGATCCCGACCCCGGTGGTCCTCGGCAGCGCGACGATCTCGGGGACGGCCTCGACGGCGCCGAGGCGGGCGAGTGCGGCGATGGCGGCGGCCCTGGCCTCCCGGGCCCCGCCGCGCAGGACTGCGATCAACTCGGGGACGGCCTCGGTGAGTCCCAGCCGGCCGGCGGCGTAGGCGGCCCGGCGGTACGCGGCGTTCGGGTCGCGGAGCACGGTGAGGACGGCCGCGCGGCGGGCGGCGTTCCCGCCGATCTCCTGGATCGCCCGGTCGGCGCGGGCCTGCATCGCCCCGTGCTCGTGGCCGAGGGTGGCGGTCAGCACGGGCAGCGCGGAGGCGTCGCCGTACGTCCCGAGGGCAGTGATGAAGTCGCCTTGGTACGGGTTGCGAGCGACCCGGTCGATCAGCCAGCGGACCAAGGCGTCCCGCCCCTCGGGGACCGGATCGCCCTTGGCACGTCGGCTCAGCTCCGCGCGCTGCTCCTGCTCGACCTCCGCGTCGTACCGTTCGAGGGCGCCGCGCGGACGTCCGGGCCGTCGAACGGGCGGAGGAAGTCGGCGAGGTAGTACC
>NZ_JBFUMY010000154.1:0-4683 GCF_054049135.1 Kitasatospora sp. P5_F3 | reverse complement strand
GCCACCGGCGGCGCCGCTGGCCCGGACCGCGCGGGCGCCGATCCCGGCCAGTCCGGCCGGGTCCTCGGTGCTCGGCTGGACGGGCTGGCCCGCCGGATGGTTGATCACGAACAAACGCTAGGCGAGGTGGGTGGTCGACCGCTGCACCCATTCGACGGACAGGGCCGTGCACTGAATTGACGTTTCATCAACATGGGCTACCGCCACTCGGGTCCGGCTCGGACGGACTTCCGAAAACCGTCAGTGAGGACCGGGTACAGACCAGCCGGCCCTCCTGCGGATAGGCGTGCCAGGTCCGCCAGTGCACCCGGCGCTCGTCGCCGTTGGCGACCAGCGCGGTGAAGGCGCTCGGGTCGCCGGGGAACACCCCGGCCAGTGCACTCGGATGGCCCTCGACCAGGGCCAGCAGCTCCTGCGCGCGGGCGGCGAAGACGTGCGGCGGCAGCTCCTCGATCCGGGCCGCGAACTCGTACTCCCAGCCGCCGACCTGTTCGGCCACCCGGGCGGGCAGTGGGGTGCGCCGGCCCGGCAGGCAGGCCACCGTCTCCAGGCACTCGCCGGGGCCGGCCGCCAGGATCACCTGGTGGGAGGCCCCGAGCAGTCTCAGTTGCAGTGTCCCGCCGGAGAGCCGGCCGGTGCCGAGGCGGTCGAGTCTCAGGTCGCGCACCGCGAGCGCGGGCAGCGGACTGCCGCCCAGGCACCAGGCCAGGTCACCGGCCCGGGTGTCCGTGTAGGAGGTCTGCAGTGTGGTGAGCATGCTGGGCTCCGCGTTTCAGCTCCGTGCGCGCCCGCCGTCAGCATCCGGCCCGGCACGGTGGCGGGGCTGTTCGAGGCTGTGCGGTCCCTGGCGCGGCCGACCGTGGAAGGAAGGATTCCGGCTGGAGATTCAGCAGCAGAGAAGCACGAATTCTCCGGGTCCGTCAGGGATTTACCCAGCTTTGCCCGGCATTCACCGTTCCGGTAGCACTCTCCTTCTGGGTGTGATCGCGCCGGTGCATGACTCTGTCCGGCGCGCGCCCCTCTCACCGGGGCGTGCGCCGTGCACCACCGTCGTACGCCGGGGTGCGCCTGCCGTGGGCGGGTCGGGGCAGCTCAGAGCCGCCGGAGCCGGGTCACCGCCTCGGCGAGGACGTCGTCCCGCTTGCAGAAGGCCCATCGAACGTGGCTGCGTCCGGCCTCGGTGTTGTCGTAGAACACCACGTTCGGGATGGCCACCACACCGCAGCGCTCCGGCAGTTTGCGGCAGAACTCCAGACCGTCGGTCTCGCCGAGCGGGGTGATGTCGGTGGTGATGAAGTACGTGCCCTCCGGCCGGAACACCTCGAAGCCGGCCGCCGCCAGCCCGTCGGCCAACAGGTCCCGCTTGCGCAGGTGGTCGGCCCGCAGGGTGTCGAAGTAGCTGTCGGGCAGCCGCAGCGCGTCGGCGACGGCGTACTGGAACGGCCCCGCGCTCACGAAGGTCAGGTACTGCTTGGCGGTCCGCACCGCCGCCACCAGTTCCGGCGTCCCGGTCACCCAGCCGACCTTCCAGCCGGTGAAGGAGAAGGTCTTGCCGGCCGAGGAGATCGAGACGGTCCGCTCGCGCATCCCGGGCAGGGCGGCCAGCGGGCGGTGCGCGCCGGCGAACACCAGGTGCTCGTACACCTCGTCGGTGATCACCAACAGGTCGTGCTCACAGGCGAGTTCGGCGATGCCGCGGAGCTCGTCCGGGGTCAGCACGGTGCCGGTCGGGTTGTGCGGGGTGTTGACCAGCAGCAGCCGGGTGCGCGGGGTGATCAGGGCGCGCAGCTCGTCCAGGTCGGGGCGGAAGCCGGGGGCCCGCAGGGTGAGCGGCACCCGGGTGGCGCCGGCCATCGCGATGCAGGCGGCGTAGGAGTCGTAGAACGGCTCGAACGCGATCACCTCGTCGCCCGGCTCCAGCAGCGCCAGCAGGGTGGCGGCGATCGCCTCGGTCGCCCCGGCGGTGATCAGCACCTCGCTGTCCGGGTCGTACGTCAGCCCGTACCAGCGCTGCTGATGCTCCGTCACCGCCGCCCGCAGCTCCGGGATGCCGGGCCCGGGCGGGTACTGGTTGCCCCGGCCCTCCAGGACGGCCCGGGCGGCCGCCTCGGCGATCGCGCGCGGGCCGTCGGTGTCCGGGAAGCCCTGCCCCAGATTGATCGAACCGGTGGCGACGGCCAGCGCGGACATCTCCGCGAAGATCGTCGAACCCATCCCCGCCAGCCTGCGGTTCAGCAGTGGCCTCGTACCCATCCCGGCTCCTCAAGGTCGGTCGTCGGGGACCATCCTGCGGGGCGCCCGACCCGAGAACAAGTCCGGCTCGGCACCGGTGGGTTCGGCTGCGTGGGTGTCCGCTTCGCGGGCGGCCGGCTCGCGGAGCAGGGGGTAGGGGAGCGGTACCCGGATCGCCATCACCGGGTGGAGGTCGCGCCACCAGAGCACCAGCAGGTGGCGCAGCCGGCGGCCGAGTGCTTCGAGCGTGGCCCGCATCGGTTCAGATCCCTCCCTCGACGCGCCCGGCGGCGCGAGCAGAAAAAACCTACGGGTAGGAATATTAATCTGCAAGGGAAGTCTCGGATGGCGAGACCAGGTATCTGCCGGGCGCCGCCGACCTGCGGGGACTCCCGCTCCGCGGGTGGGGGCGGTCGTCCGGCGGGCGGGATGACCGCCTCCAAGTTGATTGAACCTGACACAGAGCCATGCTAAAAACCTTCCAGAAGGTTTTTTACTGCCCAGCTGCCACCAAGGGAGAAGAGCGTGGACTTTGCCGTGCTGGGACCGGTCGAGGTGCGCGACGAGCAGGAAGACCTCACACCCGCCGCCGCCATGCCCCGCCGGGTGCTCGCCACGCTGTTGCTGCAGGCGGGGCGGACGGTCTCCACCTCGACCCTGGAGGAGGAGCTCTGGGACGACGAGCCGCCGAAGCTGGCCCGGAAGACCATCCAGACCTACCTCTACCAACTGCGGAAGGCGCTCGCGGCGAGCCCGACCGGTGGCCGCAGGCAGTTGCTGGAGACCCGCCCGAACGGCTACCGCATCCTGCTGGAGCCCGGCGAGCTGGACCTGCGGCTGTTCGAGCAGCGGGTCGGGGTGGGCCGGTCGGCGCTGGCCGAGGGTGACCACGGCCGGGCGGCCGCCGTGCTGCGCGAGGCGCTGGGGCTGTGGCGGGGCAGTGCGCTCGGCGACCTGTCGCACGGGCCGGTACTGGCGGCCGAGGCCGCGCGGCTGGAGGACGCCAGGCTCGGCGCGCTCGAGCAGCGGGTCGAGGCCGACCTCCGGCTCGGCCGGCACCGCGAACTGGTCGGCGAACTCAAGGCGCTGACGGTGCGTCATCCCACCCGGGAGGAGTTCGCGGCGCAGCTGATGCTGGCCGCGTACCGCTCCGGGCTCCAGGAGGACGCGCTGAGCACGTACGGCAGGCTGCGCCGGAGCGTGGTGGAGCACACCGGCCTCGAGCCCTCCGAGCGCCTGCAGCGGCTGCACCGGGCGGTGCTCTCGGCGGCGCCCGGGCTGGCCGCGCCCGAACGGACCGTCGCCGCCAGGACGGTGGCCCGCGGCCGGCCGGCCGAGATCCCGGCAGCGCCGCCCGGGCTGGTCGGCCGGGAGGCGGAGGCGGAGCGGATCAGGCGGGGGATGGGCCGGATCTGCTCGGTCACCTGCGTGGTCGGCGGCCCCGGCACCGGGAAGACCGCACTGGTCACCGAGGTGGCGCAGCGGGTCAAGGAGCGTTATCCGGACGGCCAGTTGTTCGTCACCCTGCACGGCTCGGACGGTGTCCCGCTCGGGCCCGCCGAGGTGCTGTCGACCTTCCTCCGGGCGGCCGGCCTCGACGGACCGCCGGGCTCGGCGGAGGAGCCGGCCCGGTCCTGGGAGGAGTCGGCCCGGCTGTTCCGGAGCTGGACGGCGGACCGCAAGGTGCTGGTGGTGCTGGACGACGCAGCGAGTGTGCCGCAGATCCTGCCGCTGCTGCCGAGCGGGCCCGAGTGCGCCACGCTGATCACCGCCCGGCAGCGGCTGGCCGGCCTGCCCGGGGCGGTCGGGGTCCAGCTCGGGGCGTTCGGGTCGGCGGACGGGCTGCGGCTGCTGGAGTCGGTGGCGGGGCCGGGGCGGATCGGCGCGGAGCGGGCGGTGGCACGGGAGTTGTTGGAGCTGTGCGACCTGCTGCCGCTGGCCGTCCGGGCGGCCGGGGAGCGGCTGGCGGCCCGGCCCGGTCTTGGGGTGGCGGAGTTGACGGCCCGGCTGCGCGCGGAGCGGGGCCGGCTGGCCGAGCTGGGGGTCGGTGACCTCGATGTCGCCGGACGGCTGACGGAGGCGATCCGGCGGCTGGCGGCCGGGGAGCAGCAGGCGCTGCGGGCGCTGGCGGGCCTGGGCGGACGGCCGTTCGGGATCGCCGAGGCGGCACGGGTGCTCGGCGTCGAGGCCGGGCCTGCCGGGCTGCTGCTGGACCGGTTGCTCTCCGCCCACCTGCTGGTCGACCTCGGACCCGAAGGCCTCGAAGGTCTCGAAGGCCTGGAACGTGTCGAGGGTGTTGAGGGCGTCGTAGGCGTCGCGGGCGGGCCGGCCGGATTCCGGATGCCCGACCTGGTCCGGCTGGCCGGCGCCGCGCCGGTCTGCGCGCTGTCGGGCCGGCCGGACGGGGGCAGCCCGGCGGAGCAGCCCACGGCGGTCCGGTACCGGGACGCC
>NZ_JBFUMY010000153.1:0-4840 GCF_054049135.1 Kitasatospora sp. P5_F3 | reverse complement strand
CGTTACACACCATCTCGGAGCCACCGACCGACCGGATCCAACTGGGCCCCGGCTACGCGTTCCGGTACTGATCTACCTGGTCTTCCGGTACTGATCTACCTGGTCCGGGCCTGAATGGCCGGCGCCGCCACCGGGGGACCGGAGGTGCACGGGAAGGAGACCGACCCGACGTTGCGGCTGGCGATGCTGGCGGCACTGGCCGAGCTCTCGGCCAAGGACCGCACTGTGCTGGTGCTGCGGTACTGGGAGGACCGCTCGGTGGAGGAGACCGCGCAGCTGATCGGCATCAGCGTCGGCTCCGTACGGACCCGCAGCCTGCGGGCCAGGCAGCGGATGAAGCAGATCCTCGGTCATGAGTTCGCCGAGCTGAGCCAGCCGTGACGGCGCCTCGCTTCCACCCCCCGCACATCCACCGAACGGAGAGCACCGTGTCCCAGCATCACCAGTCCGACGGCGAGTTGCACGACGCGCTCGGGCTCGTGACGGAAGGCTTCGCCCCACCCGGCCCCGATCTGGTCCTGCGCGCAGCGGCACGCGGCCGGAAGTTGCGCCGGACCCGCCGCTCGCAATGGGCGGTCGCTGCCGTGCTGGTGGTCGGCACCGCAGGCCTCGGTCTGGGCCGATTCACGGTCGCAGCCGGACCGGCGCCGACGCCGCCGGCGGCTTCGCCGACCGTTTCGGCGCCGGCGACCCCCGCACGGTCGCCCGCGCCGACCTACCGGCCAGCCATCGTTCCGCGAACAGGGCCGTTGGCCGAGCAGTTGGCGGCGCTGCTGCCGTCCCGTGGCACGGTGACGGTGGGCACCTCAGACGGCGGCTTCACCGACGGAAAACTGAGCACACGGGCCGGTAAGGCGGTCGAGGCGCGCGCAGGACTGGTCTTCACGGACGGACCCAAGGCTGGGGCGGTGAGCATCGAACTGGCGGTCCCCGTCGACTTGCCGGACCGGGCACGCATGTGCGTGAGCGACCAGTTGCTGCCACCGCAGACCTGCGCGTACCTCGCTGACGGGAGCACGGTCGTCACCTCAATGGACACCGTGGGATCGACCGGACCGGCTCTGCGCTGGTCCGTCACGGCAGTGCGCTCCGACAGCCGGGTGGTGAGCGTGACCCAGTACAACCGGGAGTCCACCACCGAACCCGGTCACTACTCCGAGATGCCGCTGACCCTGGACGAGATGACCGGTCTTGCGCTCAGCTCGCACTGGGGCCCCTGACGCCCGATCAGCCGCCCCAGTGCGGGTGAGCCTGTGCCGCTCGACGATGAAGTCGCCCTGGTACGGGTTGCGGGCGACCCGGTCGATCAGCCAGCGGACCAAGGCGTCCCACCCCTCGGGGACCGGATCGCCCTCGGCGCGTCGGCTCAGCTCCGCGTGCTGCTCCCGCTCGACGTCCGCGTCGTACCGTTCGAGGGCCGCGCGGACGTCCGGGCCGTCGAACGGGCGGAGGAAGTCGGCGAGGTAGTACCCCAGGGGGTCCTCCCCTTTCTCTTCGTCGGGCTCGGGCTCGGGCTCGGCGATCAGTCGCAGGGCAAGCGGCAGGGGCGCGGGGGTCATCGAGCAGACGGCGGCTTCCCTGAACTCGTAGGCCATGTAGGAGGCGGGCCCGTTCTCGCGCAGCAGCCGGGCGCGGGTGGCGACCAGCGGTTCGACCGCCTCGGCAGAGCGCTGGGTGGTGAGGGCCGTGACGGTGTACCAGAGCACGAGCTCGTCGTCGGAGTCCAGGTCAGCGATCAGCCGCCGCACCCTGGCGGGGTCGTCGAAGCCTGAACCTCTGCTGTCGCTGCTGCTGTGCAGAACCCACCCGCAGCCTGAGCGCGCGACACCGGGTGCTCTCGGAACTCGCCAACACCACTTCTTGGCACGACAGGGTGCTCTCCATCATCGCCAACATCTGCTCTCGCATCTCACCGATAAAGCCAGGTGACCGGCTGCCGCAATGGCTCGAAGCGGTCCGCCGCGGCGACCTCCCCAGCCTCCACTCCCTCGCCGCCGGACTCGAACGCGACCTGGACGCCGTGATCGCCGGCCTGACCCTCCCCTGGAGCTCCGGCGCGGTCGAAAGCCACGTCAACCGCATCAAGATGATCAAGCGTCAGATGTACAGCGGCCGGCTTCGGCCTCCTGCGGAAACGAATTCTGCTGGCTGGCTGATCCCCAACGCGCACGGTCAGGTGTTAGAAGCCGTTGCTCAATCGAGCTTGGTGATCGTGAGTTCGAGTCTGCTGTCTCGGTCGGGTGATCCTCTGGTCGGCTGGGCATGGCAGTGGGGACCTCCCGCACAACTCGGGTGCCAGGACACTGCGGGGCCGGGCTATCCGCCTCCGGTGTCACCGGAAGCGAATAGCATCCGGCGGGAACGAGCGGCTGACGGGAGTGGACGTGGACATCGAGGAGATACTGGACCAGCTCGGCGCGGTCATCGGGCCGCCGCCTGAGGGCGGAGTGGTCCCGGTCCCGTGGGAGCACGGGCCCGAGGAGCTCGGTTTCCAGCTGCCCGCGGACTACCGGGCGTTCGCCGATCGGTACGGGATGGTCAGCATCAGCGACGAGCTGCACATCTACACACCCTCGGCAGCGCCCAGTCCCCAGGTCGGGCAGCCACCCGGCTTCGAGGGATTCCTGTACAACACGACGGAGCCCTACGGATACTGCGCCTGGCTGGCCGAGGTCTACCGGGACGGGGACTACGACGAGTGCCCGTACCCGCTGTTCCCAGCCGAGGGAGGGCTCCTGAAGTGGGGCAACAACTACAACTCGGACCATTTCTTCTGGCTGATGCGGGGCCCGGACCCGGACCGGTGGCCGGTGGCCGCCAAGTTCCACTCGATGCGGGAGTGGGACCTGTTTGAGGGCGGCTTCCTGGAATTCCTGCTGGCGGCGGTGACGGAACAGTATCCGTACCACGGGGACGTCGTTCCCGGCGGGGTGAAGCAGGTCGGTGATGGCCGTGCTTATCGCTTTGGGGGTGACTGGTCGAAGCAGCTTCAGCAGTGAGCCCACGAACATGGTCAACGGCCGGCTCCGGGCGGCTCCGGCTCGGTGACCTGGCCAGCCGTTGTCGTACCGATCGCGGTGGGCATGGGTTCGATTGCGGTAGMTCGGTCGGGTGGTCTTGTCGCGTGCCGCGTATGAAGGCAGGGGCCTTGGTGCAGCTCGGGTCTGTCGAAGACCGTGAGCACACCAGGAGGCCTGTTGCCGCCGTCGTACGCCCTCGTACCTGCCGGTTTCAACTCGGCTGCACGATCGTGTGATTGCCTCGCTCACCGGTTCGGGAACGCCGGGGACCGCCCGCACAGGCGGCCGAGGTACCCCTCGGACATGAGCGACGCGGAGTGGGCGGTCGTCCGCGACGCGATGCCGGTTCCGGGTTGGCTGGAGGGACGCGGTGGGCGGCCGGAGGGCTACTGCCACCGGCAGCTGGTCGACGCTGTGCGCCACCTGGTTTCGGGCGGCATCGCCTGGAGGGCGGTGCCCGCGGACTTCCCCGCATGGGACCGCGTCTACGCCTTCTTCCGGTGCTGGCGCGACAACGGCCTGGTCGCGGAGTTCCACGACCGGCTGCGCGACCGGGTCCGCGAGGCGGCGGGCCGCGATCCGGAGCCGACCGCCGGGATCATCGACGCGCAGTCGGTGAAAGGGGCCGCGTCGGTGCCGGCCGCGAGCCGGGGGTTCGACGGCGGGAAGAAGGTGAACGGCCGCAGGAGGCACATCGTCGTGGACACCCTCGGGCTGCTGCTGACCGTGATGGTCACCGCCGCATCCGTCACCGACCGCGAGGCCGGCCAAACGTTGCTGGATCGGCTGCGTGAACGGCACTGGCGCATCTCGCTGGTGTGGGCCGACGGCGGCTACACCGGACGCCTGGTCGACCTCGCCCGCGACGCCTGGCGCATCGCGCTGACGGTGGTCAAACGCACCGACGACACCGCGGGCTTCGTGGTGCTGCCCAAAAGGTGGCTGGTGGAACGGACGTTCGCATGGCTGGTGCACTCACGCCGCCTGGCCCGCGACTACGAGACCCGCACCGACACCTCCGAGGCGATGATTCGGTGGTCGATGAGCATGGTCATGAGCCGCCGGCCCGCCCGGCGAGCACGCTGAACATCCCCGGCCGTTCCTCGACCAGCCAGCCCCGCGCGGCCAGGCGCTTCACCTTCGACCGCACTCCCTCCACCTTCGCCGCGACCACCTCCAAACCCAAGGCCGCCGCGAGCCGGCGACAGTCCATCCCCTCCCCGCTCCCCGCCAGGACCTCCACGAGCCGCTGGTAGTCCGGCGCCAGCAAGTCGAGAGCGAGCCCTTCCCTCCCGGCGGGAACCACCGATCCAGGCACCGCCACGGCGACCCGCGCAGGCCGTTCACCGGCCACCCCGGCCGACGGCGCCTCCTCGCCCACAGGAGGTTCTGCCAGGACTTCGGCCACCGTCTGACGGGCAATCACGAACCGCTCCCACGCGGCTTCCGCCTCCTGCAGCTCGGCCTGCAGGACCTCCACCCGCTGCCGAGCAGCACGCTCGCGCTCCTCCAGCAGACCCATCACCGACGGCATCCGGCACCTCCACCGAAGAGACGACACGACACCCCGTCTCTGCCACCGAGGCGCCAGCACGATGCCTGACCAGCGGAAACGCACCCATCACTATCGGATAGACAACAGCTTCTGAGCTTGTTGTTTAACCTCGCAGGTCACTCGACCTGCTGATCTGCAGTTCTTTCCGGGACAGCAGAGGCGGCCGTTCTCCACGCTTCGAGATGTCGAGTCACGAAGAACCAGAGATCGGCCGCTGCCCATGAGTCTTCCCGTCGACGCGCCATGAGTCTTCCCGTCGACGCGC
>NZ_JBFUMY010000152.1:0-5009 GCF_054049135.1 Kitasatospora sp. P5_F3 | reverse complement strand
TCGCCGTCGAACCGGGCCAGTGCGAAGTCGTCCTTGGGGAAGTGCGCGGGCACCCAGTCGACGATCACCCCGATGCCGGCCTGGTGCAGGGTGTCGACCAGGAAACGGAAGTCGTCCGGGGTGCCCAGCCGGGCGGTCGGCGCGTAGAAGCCCGACACCTGGTAGCCCCAGGAACCACCGAACGGGTGCTCCATCACCGGCATGAACTCCACATGGGTGAAGTTCAACTCCTGGAGGTAGGCCGGGAGTTCGGCGGCGATCTGACGGTACGAGGTGAGGTCGGGGCGCCAGGAGGCGAGGTGCAGCTCGTAGACCGACATCGGCGCCCTGTGGTGCACGGCCCTGGCCCGGCGGGCCAGCCAGTCGGCGTCGCCCCACTCGTACGCCGACTCGGTGACCACCGAGGCGGTCTCCGGCGGGCACTGGGTGGCCCGGGCCATCGGGTCGGCCTTCTTGAGCACCCAGCCCTGCCGGGTGTGGATCTCGTACTTGTACTGGGTGCCCGCCCCGAGGCCGGGGACGAAGAGCTCCCAGACGCCGGAGGAGCCGAGCGAGCGCATCGGGTGGCCGGTGCCGTCCCAGTGGTTGAAGTCGCCGATCAGCCGGACCCCGGCGGCATTCGGCGCCCAGACCGCGAACGCGGTGCCGGGGATGCCCTGCACCGTGCGCAGGTGCGAACCGAGCGCCTGCCAGAGCTGCTCGTGCCGGCCCTCCGCGATCAGGTGCAGATCCAGCTCACCGAGCGTCGGCGGCAGCCGGTACCCGTCCTGCTGGACGTGTTCGACCCCGGCGTACGAAACCTGGAGCCGGTAGTCCGGGATCTCGACCGCGCTGGGCAGCAGGCCGGTGAACAGGCCGGACTGAAGGTGGGTCAGCTCCACCGGGCCCTGCTCGGTGAGCACCACCACCCGCTCGGCGAACGGGCGCAGCACCCGGATCGAGACCCCCTCCGAGGTCAGGTGCGCGCCGAGCAGGCCGTGCGGGTCGTGGTGCTCACCGGACAGCAGCCGGTCGATCTCGCTGGGCGGCAGCGTCGCCTCCGGCAGCCGGAGCGCGGCATGCGGCAGCGGCACCGCCGGGGCCGCCGGGGCTGCCGGGGCGGCCCCAGCCCGGCGCCGGCCGGGCTTGCCCACCCGCTCGGGCAGGAAGGTGGCGGGCACGGGCGTGCTGCGGTCGCGCTTCGGGCCGAGCGGGGTCACGGCGGAGTCCTCCTGCTGAGTGGGGTGGTCAGACGGTCAGGGCCAGGCGGTTGATCGCGGCCAGCGGGATGGGGAGCCAGCTCGGCCGGTGCCGGGCTTCGTAGACCACCTCGTAGACCGCCTTGTCGATCTCCAGCGCCCGCATCAGTTCGGGCGCCGAGGACGGCTCCATGCCGCCGCCCGCGGTGTAACCCGCGCAGTACGCCGTCCGGTTGCGCCCGGCCCAGGACGCCGCCAGATGGGCCAGCTCCGGGTCCGAGGGGGTACCGGCCAGCAGGTGGGCGGCGGCGTAGTCGAAGGAGCGGAGCATCGCCGCGACGTCCCGCAGCGCGGGCTGCGGGAGTCTGCGCTCGGCCAGCGGTTTGGCCGGCTCGCCCTCGAAGTCCAGCAGCACCCACCCGTGCGGGGTGCGCATGGCCTGCCCGAGGTGCAGGTCGCCGTGGATCCGCTGGACCGGCAGGCCGTCCAGGTGATCGGCCGTCAGGGCCTGGAACGCGGCCTGCAGCGCGGTCCGGTACCTGGTCAGCCCCGGGACGGCGGTGACCGCGCGGTCCAGCCGCTCGGTCATCGCGGCGGCCAGCTGGTGGGTCTGGGTCCGGTCGAGCCGGGCCACCGGCATGGTCCTGGCCAGCACCCGGTGCACCTCCGCGGTGGCGCGGCCGAGCCGGTGCGCCTCGATCGCGAAGTTGCCAGGGGACGGGTCGCCCTTCAGCCGCCCGACCTGGTCGAGTGCCAGTTCCCAGCCGTCCTCCGCGTCCGGCAGGTAGCGCTGGAGCAGCCCGAGGGTGGCCGGCTCGGCGCCCTCCATCCGGCTCTCGAACCAGGCGGCCACCCGGGGGATCCGGGTCGAACCGGCTCGGGAGAGGGCCAGCGAGAGCTCCAGGTCGGGGTTGGTGCCCGGGCTGATCCGGCGGAACAGCTTGAGGATGAAGGACGTCCCGTAGATCACCGAGCTGTTGGACTGCTCGGCGGTGGAGGCCCGCCCCGGCAGGTTGCCCGGCAGCCCGGGGCCCGGGGTACGGCGGAACGACAGCGCGCCGAACCGGTCGCCGGTGGCCAGGTGCCCCAGCAGACGGCCGGTCAGCTCCGGGTCGTGCACGGCGTCGTAGAGCGCCGCGCCGTCGTACGGCCCGCTGCCGAGCCGCCCGAGCACGGCCCCTGGGCCGATCCCCGGCGGCTCCTGCGAGCGGATGCCGAGCAGCAGCTGGTAGATGTCGCGCTGGGACGCTCCGCCGTCGCCCGCGTACTCGACCTGGAGCAGCAGGTGCAGCAGTGCGGGGTCACCGACCTGGAGCGGGGTGCCGACCACCGGGGTGATCCTGGTGATCGCGCGGCCCTTGCCCGCGTACCAGCGCTGACTCGGCAGCCAGCCGATGATCAGGGGCAGCGCGGCCTGGACCAGCTCGCTGACCCCGACGGTGGTCCTCCGAGCCCCCGCGTCACGTGCCCCGAGTGGTCTCGGGGCATCCTGGCGCAGATGGGCTTGAGAACGGGAGGTTTCGGACATGACTCCCTTTCCCCGGAAGCGGGCCGACTGCCCGACGGGTCTGGCCGGGCCCGTCAGTCTTCCGGATTTCGGCGGCGCGACGGCGACGGCACGCGAGCCGGGCTCGGGTGTCACGCCTTAGTGTGGGTGGCCGTTGGGCTGTTCTCCGTACGCGGTGGTGCAGAGATCGCTCGGGGGCGCGTGAATTCTCTTCGCGCCCCCGAGGGAAGTGAACTGACCGATCGTTACTTCACTGCTTGTGAGGGTTGCGCAGCTGGAACCAGTAGAAGCCGTGCCCGGCCAGGGTGAGCAGGTAGGGCCACTCGCCGATCGACGGGAAGCGAACGCCTCCGATCAGCTCCACCGGATAGCGTCCCCCGTACCGCCGCAGATCCAACTCGGTCGGCTGTGCGAAGCGCGAGAAGTTGTTCACGCACATCACCAGGTCGCCTTCGTACTCGCGGACGAAGGCCAGCACTGCGGGGTTGCTCGAGGGCAGTTCGGTGTAGCTGCCGAGGCCGAAGGCCGGATTGAGCTTGCGAATCTCGATCATGCGACGTGTCCAGTGCAGCAGCGAACTCGAACTGCTTTGCTGTGCCTCGACGTTGGTCACCTGATAGCCGTACACCGGGTCCATGATGGGCGGCAGACTGAGCCTGCCCGGGTCGGCGGAGGAGAAACCCGCGTTGCGGTCGGGCGTCCACTGCATCGGGGTCCGGACACCGTCCCGGTCGCCCAGCCAGATGTTGTCGCCCATGCCGATCTCGTCCCCGTAGTAGAGGACCGGCGAGCCGGGCAGCGACAGCAGCAGGGCGGTGAACAGCTCGATCTGGTTCCGGTCGTTCTCCAGCAGCGGTGCCAGCCGGCGGCGGATTCCGACGTTGGCCCGCATCCGGGGGTCCTTGGCGTACTCCGCGTACATGTAGTCGCGCTCCTCGTCGGTGACCATTTCCAGGGTCAGCTCGTCGTGGTTGCGCAGGAAAATACCCCACTGGCAATTGCCGGGAATGGTCGGCGTCTTGGCCAGGATTTCGGAGACCGGGTAGCGGGACTCCCGGCGGACCGCCATGAAGATCCGCGGCATCACCGGGAAGTGGAATGCCATGTGGCACTCGTCGCCGCCGGAGGCGAAGTCGCCGAAGTAGTCGACCACGTCCTCCGGCCACTGGTTGGCCTCGGCCAGCAGCACCGTGTCGGGGTAGTCGGCGTCGATCTCCTTGCGGACCCGGCGGAGGAACTCGTGGGTCTCCGGCAGGTTCTCGCAGTTGGTCCCCTCCCGGGCGAACAGGTACGGCACCGCGTCCAACCGGAACCCGTCGATCCCGAGGTCCAGCCAGAACCGCAGCCCCGCGATCATCTCCTCCTGGACCCGGGGGTTGTCGTAGTTCAGGTCGGGCTGGTGGGAGAAGAACCGGTGCCAGTAGTACTGCTTGCGGACCGGGTCGTAGGTCCAGTTGCTGGTCTCGGTGTCGACGAAGATGATCCGGGCGTCCGGGTACTGCTTGTCGTCGTCGGCCCACATGTAGAAGTCGCCGTACGGCCCGTCCGGGTCGCGGCGGGACTCCTGGAACCACGGGTGCTGGTCACTGGTGTGGTTCATCACGAAGTCGATCACCACCCGCATACCGCGCTTGTGCGCGGCGTCGGTGAACTCCACGAAGTCCGCCAGGTCGCCGAACTCCGGCAGCACGGACTTGTAGTCCGCCACGTCGTACCCGCCGTCCCGCAACGGCGAGGCGAAGAACGGCGGCAGCCAGAGGCAGTCCACCCCGAGCCACTGCAGGTAGTCCAACTTCGAGGTGAGGCCCCTGAGGTCTCCCACCCCGTCCCCGTTGCTGTCCTGGAACGATCGCACCAGTACCTCGTAGAACACCGCCCGCTTGAACCACTCCGGGTCGAGCTTTCCCGGAGAGGTCTCGGCGAAGGTGTCGGGCACGGGCTCGTTGACTGTCACAGAGGGTTCCTCCGAACCGTGAGGAGGTGGGCCGGCCCGGTGGTGGGATCGAGCCGGACGTAGTTGTGGCGGTGCCAGGTCCAGGAGGCTCCGGTGAGCTCGTCGTGGACTGCGAGCGGCCCGTCCCAGGGCAGGGTGACGGTGGTCTCCTGCGGGTTCCGGGGGTCGAGGTTGACCACGGTGATGACGTGGTCGGTGAGACCGTCCTCGGTGGTGGCGGTCTTCGAGAAGGCGAGGATGTGGTCGTTGTCGGTGGGGTGGAAGGTGAGGTCGCGCAGCTGTTGGAGGGCGGGGTGGCGCCGGCGCAGCCGGTTGAGGACGGTGATGAGGGGGGTGAGGGTGTTGGTGGTGGTCCAGTCGCGGGGCCGTA
>NZ_JBFUMY010000151.1:0-5073 GCF_054049135.1 Kitasatospora sp. P5_F3 | reverse complement strand
GGTCGTGGAGGGCGATGCGGGGGACGCCGGCTTTGTCGCAGAGCCGGTGGAAGTGGTCGAGGACGTTCTTGGGGTGGAGGGGGCGGCCGTGGCGGTGGAAGACGTAGCCGCCGCTGGAGGTGATGTTGCCGAAGGCTCGGGTGCCGGCGGGTCGTCGAGGGCTGAGGCGACGCGGTCGGAGAGGGCGACCCACGTTCTGCCCGCGGCACTGGAATCCGCCGCCCCCGCGTTCACGACCGAGCGCATCACCGCCTTCGCCCGCTGGGCCGCACCGGGAAACCAGCAGCCCTACACCGAGATCGCACACACGGCACTGCGGGACCTGCAAGCCCGCGCGGCCGACCTCGGCGCGGAGCCCGACGTACCGGCCTGACCCGGACGCCGGCCACGGGGACGAACCCGGACCCAAGCGCCGCAACGCGACGTCTAACTGATCGTGGACCTTCCGTGCCCTCCGAGAGGCAGGACACCGGTCACTGGTCACATCGGCGAGGACCCCTTCCAGCAGCCGCGATACGACCGCTGCGGACCCCCCCACGGCGGCTGCACGGCTTGCCGCGACGGCCCCAGGGCGCGGGTCGGGCGCCGGGCCGGGGCCGCGGGCAGATGCAGTCCAGGGCGATCTCGTCCTGGGTCTGCGCAGGTTGGTGAGCACGCACGCTGATGAAGGAGACGGCGCGGGGGCGAGGCTGCTGGTGTGGACCTGACCGGCGACCCGGTCGATCGATACCAGGGTCTCGACGTCGGGGCGAAGGGTATTGGTAGTACCAACGCCGTGACGCAGTTGGTGATCTTGCAGGTGCCCGCCGGAGCCGCGCCGCTGCGCCTTGCGCAGCATGACGGTCTCGTCGCCAAATACCCTGCTCCCACACGGTCTTCGCCAAGAACCACGGCTCACCGACCCGGCAGGCGACCGGTGACTGCCGGAACGCGACGGCACTCGTACCGAAGATCACCAACAGCATCCGGAATCTGCGCCAGGGCCATGCCGAAAACAGCCTGCTCGTCGCGAGGGCGCCCGCGTGGATCGGGCGCTTCGCAAGATAGCCCGGCGGGGTGGGGAGATCGTGCTGATCGACGGCACCCTGATCCCCACTCAGCGGCACACCGGAGCCCAGGACCGGCGCAACTATTCCGGCAAGCACCACCGCCATGGCCTGCACTTCCTCGCTCTGCAAGTGGACAGGCTCGTGCCGCGGGCCCGGAACCAGCGACCAGTTGAATCGCGGCCTTGATCTCGCGGCGGACGACCGTGCCCTGGTGGCCATGAGCGCCTTCATACTCAGCCGCTCGGGTCGTTCCACCACGAGCCGGTAGGTCTGGCTCGGAGACAGGCCGACCACTGCGGCTGCGACCCGAGCGCGGCCAAGGGCGGAGGCTTTCTGGCGAGGCTTCCGGGCCGCCGATGAGCGGGCGAGCGGGCGCCACTTGATCGGGCCGTGCCGGAGTCCGCGGCACGGCCCAAGCCGTCTCCACCCGGCCGGTGCTCCGCCGCAGTGCGGCGGCAGCGCCCCGCGCGGACGTGAGGTTCGGTCCAGCGGCTCCGTCCACACCCCCGCGCCCGGGGGCCGCGCGTCGACGGCCCGATCGGGCCCACCCGACGCAACGGCAGGACCGCCGAGAGCGGGAGCACTGAACAACGCTCCCGCCACCGGCGGTCGGGACGGTCAGCCGTGGGAGAAAGTGACCTTCGGCAGGACGCGGTCGAGCCAGGCCGGGGTGTGCCAGGCGGCCCGGCCGGTGAGGCGGAGGAGGACGGGGAGCAGGACGAGGCGGACCAGTGCGGCGTCCAGCAGCACGGCGACGCCCAGGACGATGCCCATCTCCTTGGGCGGCAGCGGCCCGGACAGCGCGAAGGTGAAGAACACCGCGACCATGACGCCGGCCGCCGCGAAGATCACCCGGCCCGAGTGGGCGAGCGCGCCGACCATCGCCTCCTCCGGGTCGCCGCTGCGCTCGTAGTGCTCGGTTCGTGCCGCCACTGGTGATGGGGGCGGTCTACAGCGCGAAGGACAGCTACTCGATCGGCTTCATGCTCCTGTCCGACCTGGCGCTCGCGGGGTGCGTGTACGCGGCTCTCCGGATCCGCTCCGTCCGCCCGGGCACGCCGTCCTGAACCCTCCGAGGAGGGCACACCGGGGGCGCACCGGGTGCACACGGATGATCGGGCGTGCTTCCTGATTGATCGTCAATTTTCTTGTACTGCCCGCCGGATGTCCTTATTCCGCTTACGATTCGGCCGAATGGTGTGTACGCGACGCCATTCCGGTGACGCGCCGGCATCGGTCCGGCGCTCCTTCCCGACGATCGAGGGCAGGGCATGACGCAGATACAGCAGCAGACCAGAGCGCCCGTGCCGCGCATGGGGCGCCGCGCGGCCGGACGGGCCGCCGCGTTAGTGGCGGCGTTCGCCACCGTGGCCACGGCGACGACCGTGGCGGCGCCCCCGGCCTCGCCGGCCGACGCGGACGGGTCGGTGACGGTCCGGGTGGTCCGGGCGGTCGACGAGAACGGGGTGTGGAGCCCGGCCCTGGAGCCAGGGATGGCGGGGGTGACGGTCACGCTGACCGGGGCGGACGGGGTAGTGCGGACCGCCGTGACTGCCGCCGATGGCACCGTGACGCTGACCCCGGCCGCCGGGAGCGCGGGCGGCCGGTACCGGGTCGAGGTGGTGAACCCCAAGCCCGGCGTGCTCTTCCCGGCCTTCGCCTCCCGGGAGGGCCTGGCGGGGGCACCGTCCAAGCTGAGCAGCAACGAGGAGTTCGTCGACCTCTCCGACGGCAAGCAGGTCACCTTCACCACCGGCCTGTGGAACCCCTCGGACTACTGCCAGGCGAACGCGCCGCTGGCCACCGCCTGCCAGCCCGCCTCCCTGGAACCGGGCACCAGCCGCACGCTGCTGACCTTCCCGTACCGCTCGCGCGGGGTGAACAAGGACGTCACGAACGTCTCCACCGCCACCGACACCGGGAACGTCTTCGGCATCGCCTGGAACCGCGAGGACCGGCGGCTCTTCAGCTCGGCCCACGCCAAGCGCAACACCGCCTACGGGCCCGGCGGGCCGGGCGCGGTCTACGTCACCGACCCGGTGACGAAGGCGACTTCGCTGTTCGCCACCGTCCCCGACGCGGGCACCACCGCGCACACCGGCGCCGACGACCCGGGCTTCTTCGCCCCGGTCGGCCGGGAGAGCCTCGGCGGGCTGAAGCTCACCGAGGACGGCCGCGACCTGTACGTGGTCAACCTGCACGACCGGAAGCTCTACCGGTACGACGCCACCGCGCCGACCGCCGCGGAGCCCGAGGCCGTGTACCCGATCCCGGCGGCGGACTGCCCGTCGCCGGAGGACTGGCGGCCGTTCGGCCTCGGCATGCAGGACGGCGTCGGCTACCTCGGCGGCGTCTGCTCCGGCGAGTCCACCCAGAAGATCGGCGACCTGCGGGCCGTGGTGCGGCAGTTCGACCCAGCGACGGGTGCGTTCGGCGCGGTCGTGCTGGACCAGCCGCTGGACCACCGTGGCACCCCGACGAGCTGTGCGGGCTACTTCTGGTACCCGTGGACGGAAACCCAGCCGACGACCGGCGACGGGCAGGTCTGCAACGTCCACCCGGAGCCCGAACTAGGCGAGGTCGGCGTCGAGACCGACGGCTCGATGCTGCTGGTCTTCCGCGACCGGTACGCCGACCAGGCCGCCGCGTTCCCCGCCGCGAGCGGGCCGCAGCCCCCGGGCTTCGTGTCGGTGCTCGCCTCGGCAGACCTCAACAAGGCCTGCAAGTCCGGCACTTCGTACGTGCTGGACGTGAACCTGGGCTGCGGGGCGACCGTCCGGAACAAGAACTGGTTCGACCAGCCCCGCCCCTACCCCTGGGGCCACCCGTACCCGGCGTTCGCGGGCCTGGCGCTCTCCAAGGTGGAGAACTCCATCGCCACCTCCGGCTACGACGTCGCCAACAACGTCGTCAGCGCCGGCACCATGTTCACGCTGCGCAGCGGCGGTCCGGACCCGGGCTTCGGCCAGGAGCTGTCCAACGGCCAGTCGCGGTTCGGCAAGGGCGCGGCGATGGCCGACCTGGAGGTGCTCTGCGACCGGGCGCCGCTGCAGATCGGCAACCGGGTCTGGTACGACCCGGAGCGCTCCGGTCTCCAACTGCCGGAGCAGAAGCCGGTGGTGGGGGCGACGGTCAACCTCTACGACGCGGACGGCAAGAAGGTCGGCACCGCCAAGACCACCGCGCGCGGCGAGTACTACTTCGACGACACCAACGTCACCGGCGGATTGAAGCCGAAGACCGCGTACACCATCCGCCTCGACAACCTCGGGGACTACGCCGCGGGCGGGCCGCTGCACCACTGGGTGCCTACCGCGGCGAACGTCGGCGGCAACCGCCTGACCGACTCCGACGGCACCGTCCCGCAAGGCGGCACGTACGTCGAGCGGGCACTCACCACCGGCGCGGCCGGGCAGGACGACCACAGCTTCGACTTCGGGTTCCAGCGTCAGCTGGGCGCCCTGCGCCTGGTCAAGCACGACCAGGACGGCAAGGCGCTGCCCGGTGCCGTGTTCCAGCTGTGGCGGGAGAGCAACGAGACCGCGGGCCTGCAGACCGACGGTGCGAAGCCGGACACCAAGGTCGACGGCGCGTGCACCAGCGGGGCGGACGGCACCTGCACCAGCCAGGCCGACCTGGGCAGCTACTACTGGCAGGAGGTCAGCCCGCCGCAGGGCTACCGGGCTCCCGACCAGCCGGTCCTCGGGCCGGTCGTGCTGGACGACGAGCACCTGGACGCGGGCGTCACCACGACGGCGGTCAACACCCTGATCCCGCCGACCCCGACGCCCACGCCCACGCCGACGCGTTCGGTGGAGACCCCGGCCCCCGTGCCCACCACCACGCCGCCGCCGGCCGTACCGCAGCCCTCCGGGCCGCTGGCCAGCACCGGCGGGGGCGTCGGCGCCCCGTACCTGGTCGCCGCGGGCGGCCTGCTGGTGGTCCTCGGCGCGGTGGTCCTGGTGGTGCTCAGGAAGCGCCGCACCACCTGACACGCAGTGAGACACCTGGAACACCAGGGGCC
>NZ_JBFUMY010000150.1:0-5666 GCF_054049135.1 Kitasatospora sp. P5_F3 | reverse complement strand
TCGAGGTAGGAGGGGCCGGGCCCGGCCGGGCCGACCCAGCCGGCGTCGGCCTGCGGCGGGACGGTGTACCCGAGGTGCTGGAGGCTGTACAGGACGTTCATCGCGCAGTGCTTGGCGCCGTCCTCGTTGCCGGTGATCAGGCAGCCGCCAACCCGGCCGTAATAGGCGTACTGCCCCTGGGAGTTGAGGACCGACGAGCAGGCGTACAGCCGCTCGACGACCTTCTTCATGACGGAGGAGTTGTCGCCCAGCCAGACCGGCGAAACACTCTGGCACGTTACCTGACCAGCCATAAAATCGGACAGGTCCAACGCCCTCTCCTGTCCGAGCGTTCGGCCGCTGACGGTCGTAGTGCCGCAGCGGTCCCACGAGCCGCTTCCAGAACCCTGCCCGGCTTTGCGCCTGACTCCCCGGAATCTCAGGGTCGGAACCTCCATCTTCCGATTTGGGTGACTGCGCCCCATTGCCGCAGACCACGAGACGCAGTCAGTGAGCCTTTGCCAAGAGTGTCCAGCTGCCGTGGTCCCAACGTTGTCCGCCCGGGATAGAGGATCCGTCTCTCTACGGCTTGGGTCAGCGGGTCTCCGTCTTTTGGAGATGGCGCTGGAAGAGGTACTCGACCTCGTCGGAGGCCATGGAGCCCGCGACCATCACGCCTGCAGGGCCGAAGGCCCGCGTCAGCTGTACGTGGCCCTGACCTGAAGCACCCAGACCCTGACGGTCCTGCACGCCTCGCCCCTGCCCGCGGTCATGCTGCCCGCCGCCGATCCGTGGCCGTCCACCGGCTCGGACGAGTCCACCCGGAGCCCCTGTTCGCGCCGGCGCAGGGCCGCGACTGCTCGCGCTTCCACCTGGACGGCGACTCCGACGTCGCCCACTGCACGTCGTCGAGGATGATGCGGCGGCCGCTCGTAAGAGCCGAGGCGCCGGACCAGTTCCTCGGCCGGCCGGGCCCTGGTGGCCACCGGCGGCGCGTCGACCGGCTCCGCTTCCGGCAATAGCGGCGGCAACCATCTTGATAGGTCGCTGAGTTGACGCCCCACGGCGACGCCGGAACCGGCGCACTCCAGGACACCGGACCGCACACCGTACGCGACGTGCTCCGCCTCACGCCCGACGAACACGCTGCTCACGTGAACATCACAGGGCCCTGCCCAAAGCAGCCCTACGCGGGGATCTCACGCCGTACGAGGTCGGACACAAACCCTATGCACATACCAGGACGCACCTTTTGTCGGATCGGCAGATCCCTCAGACTTCACCTCCCGGCCCACGCCGTCAACATGCCTTTCGATCAGAGATACCGACCGCCGGACGCCCTCACTGGCGGCGAGCCTGTCGCCGAGCCGACGAGCCGTCAGGGACACCGTCTAGACTCACCGGGGTGAACGTGGATCGGAAAGTCACGCCGCTGGATCTTGCGCGCCGTACGCCGCCTCCGGTGTCCGGCCTCTCCGAGGCGGAGATCCGCCTCGCGCTGGAGGAGCATTGTCCCGAGCTCGTCAGCCTGCTGCACTGGCTCGGGTGCTCGCTCGACGAATCCCTCTCCGAGTGGATCCGGCTCCGCGGAGCACCGTGGGTGTCGACCGTCGTGAACCCGCAGACGTCGGCCCGCCGCATATTCGAACTCTGGCAGGAGTTCCTCGGCGATGACAGCCGCCCGCTGCTGGAGCTGCTGGTGTTCGAGCACGGCTTCTGTCGGCCGGCCGCGACGGCGCAGGGGCTTCCACCCGGAATGCACTTCGCGAAGACGCTTCACGTGGTCCGACAGCGGATTGGCACCAAGCTGCACCAGCACGCGCTCGACGTGACCTGGCAGCGGCCCACGGTGTTCTCCCGGGCACTGCGCCTGGCCGAGGTGTACCTGGACGCTGTGGTGAGCGACAGCGAGTTGACCGGCGTGAACGCTCGTCACCAGTTCAGTGGACGGCTCGGCCAAGGCCCGGTGCTGCTTAGCAGGTTCGAGTCGGTCGGCACGGCCGAGCTGTCACGGTCCGTCGGGCTGATCCGACGCTCGATCGAGGAGGGCAACAAGGTCGCCGACGCCTTGCCGTACCTGATGGAGGGCTTCCTGCGCCTGCACGACAGCACCGGCGACCGCAGGTACCTGGGCCGGATCATCGAGGCGCACCGGGAGTTCGCCGACGCCGAGAAGAGCACCGCCTGGCGACTGCACATCGCCGAGGCGTGGCTGAGGCTGTCCGACGGGCGCCCGATGGACGAATTGACCGCTCACTACCTCGATCAGGCTGCGACCACCCTCGACACCATCAGAAGCTTCGTCAGCGGGGAGGCGGTGCGCCACACGCTCCTGCTGACCATCGTCGCCCAGGCACGCGCGGTACCCGAGTCGGCGACCGTCCGGCTCGCGCTGCGCGGTCTGCCGAGCCAGTTCGGGTTCGACCAGCAGGTGCAGCGGTTCGTCGGTGCTGGGGCCCCGGCTTCGTCGTTCCCGAAGCTGGTCCTCGGAGCTTTGAACGAGCGGTTCAAGGGCTCAGGAGAGCCGCTGATTAGGCGTCTTCTCGCCGACTGGCACCGGGCGTGTGCACAGTTCGTCGAGTGCCCGACCTCGACCCAGCTCGAACTGCGCCGTACGGTCCTCGACCTCCTCGAGGGCCGCACGGCCGGTACCGCTCTGACGGACACGCCGAGCCGGATGCGGTACGCCGACGACCTGCTTCACGTGGCCGCGCTGGGCGCCTCGCCCCAGCACTGGGCCGAGGGAGTGGTAAGGCTCGTGCGGGAGGCTGCCGACGACCCGTCGACGTGTGTCCCCCTGGTCGTCCTGGGCCGGGAGGCCGAACTACGGCGGAGCGTCAGTCCCGCCGACCGCGCCGTGCTGGAAGCCCGGCTGGCCGGCCTCGTCCCGGATCCCGCCTCCTGGGTCCGGGCACTCGCCGACGGTGACGCGGGCTTCTACTACGCTCGGGCGGCCACCCGCGCGATGACCAGCCCGGACGTGATCCGGCGCAACCTCGGTGGCCGCAGCAACGTGGTCACCGTCGAGGACCATCTAGGTTTCGCCTCGTCGACCCTGGTGTTCAAGCCCACGCACACGGACAACGTCGAACGCGACACCCGTACCGCGCAGGCCGTACGGAACACTCTCGCCCGCGTGGGCGCCGACACCCGCTTCCGCACCAGCGACCTGATCTCCACCCTGGACGCGGACGAGCTGAGCAGCCGTTCGGGCCTTGCGTCCAACGTGAACGTGATCACCGTCCGACGGTTCGAGTACGGAACGGTCCTCGCCGAGCTGCTCTCTCCCGAGACGGAAGACGCCTCCGCGAACCTGCTCAAGCAGGCGGCCGCCTTCCTCGCCTACATCCACGCCGCTCCCCGGCCAGGCGATGCCATGCCCACCAAGGTCCGCGCCAAGGTCCGCGGTCGGGTGCGGATGTGGCTCCGCGACGTCTTCCCCAAGGGCGCCGACAGACTGGTCGACCAGGCCTTTGATAGCTGGTGGGCGCTGCTGGCCGACGCACCGACGCTTCCCCGCCGGGACGCGCACGCGTTCAACTGGCTCGTCACGGACGACGGACGAATCGTCGCCATCGACCTGGAGGCGACGGGCCACGAACCGGTCGGGTGTGAACTGGCCCAGCTGACGGACGACGTGCCGGCCCTGTCACCCGGCTCCTGGGACCTTCGCCGTGAGGTGTTCGAAAGCTACGTCGAAGCGCTGCGCGAGTGCACCGGTGAGGCGTACGACGACGCGGAGGTCGAACGGATCTGGGCCGTCTACCGCGCCTCACTGATCGTCAGGGCGATACGGTGTCTGACGGGTCGAACCGGGGACCCCGCGCTCCGCCGGCACGGCGAGGCCCTGCTGGACGAAATCAGCGCCCACCCGGAGTGGGGCTCCATTCACGAGGTGGCCGTCACCCTGCGCGATGCCTGGGCCGAGCGGCGCGGCGCCCGAGGGGGCGCGCCACTGCGGGAGCTCAACTTCGGACGCAAGCAGCGAATCAGCAAGGCTCTTGCCTATCAACTGCGCCACAACCCGCACCTGCCAACGAACCCGCAGGGCTGGGCGCGGCTCGACGACCTCCTGTCCGCCCTCTCGGAGACCGAACAGCCCGCGTCGTCCGCAGAGGTGCTGGCCGTCGCCCAAGCCTTGGACGAGCCGCGCTTCGAAGTCTGGGACGACCTGATCCGTGCTCGCTACGGCCACACCAGGTCCGCCCCCGACGACCACGCAGTCGGGACACCGGACGGAGTGCTGTACCACGCCACGGCATCGGTGAACCTGCGTGACATCTTCCAACTCCGGCAGGGCCTGCGGCCGATGGCACGCAAGGCTGTCCACCTCACCACCGATCCACGAACGGCAGTCCTCGCCGGACGGCGACACGGCCCCGCCGTACTGCTGTCGGTCCACGACCCGGCCGCCCACGGCCTCGAATGCCGCTATGCCGGGGGCACCACCTGGCTGATCGACGCGGTGCCGGCCGGGGCGCTGGCGGTGGTGCCACTCCACCAGCTCTTCTCGGCGCACTGAGCCCAGAGCGGTCCTGCTCGTCCCTTGGGGCCGACAGGACCGCTCTGCACGGCACTTCGGCTCGGTCACGGTGTCGGCCTGAGTGAAGCTCAACGCGGGCGCACCAAGGGGCGTCATCGCGAGCCAGGACGGCAGGCTCGTCAGCAAGTTCGTCCTCTGGCACGAAGCCCCGGTCAACACCTGGCGGTTCGGCCTGTCGAAGACCGACACCAACGGCTGGTCGGTCGACCAGGTGATCCCGGCCGCACACGCCCAGCTCGGCACCTGGACCCGGGTCATCCACACCTCCGACTACCCCAGCGACACCCCCGGCGCCCTGGAAGCCAGCACGCCCTATCCCTCCGCCTCGACAGCGCGAACGCGATGATCGAGATAGCCTGGCCCACCGCCGAGCTGGAGAAGGCTGCGGTCCGTCTCCCGGTCGAGGACCCGCTGCTGCGCGCGGCGATGCACACGCGGGCCCACCTCGTTGTGGTGTCCAACTCGGCTGCCGTGCACCAAGACCGCTCGCATGCACTCACCCGGCCTGACCACGTCCCGGCCTTCCCCCCCCCCCCCCCCCCCCCCCCCCCCCCCCCGCGCCCCGGCCGTCGAGCGTGTCCAGGCCGCCACTGCGCGTTCCGCGCGGGCCCCTCGTCCTCTGGGCCTGCCAGCCGATCAGCCCTCGGTGCCACCTGCGGCCCGCCGGTCCGGCACGCTGCCGAACCGGCTGTAGCCAACGACCAGCTCTCGGGGCGACGGTTGACTCCCGAGTCTACGGCGCCCACGACCCTGGCCAGCTCCACCCGCGGCCCGTCCGCCAGCCGGGCCTCAACCGCGTGTTCCTGCTGCCGATCGGCACGGGCCTTCGTGCCACCGCCCACTGGCCGTCGGCGAACATGCCAATGTTGCCCTTGCCGTCACGCTGTATCCACCGCGCCCTACACACCCGCGAGATCAGGAGGGACACGGCGACAAACACCGATGACCAAAACGGGAGGCCTTCCCGGGCAAGCGGTTCCGCGAAGGCGTGACGGCTCAGCGGTGCTCGGGGTTCTCGAAGTCGAAGCGGCAGCCGGCGTCCCATTCGGAGCGCTGGTTGCCGTGGGCCGGGATGCCTCCGGCGTCCTTGAGCAGGCGGGCGAGGTGGAGCTGGTTCCAGGTCATGAAGGTGGTGTTGCGGTTG
>NZ_JBFUMY010000149.1:0-7948 GCF_054049135.1 Kitasatospora sp. P5_F3 | reverse complement strand
CGGCGGCGGCCGCTGCCCGAGCTCAGCGCGGTCCGGCGCCGGTCGGCCCGCCGCCCGGGCGGGGGCAGCACCTGGGACGGCACCACCCGCAGCTGCATGGTCCGGTCGTCCTGCCAGGGCTGGTCCTCGACCGGCTCGTAGACCCCCCAGTCACCCGCTCCGCCCGCCGCATCACCCTGCGCGCGCCCCTCCGGGCGTACCGCCGTCACGGCTCAGCCCCGGCCGATCACCGGGGCGAGCCCGGCCGAGCGGCCGACCGCCTCCGGGTAGCCGCACTCGGCCAGCCAGTTGGCCAGCATCCGGTGCCCGCCCTCGGTGAGCACCGACTCCGGGTGGAACTGCACGCCCTCGACCGGGAGCTCACGGTGCCTCAGACCCATGATGACGCCGCTCTCGGTCTCCGCGGTGACCTCGAGACCGGCCGGCACGGTGGCCGGTTCGACCGCGAGCGAGTGGTAGCGGGTGGCGATCAGCGGCGACGGCAGCCCGGCGAACACCCCGCCGTCCCGGTGGGTGACCGGCGAGACCTTGCCGTGCAGCAGCTCGGGCGCCCGGCCGACCACGGCCCCGTACGCCACCGCGATCGACTGCAGGCCCAGGCAGACGCCGAACAGCGGCAGCCCGATCCGGGCGCAGTGGTGCACCATCTCGATGCAGACCCCGGCCTCCTCTGGCGCCCCGGGGCCGGGGGAGAGCAGCACCCCGTCGAAGCCCAGCGCGCCGTCCCGGCGGACGGCGTGATCCACCGTCACCTCGTCGTTGCGGACCACCTCGCAGGTGGCACCGAGCTGGTAGAGGTACTGGACCAGGTTGAAGACGAAGCTGTCGTAGTTGTCGACCACGAGAATCCGGGGCGGGTTGCCTGCGGCGGTCATCGGTGCGCTACTCCTGGGCTGGTACTGGTCGGGCCGGTGGGTGGGGGCGCGGCTCAGCCGACGCCGCTGCCCTCGTCCACCGTGACGTCGCCGAAGGGGAGCAGTGGTTCCGCCCACGGGAAGACGAACTGGAACAGGACGTAGACCGCTCCGAGCACCAGCAGCAGCGAAAGCGCCGCGCGGACGAGAGCGTTCCCCGGCAGGTGCCGCCAGATCCAGCCGTACATCGTGCTCCTCGGAGTTCGGGTCGGGGTCAAGAGTAGACGGCGGCCCCCGCCGGCCAGGGGCGCTGTCGCCTTACTGACCGGAAGCCGTGCGCAGGTCGACCGTTCCGGTGTATCCGGGCACCGTGAGGTCGTTGCTCTCCTGGACCTTCCAGCCGAGGCCGTACGCCTCGACGTACTGGAGGTAGTTGGCGATGGTCGGGTCGGCGTTCACCGCGGACCGCAGCTTGTCGGTCTTCCCGACCGCCTTGATCACGTACGGCGGGGAGTAGACCCGCCCCTGCAGCAGCAGGGTGTTGCCGACGCAGCGGACCGCGCTGGTGGAGATCAGCCGCTGGTCCATCACCTGGATGCCCTCGGCACCGCCCCGCCAGAGCGCGTTCACCACGGCCTGGATGTCCTGCTGATGGATCACCAGGTCGTTGACGCCGGGGGCCGGGATGCCGGGCAGCCGGGCAGTGGCGGTGGGGGGCGCGTCGTTGAGCGTGACGGTCAGCCCGGGGCCCTGGAGGGCCTGCAGACCGGCCTCCTGCTGGAGCACGGTCAGCCGGTCGACCTCGGCCGGGCTCTGGCCCCGGCCCTTGGCCAGCGCGTCCACCTGCCCCTGGAGGTCGCTGAGCTCGGCCTGGGCCTGCTGGTTCTGGGTGCTCCGCTGGCGTATCACGTCGCTGAGTCTGAGCAGCGAGTTGTCGGTCCGCAGATCGGTGCCGCGGGCGGTGTCCGCACTGATGTAGAACAGCAGACCGGCCATGCCGAACACGGCGCAGGTCAGGGCACGTCCGACAATTCGGGTGCGCGGAGCCCGCTCCGGCCCGGAACGGGAAGGAATCGTGGAATTCGGCACCGTACCCTTATCTCCTTACGACCCGGCAAGCCACTACGCTAACGGACGCCGGTGGCATGTGCGGAGCACCGGTCCGGTCAATGCTGCGGGTTTCGGCCCGTGGACGCCCGGACCGACCGTTCCCGTACTGCCCGGTCCCCACAGCCGCCCGCCCCCGCTGCACCCTGCGCGGTCACAGCGCATCGACAGGAGATCCCCTCGTGCCGAAGTCTCGACTCCGCAAGAAGTCCGACTACACCCCGCCGCCGTCCGGCACGACAGCGGTGAAGCTCAGTTCCGGCCGCAGCTGGGTGGCGCCCCTGATGCTCGCGCTGTTCCTGATCGGGCTGGTCTGGATCGTCACCTACTACGTGACGAGCGGCAGCTGGCCGATCCAGGACTGGGGCAACTGGAACATCCTGGCGGGCTTCGGCTTCATCGCGGCCGGCTTCGGCGTCTCCACGCAGTGGAAGTGACGCTCCCCCGCTGAGTTCTCCCCGAGCACCGCTCCGGTCACCCGGAGCGGTGCTTCGGCGTGCGGAACGGGACGTCCGGGTGATCGGACCATCGGGTTGTCCACACGGTTATCCACACTGGGGAAAAGTCGACCCGGCCTGTGGATAACTTTTCCGTTCGAACTCCGCAGCTTTCTCCGAATTCCGGGCGAATTAGCAGCGGGACGCGCGTAGACCGAGGCCGTAGCAGTTCCCACTGACATCGGCCGTCCGTACCCCGGTACCGACTGTGGACAAACCCCGCCCGGGCTCGGTCATCAACCGTTCAGACGGGCCGTCTGCAGCACCACGATCAGCACCGCCGCCACCAGCACCCCGGCCACCGTGAGGCCCTGCACCAGCCCGCGCCGAGCCTGCGGGGCGTACATCAGCCCCACCCCCGTGACGGCCCCGGCGATCAGCCCGCCGAGGTGCGCGCGCCAGTCGATCGCCTTCACCGAGAACGTGATCACCACGTTGAAGACCAGCAGCGCGATCACCGGCCCGAGCGGCACCCGGCTGACCCGGTACAGCACCGCCGTGGCCCCGAGCAACCCGAAGATCGCGCCCGAGGCACCGACCGAGTTCAGCTTCTCCCCGGCGAACAGGTACGAGAAGGCCCCGCCCATCAGCCCGGAGGCGAGGTAGAGACCGCCGAACCGCAGCCGCCCGAGTACCAGCTCCAACTGCGGGCCCAGCACCCAGAGCGACACCATGTTCATCACCAGGTGCACCACCCCGCTGTGCACGAACATCGCCGTCACCAGCCGGTACCACTCGTCCGGACCGGCGGCCACCCCGTACGCCTCGTACCAGTACGGCGGCACCACGCTCTGCAGCGCCAGCGTGTCCCACCACTCCGGCCGGATGTACTCGGTCAGCACGAAGACCAGCAGGTTGAGCCCGATCAGCGTCTTGGTGACCAGCGCCCCGTCCGCCACCGGCAGCCCGCCGAACCTGGTCCTGGCCTGCCGGACGCCCTGCCGGCCGCCCTGGACGCACTCCGGGCACTGGAAGCCCACCGAGGCGCTCACCATGCAGTCCGGGCAGATCGGCCGCCCACAGCGCCCGCAGGAGATGCCGGTCTCCCGCTCGGGGTGCCGGTAGCAGCCGGGCAGCCGGTGGCCGCCCTCGGCGCCGGTCCTGGCCGGCTCGTCCGGAAGCATCTGCGGTCCCCTCCCTCATACGACTGGTCCCGGTGGCACCACCGCGCAGCGGGGCACCACCGGGACCGTAAGGCTACTGCCGGCGGATCGTCAGCCGCGGCTGATCTCGACCGACTCGATCACGATGTCCTTGACCGGGCGGTCGCCACGGCCGGTCGGGCCCTCGGAGATCTCCTGCACGATCTTCTGGCTGGCCGCGTCCACGACCTCGCCGAAGATGGTGTGCTTGTTGGTCAGCCAGGTGGTGGGCTCGACCGTGATGAAGAACTGCGAGCCGTTGGTGCCCGGGCCGGCGTTGGCCATCGCCAGCAGGTACGGCTTGGTGAACGCCAGGTCGGGGTGGAACTCGTCGGCGAACTTGTAGCCCGGGCCACCGGTGCCGGTGCCCAGCGGGTCGCCACCCTGGAGCATGAAGCCCTTGATCACACGGTGGAACACGGTGCCGTCGTACAGCGGCGCGTTCGACGGCTTGCCGGTGCGCGGGTCGGTCCACTGACGGGTGCCCTCGGCGAGCTCCACGAAGTTGGCAACCGTCTTCGGCGCGTGGTTCGGGAAGAGCTTGACCACGATGTCGCCGCGGTTGGTCTTCAGGGTCGCGATCAGGTCCTCGGCCACGGTGTGCCTTCCTTGTCTCTCTCAGTCAACTGACCTTCGAATCATCCCATGATCTGTCCGCCGTCCGGGGCAGAGCACTCCTTTCGGCACCCGCTTCCGGAGCAACCCGGCGCGCCGTGGGACAAACTGACATGCATGATCTCCAATCAGGTGGAAATGTGCATACAGGACGCCACCGAGGAGGAGAAGCTCGTGACCCGCTTGGACTCAGCCCGCGACACCGCCGACAAGACCAGGGACACCCTCGCGCCCTATGCCGCCACCGCCAAGGAGACCGCCTACCACTACGCGGCCGTCATGGACGAAGCCAGGCACCGCCTCGGCCCCAAGGTCCACGCGGCCGGCAGCCAGGCCAAGGCGGGCGCCGGCCAGGCGGCCCAGGCCGCCAGGGTCCAGTACGTCAAGCACCTCGCACCACAGCTGGAGCACGCCTTCGGGTCGCTGCCGCCGCACACCCAGCAGACCACCCTGAAGGCCGTACACCGGGCCCAGGAGGCCGCCCTGGCGGCCAAGCTCTCCGCCACCCGGGCGGCCGACCAGGCCCGGGTCACGGTGCTCCCCCGGGTCACCGAGGCGGTCGAGCAGGCCAGGGCCGGCATCACCCCCGTCGCGCAGGAGGCCCAGCTGCGCGGCGCCGCCGCGTTCACCGCGCTGCAGGGCAACGTCAGCGCCGCCGAGATCAGCGAGCTGGCCGCCAGGAACGTCAGGAAGCAGCAGCGGCACGGCTGGGCCACCGGCCTGGCCGTCACCGGCGCGCTGGCGATCGTCTCCGGCCTGATCGCCTGGCAGTGGTGGCACAGTCGCAGCAACCCGCAGTGGTTGACCGAGCCCACCGAGGGCGGCCCCGAGTCCCAGCTGAACGGCTCGGGCCCGGTCGGCACCGGCGCCACCGCCGCCTCCACGCCCTCGCCGAGCGCCGACCCCGAGGACCCCACCCACGAGGACCGGCCGAAGCCGCACGACCCGCGCAAGCCGCACTGACCCGCCGGAGACTTCGGGTCGGCCCCCGCGGAGGGGCCGGGACCGACCCGCGAAAGATCGTCCGTCGCGTCAGCGACCGGCCGGGACCGGGTCGGTGGCCTCGGTCCAGAGGTCCTGCTCGGCGCGGTCCGCCTGGACCTGACGGTAGACAAAGAAGCCGCCGAGGGCGACCAGGGCGACCAGGAGAAGCTTCTTCACCGCGGGGACCTCGTCCTTCTTGCTGTGGATGGGCCCAGAGAACCGCGGACCCTCGGTATGTACGAGCACGAACCGGCGGCCGGAGTGCAGACCGCCCTGCGGCCGATGATACACATCGGTAACCCGTTCCCGAGAGGTCACCGCGACTCGTCAACCGCCCGGCCGACACCCGGGATTGACGCCGTGCCTCCTGTCGTACAACTACCGCCGGGGCAGCCGCAGCACCGCCCGGCCCCCGTCCAGATCCACCGGGCCGAGCGGCGGAGCACCGTCGCCCTCCTCGTCCCGCAGCATCAACGTCGTCTTGCGCTGCTCCAGTTCGTGCTGCTTCCCGGCCGCGAACTGGGCGTGCAGCTGCTCGAACCCGGTCGCCGAGATCTGCCCCTCCCGCCCCGTCCCCCGCCACGGCACCCACTTCGCCCGCCCGGCCCGCAGCGCCAGCTGGTCCAGAAGCGCCACCACCACCAGCGCACAGACCAGCCCCGGCAGACTCATCGCCCAGAAGATCGCCACACCACTCACCCCAAGCTCGGCAGATCCCCATCCTCCGGCGCCCGCCCCGGAAACGCCAGAAGGTCCGGAGTGGAAATCCACTCCGGACCTTCTGCGGTGGTGGGCCTAACAGGACTTGAACCTGTGGCCTCTTCCTTATCAGGGAAGCGCTCTAACCGTCTGAGCTATAGGCCCTTGCCGCACTGAAAGATTAGCGGACCGACGGCCGATCTCCCAAATCCGTATCGGCGGGGCCCAGCTCAGGGGCTGCGGCGAGCCACTGGGAGCGGGTGGCGGGCAGGTTGCTGGCGCCCGTGGCGGTGGGGCGGACGGCAAGGATCTGGTTGACCCCGATCCGGTTCTGCTCGAAGGCCAGCGCGCAGGCGGCCATGTACAGGCGCCAGACCCGGGCCCGGCCGTGGCCGACCAGGCGGGTGGCCTGGGGCCAGTGCGCCTCCAGGTTGGCGACCCACTCGCGGAGGGTGAGGGCGTAGTGCTCGCGGAGCGACTCGAGGTCGCGGACCTCGAAGCCCGCCTCCTCCAGGGCCCCCACGGTGGCGCCGACGGGGGAGAGCTCGCCGTCGGGAAAGACGTAGTGGTTGATGAAGGGACTCGGGCTGTACGGGATACCGGGCAGGTCGGGGCGGCGGGCGATCTGGTGGTTCAGCAGCCGGCCGCCAGGGGCGAGCAGTTCGTACAGGCCGCTCGCGTAGACCTGGTACTGGACGGTGCCGACGTGCTCGGCCATGCCGACGCTGGAGATGGCGTCGAACGGGCCGTCGGAGATCTCCCGGTAGTCCTGCAGGCGGACCTCGATCCGGTCACCGAGCCCGGCTGCCTCGACCCGCTGCCGGGCCAGTGCGACCTGCTCGGCCGAGATCGAGACGCCGACCGCCTGGACCCCGTAGTGCTCGGCGGCGTGCAGCAGCAGCGAGCCCCAGCCGCAGCCGACGTCCAGCAGGCGCATGCCGGGCTGCAGGCCGAGCTTGCGGCAGATCAGGTCGAGCTTGGCGGCCTGGGCGTCCTCCAGGCTCTTGGCCGTGGGCTCCCAGTAGGCGCAGGAGTAGACCATCGAGGAGCCGAGCACCAGGCGGTAGAACTCGTTGCCGACGTCGTAGTGGTGGCTGATCGCGGCCCGGTCGCGGCCCCGGCTGTGCGCGCGGCCGCCGCCGAGCCTGGCCTCCTCCGGCGGGGGAGTGGGCCGCGGGCCGAGCGCCCCGGCCCGCAGGGCCAGACCGACCAGGCGACGCCCGACCGGGCCGACCACGTCCCGGGGGCCGAGCCGGAGCCGGAGGATGTCCGGTCGCTCGGCGAACTCGGCTGCCGCCGAGAGGACTTCGTACAGGTCGGCGCCGGGGGCCAGGTCCAGGTCGCCGGAGACGTACGCCCTGGTCAGGCCAAGCTCGCCGGGCTGCCAGATCAGGTGCCGCAGGGCCCGGCGGTTGCGCAACACCACCAGCGGGCCCTCGGACGGGCCGGCCTCGCTGCCGTCCCAGAGCCGGACCCGGAGCGGGATCCTGGCCCCGAGCAAGTCCTCGACCGCCCCGAGCAGTTGTGTTGCGAGCTGACCCATGCCACGCGGCTGGAACAGCCTTCGGGGCCCGCAGATTCCGATCTCCGAACAGGAGGCCGAAGCTGGCCAAAAACAACCGACGGAGCGTCAGTCCTCTTCCGCCAGCGTGAGCTCGATGCCACCGGTGAACCCGGCCGCGGTGTTGTAGATGAAGGCGGAGAGGGTGGCCAGTGCGGTCATCAGCACCACGTCCACCACCGCGATCAGCATGGTGAACATCATCACCTTGCCGAACCCGACGTAGTCCATCAGGTCGATCGCCCCGGCGGACTCGTTGCCGGTCATCTCCTTCAGGGTGCTCCCCAGCGAGTCGAAGACCCCGAGCGCGTCCAGGGTCATCCAGAGCACCGCGGTCGCCACGATGATGACCACGCCGACGGCCAGCGAGAGCAGGAAGCTGACCTTCATCACCGACCAGGGGTCGGCCTTGGTGACCCGCAGCCGGGCCTTGCGGACCCGGCCGGCCGGCCCGGCGGGGCCCGGGCGGCGCGCGGCGGAGGCCGCCGG
>NZ_JBFUMY010000148.1:0-5388 GCF_054049135.1 Kitasatospora sp. P5_F3 | reverse complement strand
GCTCCAGCGCGGTGAGCGCAGCGCCGATCTCGGAGCCCAGCAGCATGGTGCCGGTGGTCTCCACCGTCACCTGCACCAGCACCGGCAGATCCAGCCCCGCCGCCGCCAACGCCCGCTTCGAACCCAGGATCGCGGCCTTCGTCTGCAGCAGGTCCTGGCTCGTCTCCACCAGCAGCGCATCCGCACCACCCGCAATCAGACCCGCCGCATTGCGCTCGAACCCGTCCCGCAGCAACTCATACGGGGCATGCCCCAGCGTCGGCAGCTTCGTCCCCGGACCGATCGAGCCGAGCACCCAACGGGTCCGCCCGTCCTGCGCGGTGAACGCATCGGCAGCCTCACGCGCCACCCGCGCACCGGCCTCGGACAGCTCGAACACCCGCTCCGGGATGTCGTACTCCGCCAGCGCCGCATGGTTCGCACCGAAGGTGTTCGTCTCCACACAGTCCACACCCACCGCGAAATACGCGTCATGCACCGCCCGCACAATGTCCGGGCGGGTCAGATTCAGCACCTCGTTGCAACCCTCGAGCTGCTCGAAGTCCTCCATCGAAGGATCCTGCGCCTGCAACATGGTGCCCATCGCACCATCAGCCACCACGACGCGGCTTGCGAGAGCTTCACGCAACGCATCCGCACGAGCCTGCGCAGCGGCGGTGGTGGGTGCGGACGAGGGGACGGCGGCGGTGGCCATGGGGCTACTCCCTGGGTGCGACGGCTGTCGGCTATGCAGCCCGTCCGTGTACGGGCCGCACGCGGTCAGGGTATCCGGCTGCACGCCCAAGCCGAGAACCTGTTTCGCATCCTGAGCGTCTTCCTCCCACAGGGAGGACAGATGATCAAGAAGATCGGGCGAAGTTGGCGGGGCTGGTCGCGGTGGCGGCGGGCCGGGGTGAGCGGTCTGCTGACCCTGGCGCTGGTGCTTCTCCCTGCCCTCGGGGCGGCTGCCGCACTGCGCTGGCAGTACTCCGGCACCCTCTCCGACCAGGCCAGGACCAGGGGCCGGGACGCACTCTGGCTCGGCCACGCCTGGGTGGACGGACGGAAGGGGGAAGCGGACGTCGCCGCATTGACGCGGCTGCTGGCCGGGACCGGCATACGCGACCTGTACGTACACACCGGGCCGCTCGAACACGACGGCTCGCTGAGCGCGGACCGCTACCCGAGGGCCCGTCAGTTCCTCGCCGAGGTGCGCCGGGAACTGCCCCGGGTGCGGGTGCAGTCCTGGCTGGGCGATGTGGTGCGGCCGGAGAAGGACGGCCTGGAGCTGGCCGACCCCGCCGTCCGCGATCGGATCACCGCCGCGAGCGGGCAGGTGCTGGACCTCGGCTTCGACGGGGTGCACTACGACCTGGAGCCGATCCGCTCCGGCTCGGCCGGCTTCCTCGCGCTGCTCGACCAGGCGCACGCGCTGACCGCCGCACGGGGCGTGCCGCTCTCGGTGGCGACGCCGCAGATCGACCCGCTGCCTGGCCTGCACCGGCTCTCCGCCGCCGTCTTCGACCACGGCAAGTGGTGGTCGCAGGCGTACTTCGCCGAGGTCGCCCGGCGGGTCGAGCAGGTGGCGGTGATGTCGTACGACACCGGGATGCCCCTGCAGTCGCTGTACGGCGGGTACGTGGCCCAGCAGACCACGCTGGCCCTTGAGGTGACGCCACCTCAGGTGGACCTGCTGATGGGGCTGCCCGCCTACCAGGACGACACCTTCGGCCACCGGGGATCGGCCGAGACGGTGGCCGCTGCCGTCCGGGGCGCCCGGCTCGCTCTCGACCGGACGGCGCCGGGGCGGCAGGGCTTCGGCCTGGCGCTGTACGTCGACTTCACCGCCACCCCGGCGGACTGGGCGGCCTACCGGGCCGGTTGGAGCTGACGGCGGACCGGACCCGACCGGCGGCGACCCGCCCTCCATCGGCCGAACGGCCGCCACCCGTACGGATGGTGACTGGTCGACAGCGCAGCGTCTATCGTGGTTCGCGCACGACCGCTGCCGACCGGAGGAGGAGCCCCGATGGACACGGTCATCGTCCAACTGCCACCGCGCCGGGACGAGGCCCCGTCGGAGCGGCCCCGGCTGCTGCGGATGGGGCCCGGCGAGCAGGCGGACTTCGGCCGGGGTGCACCGGACTGTCCGGTCGCGATCGAGCTGGCCGACCAGGGTGTCTCCCGCCGGGCGGGCGAGGTGACGGCGGCCGAGGACTACTGGCGACTGTCCAACTTCAGCTCCACCGCGACGTACGTGGTGGAGAACCTGGAGGGTGCGGGCGAGCACCTCAAGGTGGCACCCGGGCGACTGGGCGCACCGGTGCCGTTCGAGTTCGCCCGGGTGGTGCTGCCGTCGGTCGACGGGCCGAGCGACTTCAAGGTCTTCGCTCCGCAGCACGCCTATCTGGACGGGCCGCCGGACCACAAGGGCGGCGACCACACCGTCAGCCCGTTCGCCCTGGACCCGACGGCCAAGTACTTCCTGGTCCTGCTGGCGCTCTGCGAACCCCGGCTGCGCGAGCCCTCGGCGGCAGCGGTACCCGGGGTGAACGACGTGCTGGAGCGGCTGCGACAGCACCCGGACTGCCGGACGCTGACCCGATCCGCCGTCAACTACCACATCGACTACCTGGCCGACACCAAGCTCCGACTCCGGGAGTGCGAGGACGGCGGACGGACGGGCCGTAAGCGGGAGGAGCTGGTCTCGCTGGCCCTCCGCTTCGACCTGGTCCGTGAGGAACACCTCGCGCTGCTGACCGCACCGAGGGCCGCCGCAACAGGCTCCGTGCCCGTCACCTCGCCCGCCGCTGCGCCCGTCACCGCGCCGAGATCCTCGCCCGTCACCGCCCGGCGCGGCTGCTGAGACCCGGTGCCGATGGAGCCGACCGACGTCCCGACCGGCTACCTGGTGGCGGGGTACCGGATCACCGGCCTGATCGGGGCGGGAGCCTGGGGCCGGGTGTACGCGGGACGCAGCGAGGCCGACGGGAGCCCGGTGGCGGTGAAGTTCCTGCCGCCCGGGCGCCTCGCCCCCGGGCAGCGCCGGACCTTGGCGGAGCTGACCCGGCGTGAGATCCGGTTCAGCCGCCGGGCCGACCACCCGCAGCTGATCCGGACCCTGGCGGTGGTCACCGTGCGGGACCCGGACCGGCAGGCCCTGGACGGCGCCGTCGCATTGGTGATGGAGCGGGCCGAGCGCAGCCTCCAACAGCTGCTCCAGGACGCGGAGCCCGGCCGCCCGCTCCCCCGGGCCGGACCGCTGCTGACCGAACTGTGCACCGGGCTGGCCCATATGCACGGCAAGGGTTGGGTGCACGGTGACCTGAAGCCGGGCAACGTACTGCTGATGGCCGACGGCAGTGTCCGGCTGGCGGACTTCGGGCTGACCACCGAGTTGGAGGGCACCCACGCCTACATCCCACCGCTGGGCTCGCTGGACCACGTGCCGCCGGAGTGGTGGTCGCAGCGCTCGGGGCCACGAGGTGTCCAACTCCGGCCCGGCGCCGACGTCTGGGCCTTCGGGGTGCTGGCCCATCAGGTGCTCAGCGGTGGGCTGCACCCCTTCCTCGGCGCGACCGCACGGGCCCGTGGGCTGGCCGCGCAGGCGTACGCCCGGGGCGTGACACCACTGCGGCTGGACGACCGGCTGCCGGCCGGGTGGCGGGCGCTGATCGCCGACTGCCTGGCGGTGGACCAGGGGGTACGACCGAATGCCGGCCGGCTGACGGCCCGGCTGCGAGCTCTGCACACTCCACCCCCTCGACGGCGGAACCGGATCGGCCGGCTGACTGCGCTGGCGCTGCTGGCCGCAGCCCCGGCGGCCGGCTGGACGGGGCTGATCGCCGGTTCGGGGCAGGCGCCGCTGCCGCCTCCTCCCTCGGCGGTCGGCGCCCTGCCGCCGGACGCCGATGTGCCCGCCGCCCTGCGCGAGCCGATCGAGCGGGCCGCCCGGGCCTGCCCCGAAGCGGAGATCAGCCCGGCCCTGATCGCCGCCATGCTCAAGGCGGAGAGCGGCTTCGACCCGGCCGCCACCCGCCCCGCGACCCAGGAGTACGGCATCGCGATGTGGACGCCCTCGGTCTTCAAGGCCTGGGCGCAGGACGGCGACGGTGACGGCCGGAAGGACTACATGTCGGCCCCGGACGCCATCATCACCATGGGCAACTACGTCTGCTGGCTTGACCAGCAGCTCAAGCGCCGGGGCACCGGCGGCGACCTGCGTGAGCTGGTCGCCGCCGGATACCGCACCAGTGACAAGACGGTGGCCGATGCCGGGGGCGTCCCCGAGCGCGTCCGCCCCCACGTCGACCTGGTGCTGCGCTACCTAGCGCAGTACGGCGGCTGACGGACGGTCAGTGCGTCAGCAGGTGGGCAGGCCGGGCACGGGCTGGTCGTTGCCACCGCCGGAGAGGTAGATGACGTTGACCCAGACGCCCTTGTTGCCGCTGTCGTCGTCGGTCTTGGCGTACCACTTGTTGAAGTACGGACCGTCGGACATCGTGCTGCCGACCGCCTGGCAGTAGAAGTAGTTGGTGCCGGCATTCAGCGTGCCGGCCCGGACGTTGTGCTCCCAGAACGTCGGGGCGGTCTTCCAGACGTTGCAGTTGTACCTACCGCCGCCGATCCCGTAGCAACCGCTCGCCGCATCCGCACTGACGGCGGTGGCCCCGAGGGAGGCGACACCGAGCGCGATCGCGGCACCGGCCATGGCCAGCCTGCGCACACCGAACATGAGGGTTCTCCTTGCTGGTCGCGGCGCGGACTCTCCCGCGCCGAGACCCAGCGAACCACCGGCCCGTACCCCTCGGTACCTGACACCTGTCAGGGTCCCCCGTACTGCTCGGGCCGGGTCAAGTTCAGGCCGGGTCAAGTGGCGTGCGGTGCAGGGCGATCAGCAGCCGCCAGCTCCGGGCGGCGAGCTCCTCGGGCGTCCCGGCGATCCCGCCGTGCAACCAGTCCGCGAGCAGCCCGGTGAACGTCGCGGCCACTGCCGTGGCCACCAGCCCGGCGTGCGGCGCACCGGCCAGCTCGCGCTCCCGCCGGCTGTACTCGCGCAGCTCACGGTGCATCAGTTCGCCCAGCGGGCCGCCGCCCTCGGGAGTGAGCAGCGCCCGGTAGAGCGGCCCGTGCCCGCCGAGCACGGTGAGGAACTCGGCCAGCGCGGGCGGCGGCACGGCCGGGTCGGGAACCCCGCGCCAGGCGTGCAGCGCCGTCACCCCGTCCCGGACCACCTCGGCGCAGGCGTCCACCGCGAGCGCCTGCAGGTCGGGGTAGTGCACGTAGAAGGTGGCCCGGCCGACCCCGGCCCGCCGGGTCAGCGCCGCGACCCCGAGCTCGGCCAGCGGCCGTTCGGCGCACTCGGCCAACAGCGCGGCGCGCAGCCGCGCCCTGGTGCGCTCGGCCCTC
>NZ_JBFUMY010000147.1:0-10111 GCF_054049135.1 Kitasatospora sp. P5_F3 | reverse complement strand
TCCTCGGTCTTGGTGAACAGCTCGATCTGCGCGATCGTCTGGTTCGCGAAGGAGTTCGACATCACGAACGACGGGTGACCCGTCGCGTTGCCCAGGTTCAGCAGCCGGCCCTCGGACAGCAGGATGATGGTGTGACCGTCGGCGAAACGCCACTCGTGGACCTGCGGCTTCACCTCGGTCCGCACGATGCCCGGCAGCTTCGCCAGGCCCGCGATGTCGATCTCGTTGTCGAAGTGACCGATGTTGCCGACGATCGCCTGGTGCTTCATCTGCTCCATGTGCTTGGCAAGGATGATGTCCTTGTTGCCCGTGGTGGTGATGAAGATGTCCGCGATGCCGACGACGTCCTCCAGGGTGGTGACCTGGTAGCCGTCCATCGCCGCCTGCAGCGCGCAGATCGGGTCGATCTCGGTGATGATCACCCGGGCGCCCTGGCCGCGCAGCGACTCCGCCGAGCCCTTGCCCACGTCGCCGTAGCCGCAGACCACCGCGACCTTGCCGCCGATCAGCACATCCGTGGCACGGTTGATGCCGTCGATCAGCGAGTGCCGGCAGCCGTACTTGTTGTCGAACTTCGACTTCGTCACCGCGTCGTTCACGTTGATCGCCGGGAACAGCAGCTTCCCGTCACGGTGCATCTCGTACAGCCGGTGCACACCGGTGGTGGTCTCCTCGGTGACACCCTTGATCGTGGCCGCCATCTCGGTCCACTTGTTCGGGGTGTCCTTGAGGGTGCGGTTCAGCACCTCGAGGATGAGGCGGAACTCCTCGTTGTCCGCGGTGGACGGGTCCGGAGCCTCGCCGGCCTTCTCGAACTCGACACCCTTGTGGATCAGGAGGGTCGCGTCGCCACCGTCGTCCAGGATCATGTTCGGGGTCTGGCCGTTCGGCCAGGTCAGCGCCTGCTCGGTGCACCACCAGTACTCCTCCAGCGTCTCGCCCTTCCAGGCGAACACCGGAACACCGGCCGGGTTCTCCGGCGTTCCCTCCGGACCGACCGCGATCGCGGCGGCCGCGTGGTCCTGGGTGGAGAAGATGTTGCACGAGCACCAGCGGACCTCGGCGCCGAGCGCGACCAGGGTCTCGATCAGGACAGCGGTCTGCACGGTCATGTGCAGCGAACCGGTGATCCGCGCACCGGCCAGCGGCTGGGTGGCCGCGAACTCCTTGCGGATCGACATCAGACCGGGCATCTCGTGCTCGGCGAGCTGGATCTCCTTGCGCCCGAAGGCGGCAAGCGAGAGGTCGGCGACCTTGAAGTCACCGTTGAGGTTGGTCGACATGCGGAAGTGCTCCTCGCTGCATGGGGTGGTGCGGGCCTGTCTTACGGGTGTGCTCAGTGGCAGGACGCCCGACGGCACGGCGTACTGCTCCTGCGGCACAATCCGTCGGAGGACCTCTCTCCCTCGACCGCCCGTACCCGGCTGCGCCGGGCACCGTCGATCGACCGCCATCAGCAGCGACGTTTGGCTCTGCTGACGAATCTACACCGACGGCGCAGTCGCACGGGCTTCGTACGGGCAGTTTCGGCCGCCGTCGGGCCGCCGGATCCGACGGTGCGTCAGTGTGTGGGACCGCCGGGGGTGGCCGCCGGGTCGAGGCCCTGGGCCTCCTTCTCGGCGCTGTAGATGTCCGGCTCCAGGTAGATCACCCGGGCGATCGGGACGGCCTTGCGGACCCGGGCCTCGGCCAGGTCGATGGCCTCGGCCACCTGGGCGGCGGTGTCCTCCGCGTTGACGCCGATCTTCGCGGCGACCAGCAGCTCCTCCGGGCCGAGGTGCAGGGTGCGCATGTGGATGATCCGGGTCACCGAGTCGTGGTCGACCAGCGCCGCGCGGATCTTCTGCACGTCGTTCTTGTCCGCCGACTCGCCGATCAGCAGGCTACGGGTCTCCATCGCGAGCACCACGGCGATGGCCACCAGCAGCAGGCCGATGGAGAGTGTGCCGATGCCGTCCCAGATCCCGTCGCCGGTGATCACGGTGAGGCCGACACCGAGCAGCGCGAACACCAGACCGATCAACGCGCCGAAGTCCTCCAGCAGCACCACCGGCAGCTCGGGGGCCTTCGCCCGGCGGATGTACTCGACCCAGCCGAGCGTGCCCTTGGCCTTGCGCCCCTCGGTGATCGCGGTCCAGAACGACCAGCTCTCCGCCAGGAGGGCGAAGACCAGCACGCCGACCGCCCAGTACCAGCCGTGCAGTTCGTGCGGGTGGCGGATCTTCTCCACGCCCTCGTACACCGCGAACAGGCCACCGACACTGAACAGCACGATGGAGACCACGAAGGCGTAGATGTACCGCTCGCGGCCGTAGCCGAACGGGTGCTCCTCGTCGGCCTCGCGGGCCGCCCGCTTGCCGCCGACCAGCAGGAGGATCTGGTTGCCGGAGTCGGCCACCGAGTGCACGCCTTCGGCCAGCATCGAGGACGAGCCGGTGATGGCGAAGGCCGTGAACTTGCTCGCGGCGATCGCCAGGTTCGCGGACAGCGCCGCAACCAGTGCCTTGGTGCCGCCTTCGGTGCTCATGCTGGGGTGGTGTCCCTCCGACTGGGCCGGTGCACCGCACCGGCCGACGCTCAGCTTGCCGACCGCACACAGTATCCCGGTGCGGTACGGAGCCTGAGCGCCGGTCAGTCCCGCGTGGCGGCCAGGCCGAGGTAGACCGCGGCGAAGTCGGTCAGCGCGGTGAGCTCGGCCAGTGCCTGGAGCGGATCGGCCTGCGCACTGCGGTACTCGGTCAGCCGGACCTCGTGCGCCTCGGCCAGCCGGTGTGCGCGGCGGACCGGGTAGCTCGGCTCCGGCACCTCGGCCTGGTCCTCCTCGGCCGGGTCGGCGGCGCGGCCCGGGGTCTGACGGAGCAACAGCACCTGGAGCAGCAGCGGGTCGGGCTCGTCCACCCGGTCCCGGAAGAAGTCGTCCGGGTCGGCACCGGAGCCGAGCTGGCCGACGAACATCCCCCGGTGGGTGGTCAACACCTGCGGCAGCGCCCCGGCCAGTGCCGGACGCCCGGCCCGGTCGGCCAGCATGGTGGCGAACCGCTCCACCACCGCCGCCGCCACCGGCCCCTCGGCCCAGAGCAGCGGGACGGTGCCGGAGAGCTTGCCCGCCAGGTCCTTGGCCGGATTCACGTACGCGCCGGCGTCCGGGCGGCAGCGGACCGCCGTCTCGTCCAGCCGGTCGGCGGTGGACTGCAGTGCGCCGGGCGGCAGTTGGGTCACCCCGAGCTTCTCGGTGAGCGCCAGCAGTGGGGCCAGCAGCGCCCAGAGCGCGCCCGGGTCCAGTGCGGGCAGGTCGGGCTCGGCGCCCGCGACCGGCTCGGCCGGGTCCACCGCGGACGGCGCGTACGGCAGCGGCAGGCCGCGGACCTGGTGCGCGGCCTCGGTCAGCGGGCTCACCACCGGGGCGATCACCACCACCGAGCAGCCGCGCGCGTACGCCTGCTGGGCGAGGCCGATCAGGCCCTGCTCGGTGCCGTCGATCGAGGCGATCACCAGCAGGTCGACCGGGCCGACCCAGCCGGGCAGTTGCCAGCTCATCCCGGCCGAGAACACCGGGTCGGCGGCCGTCCGGTCACGCCGCACCGGCTCGGCACCGCTCGGCGGCAGCGGGAGCACCTGGGTGGTCCCGACCGCCAGCGCGGCCAGCGCACTTCCTGCGGCCAGCACGCTGCCGTGGCCCGCGACCAGCAGGGTGCGCGGGCGGCCGTCCGGCCGCAGCGCCGCGAGCCCGGCATCGTCGGCGAGCCGCAGAGCGGTCCTCACCCGGGCCCCGGCGCCCGCGAGGGCGAGCAGGGCGTGGTCCCGGTCGGCGCGCCGGAGGGCGGCCGGGTCGTCGAGCAGACTGTCGTCGATCATGCGGCTGGCCTCCGGCCGGGACTGGGCAGTGATCAGGAGGGGCGGCGGGCCTCGTCCACCAGCAGCACCGGGATGCCGTCGCGGACCGGGTAGACCAGGCCGCAGCTCTCACCGGTGCAGCGCAGCTCGTGCTCCTCGCCCTTGCTCTCCTCGGCGAGCGCGGAGTGGCACTCGGGGCAGACCAGGATCTCCAGCAGGAAGGACGGCAGGCTGCTCATGGGTCGTCAGGCTCCAGAAGTCGGTACACGGTGCGCCGGTACAGCGGTGCCCCGGCCGGTGGCAACGATACCGGCCGGGGGTGGGGGTGGGGGTGTCAGGTGCGGATGAGGGTGAGGACGGTGTCGCGGATGGTGGTCATGGTGGTGGGGTCGTTGGCTTCGACGTTGAGGCGTAGGAGGGGTTCGGTGTTGGAGGCGCGGAGGTTGAGCCACCAGGTGGGGGTGGTGATGGTGAGGCCGTCGAGGGTGTCGACGGTGGCGTGGGGGTGGGTGGCGTAGTGGGTGCGGACCTGGTCGGTGGCCGCTTGCTGGTCGGTGACGGTGGAGTTGATCTCGCCGGAGGCGGCGTAGCGGTCGTACTGGGTGGTGAGGGTGGAGAGGGGGTGGTCCTGGTGGCCGAGGGCGGCCAGGACGTGGAGGGCGGCGAGCATGCCGGTGTCGGCGCGCCAGAAGTCGCGGAAGTAGTAGTGGGCGGAGTGTTCGCCGCCGAAGACCGCGTTGGTGGTGGCCATTTCCTGCTTGATGAAGGAGTGGCCGACGCGGGTGCGCACGGGGGTGGCGCCGAGTTCGCGGACGACYTCGGGGACGGTGTGGGAGGTGATGAGGTTGTGGATGAYGGTGGGGTTGGTTTCGCCTGCGGCTTGGGCGCGTGCGATTTCGCGGGCGGCGACCAGGGCGGTGATGGCGGAGGGGGAGACGGCCTGGCCCCTCTCGTCGATGACGAAGCAGCGGTCGGCGTCGCCGTCGAAGGCCAGYCCGAGGTCGGCGCCGGTCTCGACAACYTTGGCCTGCAGGTCGACCAGGTTGGCCGGGTCCAGGGGGTTGGCCTCGTGGTTGGGGAAGGTGCCGTCCAGYTCGAAGTACAGCGGCACCAGGTCAAKGGGCAGGCCGTCGAAGACGGTGGGGACGGTGTGGCCGCCCATGCCGTTGCCCGCGTCCACGACCACCTTCAGCCGGCGGATCGCGGTCAGGTCSACCAGGCCCAGCAGGTGGTCGGCGTAGCCGCGCAGCGTGTCGCGGGCGCTCAGCGAGCCCGGCTTCACATCCAGCACGGGCACSSTCACGGTGTCGTCCGCACCGGTCCAGGACTCCACCAGCTCACGGATCTGCGASAGSCCGGTGTCCTGACCCACCGGTGASGCGCCCGCCCGGCACATCTTGATCCCGTTGTACTGCGCGGGATTGTGGGAGGCGGTGAACATCGCACCCGGMAGGTCCAGCGGACGCATGTCATGCCCCACCACCACCGCCGACGCACCCACCACCCGCACGAACGCCGCACCCAACGCGAACGACAACGACTCGTCCCACTGATCCGGCACCACACCACGCACGTCGTACGCCTTCACCAGCTGCTTCAAGTCCCGCATCAGCCCGGCATTCCACTCTGCTCGGTGCGGCGGTGCCGCACGTTCTCGGTCGACACCGGCGCGGGCAAGGTCCGACCTCCCCGGTGCTCCCACCGGCGCAGGGGCGCGCGGACGGGCGGGCGAGGCGGACGCGAGCGACCGGTTGCTTCGCGACCCACGGGTGTGCAAGTTGAACAGGAAGACTATCCGGTGAGCGGAGTGAAGCACCGCCCTGACGACCGCCGGGCAACCGGGGCGTCGTAGCATGCGCTATTCCTGTACTTCTTCCGTATCCGAGGAGAACAGGACACCGCGAGGTGCGCCTCATCGACCCGGACAGCGGCCATCAGGGCTCGCTGCTCGCCCGCTGTACCCGAAAGGCAACAGAGACGTGACCACGGCTGGCCAGGAGAGCTCCTTCGCCGATCTCGGTGAGGTGCTGGTGATCATTCCGACGTACAACGAGGCGGAGAACGTCGAGCGGATCACCGCCCGGGTGCGGGCAGCCGTTCCCGAGGCGCACATCCTGGTCGCCGACGACAACAGCCCCGACGGCACCGGTGACATCGCCGACAAGCTCGCCGCGGCCGACGACCACCTGCACGTCCTGCACCGCAAGGGGAAGGAAGGGCTGGGCGCCGCCTACCTGGCCGGCTTCCACTGGGGCATCGACCACGGCTACCAGGTCCTGGTGGAGATGGACGCCGACGGCTCCCACCAGCCCGAGGAGCTGCACCGCCTGCTCACCGCCCTGCGCACGTCCGACCTGGTGCTCGGCTCGCGCTGGGTGCCCGGCGGCGCGGTGGTCAACTGGCCGCGCTCCCGCCTGCTGCTCTCCCGCGGCGGTTCGCTGTACTCGCGCCTGATGCTCGATGTCCCGATCAGGGACGTCACCGGCGGCTACCGCGCCTTCCGCAAGGAGACCCTCCAGGGCCTCGGCATGGACCAGGTCGCCTCGGCCGGCTACTGCTTCCAGGTCGACCTCGCCTGGCGCGCCGTCAAGGCCGGCTACAAGGTCACCGAGGTGCCGATCACGTTCGTCGAGCGTGAGCTGGGTGCCTCGAAGATGAGCCGCAGCATCGTCGTCGAAGCCCTCTGGCGGGTCACCGCCTGGGGTGTCAGCGCTCGCCTGGGCAAGCTCACCGGGAAGCGGTGACCGCAGCGGCGGCGCCCGGCGGACGTGCTTGATCACTCACCTGGGCGCGCCTACCCGGCAATCCCGGCGGTTTCCTCCCAAGCTGGAGCCCTACGGGGCCCGGCACGGGCCCACCGTGCCGACCAGGGAGCCGATGTGACGCCGTCCCAGCCCGAAGGGACCGCCGGAGCCGAACCGGCTGGTCCGGGGCACCCGGGCCCGGCACCGGCGCCCCTGCAGATCGAGGTCTTCACCGGCCCCGAGACGGCCTTCTTCGCCACCTCCAGCCTGATCATGGGCGAGCGCACGGCGATCCTGGTCGACGCCCAGCTGACCCGGAGCGCTGGCCGGGAACTGGCCGAGTGGGTGGCGGGCAAGGGCCGCCAGCTGCTCGCCATCGTGATCACCCATCAGCACCCGGACCACTACTTCGGTGCCGAGGAGGTGCTCCGGCTCTTCCCCAAGGCGCAGCTGCTGGCCGCCCCGCTGGTGGTGGAGGGGATCATGGCCACGCTGGCCGCCAAGGTGGCGCAGTGGAAGCCCGTGTACGGGGACGACATCCCCGACCACCCGCTGGTCCCCGCCCCGCTGTTGCCGCAGCCGCTGATGATCGACCGTCAGCTGATCCGGGTGCTCAGCCTCGGGCAGGGCGACAGCGCGGGCTCCACCGTCGTGCACGTCCCGGGCAGCCGCACCGTGGTCGCCGGGGACTTCGTCTACAACGGCACCCACGTCTGGACGGCGGACACCGACCCCGCCGAACGCGAGCAGTGGTCGCACAACCTGGCCAGGGTGGCCGACCTCGGCGCCGAGCGGGTGATCGCCGGCCACCGGGTCCCCGGGGCCGACGACGACGCGATGCGGGTGCTCACCTTCACCAGCGAGTACCTCCAGGACTTCGACCGTGCGCTGGCCGCCCACCCTGACGACGCCGAGGCCCTGGCGGCGATGGTGAACGAGCGGTACGGCGGCCTGACCCTGCCGGTGATCCTCGAACTCAGTGCGGCGGCCAACGTGCTCACGCCCGAGGACCTGTCCAACGGGGACAACGGCATCGTGGACGCGGAGATCGTCGAGGACTCCTGAGCGGAATACTGGCCGTATGACGGCCTACGACGCACTCGTACTCGCCGGGGGCGCGGCCCGGCGGCTCGGCGGGGTGGACAAGCCGGGCCTGGCGGTCGGCGGCCGCACCCTGCTCGACCGGGTGCTCGCCGCCTGCCCGGACGCCCGCACGGTGGTGGTGGTCGGCCCCGAGCGGCCGACCGAGCGCAGTGACCTGCACTGGACCCGGGAGGACCCGCCCGGTGGCGGCCCGGTCGCGGCGGTCGCGGCCGGGCTCGGGCAGATCAGCGCCGACCGGGTGCTGCTGCTCGCGGCGGACCTGCCGTTCCTGGACGGACGGACCGTCGAACGGCTGCTGGACGCTCTCGCGGAGCACGACGGGGCCCTGCTGGTCGACGCCGGCGGTCGGGACCAGCCGCTGGCCGGGGCCTACCGCAGCAGCGCCCTCCGGGCCGCCCTGGGCGACCTCGGCGAGCCGGTGGGGCTGCCGCTCCGGCGACTGCTCGCCCCGCTCCGGCTGGTGCGGCTGGCCGACCCGGACGGGGTCTCGTACGACTGCGACACCTGGGAGGACCTCGAACTCGCCCGCCTCCGGGACGCCTAGGCAGCTGCGCTCAGCTTTTTTGCAGGGCCCAAGGTGGCACATGCCAGGGGCTCGGGGAACTGCGAGGAGATCTGGCGTTCGGGTCACTGCGAAAGTGCCTGACCATCTACGCAGGTGCAACGCTCCCGAGGTCGGCGTCGCGGTTCCCCGAGCCCCTGGCCGGTAGCTGGCTGAGGGCAGCTCACGGGTGGCGGTGGGCCCCGGTGAGGGAAACGACGCGCGATGCTCATGGCCCGGAGCGTGGCGGGCGACGGGGGATCAGGCAGCATGGGGCCATGGAGCGCACGCTGGATGACTGGATCGCCGCCGTCGCCACCGAGCTGGGCATCGACCTGGAGGTGGACGTGACCGGGCTGCTGGACCTCGCCCGGGTGGTGGCGCACGGGGTGGCCAGGCCCGCTGCGCCGCTGACGGCGTTCCTGGTCGGCTATGCGGCCGCCCAGCAGGGCGGTGGCCCGGCCGAGGTGGCCAAAGCGCAGGCCAGGACGGCGGCGCTGGCCGAACGCTGGGCCGGGGAGCAGAAGTGACCACGGTGGCGGCGGCCGCTCCCGTGCAGGCCCTGCACCACTGCTCGTGGCCGCAGGCCCGCCGGGCGGCCCGGCTGGCGGCTCGCCGGCCGCTGCCCACCGTCGGGCTCGCGCTGGGTGCGGCGCTCGGGCAGACCCTGGCGGGGCCGCTGGAGGCGCTCACCGATCTGCCGGCCTTCGACACCTCCGCGATGGACGGCTGGGCGGTGGCCGGTCCCGGGCCGTGGCGGCTGGCGGGCCGGGTGCTGGCGGGGGAGCCGTGCGGGCCGCTGGCCGACGGGGCGGCGGTGCAGATCGCCACGGGGGCGCAGCTGCCGCCGGGCGCCACCGGGGTGCTGCGCCGGGAGCACGGCCGGACCGACGGGGTGGTGCTGCACGGGCTGGGCGAGGTGACGCCGGGTCAGGACGTTCGGCCGCGCGGCCAGGAGTGCCGACGGGGCGAAGTGCTGCTGGCGGCCGGGACGGTGGTGACCCCCGCGGTGCTCGGTCTGGCTGCGGCCTGCGGGTACGACCGGCTGACCGTGCACCGTCGTCCGACCGTCGAACTGCTGCTGCTCGGTGACGAACTGCTGGACTCCGGCCTCCCGGGGGCCGGGCTGGTCCGGGACGCGCTCGGCCCGCTGCTGCCGCCGTGGCTGGCCGCGGCCGGTGCGGAGCTGATCGGACAGCGCCGGGTCGGGGACGACTTCGGGCTGCTCCGGGACGCGATCCGGCACTCGCCCGCCGACGTGGTGGTCAGCACCGGCGGGACGGCCGCCGGGCCGGTGGACTTCCTGCACGAGGCGCTCACCGCCACCGGCGCCCGGCTGCTGGTGGACGGCGTGGCAGTGCGCCCGGGCCACCCGATGCTGCTGGCCGAACTGCCGGACGGGCGCCACCTGGTGGGCCTGCCGGGCAACCCGCTGGCGGCCGTCGCGGGCACCGTCACGCTGGCGCTGCCGCTGCTGGACCGACTGGCCGGCCGCCCGGGTCCGGAGCTGCGGACCGAGCCGGTGGCCGCCGCACTGCCGGGCCATCCGACCGACACCCGGCTGGTCCCGGTGGTCAGGACCGACCGGGGGCTGGTGCCGCTGGCCTTCGACGGCCCGGCGATGCTGCGCGGCCTGGCGCTGGCCGAGGCGCTCGCGGTGGTCCCGCCCGGTGGTGTCCCGGCCGACGGCCGGGCCGAGACCCTGGCCACGCCGTGACCGGGGCGGTCAGGCCGGTCTGATGGTGATGATGCGGTCGGTGAGCTGGAGGACGGCGGCTTCGGGTTCGGTGTAGTTGAGGACCCGTCGGCCCCGCACCACCGCGACCACCAGATCGGTGCAGTCACGCGGACTGTGCCCCGCCTCGGCCCTGGTGACCGGACGCTCCAC
>NZ_JBFUMY010000146.1:0-9519 GCF_054049135.1 Kitasatospora sp. P5_F3 | reverse complement strand
CTCCGAACCCGAACCCGAGTCCGAGCCCGACGAAGACCCCCACCCCGTCGCCCACTGCTGTCCCGCCGGTCGGGCCCGAGGTGACGGTCGGTCAGCTGACCCCGGACTCCGCGGTGCTGAGCTGGGCTCAGGTCTCCGGTGCGGCCGGGTACGACGTGGTGCTGGACGGCCGCACGCTCGGCACCGTCCGCTCCACCGTGGTCCGGCTGGTCAACCTGCGGCCCGACACCGCCTACCGGATCGCCGTCGCCGTCCGCGACCAGTCCGGCCGCGTTTCCAAGCCCGGCCGTGACGTCTCCTTCCGCACCCCGAAGACCGCCGGTCCGACCAAGCCCGGCACCCGGTACACGATGCTCAACAGCCTGACCGGCCAGGCCGCCGACATGTGGGGCGGCTCGACCAACGACGGCGCCGTGCTGATCGGCTACCAGCGCACCGGCTACGCCAACCAGCAGTGGCTGTTCGAGGACCAGGGCGGTGGCAACCTGCGGATCAGCTCGGCGAAGTCCGGCAAGTGCCTCCAGCTCGGCGGCGCGCCCGTAGCCGGCCAGTACCTGGCGCAGGGCGCGGAGGCCGCTGCTTCCGCGCCCCACCCCGCCCTGTACGAGGAGACACCCCGCGATGCGCATCCGCACACTCGCCGCCACCGCCGTGCTCACCGGCCTCGCCGTCCTGGGCCCGGCCGGTGCGGCCGGCGCCCACGGCGACACCATCGTCTTCCAGGTCACCGCACTGGGAGACGGCCACACCCGAGCGGTCGCCACCTGGGCGAACGACAAGGATCCGGTGGCCGAGACGGTGGCCGCCACGCTCAGCGCGACCGCCGAGGACGGCCGCACCGTCGGCCCCTGGCGGCTGGAGCCGGTGGCCGGCACACCCGGCACCTTCACCACCGCCCTGGCCCTACCGCCCGGCCACTGGGCCGTCACCGTGGAGTCCGGCTTCCCTGCACTGGGCCGTGGCGAGGCAGACCTCACCGTCACCGCAGTGCCCGGCACCGCCCCTACCACCGCAGAGCCGGTCCTTCCAGTCACCCCGACGCCTGCTGTCGCAGTGTCAGCCCCTGCCCCCGAAGGTTCGGGCAGCGGGTGGACGACCACGGTCGAACTGGTCGTCGCAGCCGTAGCGGTGGCGGCTGTCGCTCTCCTGCTACGCCGCCGCCGCGCCGCTCGCTGAATCGGGCCGGAGCGCCTGTCGTCGGCGCCCCGAGCCCGGTCAGTCTTCCTGGGCCACCGTCAGACCATCCGCCCCTGCGACTCCGGGGTCGGGGAACCCGAGTGCTTCGAGCAGTTCGAACGCCAGGTCCTCGGCCAAGGGGTCGCATTCACGTCCGGACCCGTCAACTGCACGACCGGCCAACCCCCTGCCCGTCGGTACTCGCGAACATCACCGCGCGGCTTGAGCGGCACCGGCGGCATCCGGCACGTGTCCTGGACCAGTCGGCAGTTCCCTTCGTCCGAACCGACGGGGCCGCATCGCGTACCGGACGCCCGACTCTGCACCGAGCCCCATCTGCCCGGTACGCCAGCAGGCGTACCGGGCACGGCCGTTGTGCGTGTCGGGTGGGGTCGGCCGGGTCGGGCGGGGGTAGGACTTGGGGGTCCGTAGGGCTTTACCGATGCAGGAGGCCGTGCAGTGGCCGCATACCTCGATCGTGCAACTGGCAGTCCGCAGGCTCCCGCCGAGGATCCGCCGCCCTCACCGGAGCTTGTGGCACTGGCACACGCCCATGGGGTGGACAGTACGTACGACCCGGGGTCGGGTCCGGTGCAGGTGGCGCCGCACACCCTGGTGGCGGTGCTGGCCACGCTCGGGGTGGACGCCGGCAGCCCGGCGGCGGTGCGGGCCGCGATCGAGCGGCACCGGGCCGAGCAGGCGGCCCGGCTGCTGCCGCCGTGCATCGTGGTCCGGGCCGGCCGGCGGACGGCGCTGGACGTGCCGGCCGAGGCCCGGCTGGCCGTCGAGCTGGAGGACGGCGGCACCTGGGGCCTGCCGGCCGGCCGGTCGCACTGGCTGCCCGCCGACCTCCCGCTCGGCCGCCACCGCCTGACGGTCCGTACGGAGGACCGCACCGAGTCGGCCCCGCTGATCGTCGCCCCGCAGCGGCTGCCGGAGATCGAGCAGCGCTCCTGGGGCTTCCTGGCCCAGCTCTACTCGGTGCTCTCGGAGCGCTCCTGGGGGATGGGCGACCTGGGTGACCTGGCCGAGCTGGCGCAGTGGGCCGGGCACGGGCTCGGGGCGGGCTTCCTGCAGATCAACCCGCTGCACGCGGCGCTGCCGGGCGCGCCCTCCGACCCGTCGCCGTACCGCCCGTCCTCCCGCCGGTTCGCCGACCCGGTGCACCTGCGGATCGAGGCGGTGCCCGAGTACCCGTACGCCGATCTGGGCGAACTCCCGGAGCGCGGGCGCAGGTTGAGCCAGGAGGTGCTGGCCCACGACGGCCTGGTGGACCGGGACGCGGTCCGCGCGGTCAAGCTCGAGGCGCTGGAGATCCTGCACCGGGTGGCGCGCGGCCCCGGCCGGGAGGCGGCCTACCGGGCGTTCGTCGAGCGGGAGGGACGCTGGCTGGAGCAGTACGCCATCTGGTCGGCGCTGGCCGAGCAGCACGGCGACAACTGGCGGCACTGGCCCAAGGGCCTGCGCCACCCCGACAGTCCGCACGTCACCAAGGCCGCCCAGGACCTGGCCGACCGGGTGGAGTTCCACCGCTGGCTGGCCTGGCTGACGGACCAGCAGCTCGGCGCGGCCCAGCAGGCGGCCAAGGACGCCGGGATGCCGGTCGGCCTGATCCACGACCTGGCGGTCGGCGCGCACCCGGACGGCGCGGACGCCTGGGTGCTCCAGGAGGTGCTGGCCGAGGGCATCTCGGTGGGCGCCCCGCCGGACGCCTTCAACGCGCACGGCCAGGACTGGGGCCTGCCGCCCTGGCGCCCGGACGCGCTGGCCGCCGCCGGGTACGCCCCGTACGCGGAGCTGCTGCGAGCGGCGTTGCGGCACACCGGGGCGCTCCGGATCGACCACGTGATGGGCCTGTTCCGGCTCTGGTGGGTGCCGGCCGGGCACCCGCCGACCCAGGGCGCGTACGTCCGCTACGACGCGGAGGCGATGCTCGGTGTGCTGGCGCTGGAGGCGCACCGGGCCGGCGGGTACGTGATCGGCGAGGACCTGGGCACGGTGGAGCCCGGCGTCCGGGAGGAGCTGACGGCGCGTGGGGTGCTCGGCACCTCGGTGCTCTGGTTCGAGCGGGACTGGCGGGCCGAAGGCGAGATCCTCCCGCCGGAGCGCTGGCGGGCCGCCTGCCTGGCCACCCTGACCACCCACGACCTGCCGAGCACCGCGGCCCGGCTCTCCGGCGAGCACGTCGAGCTGCGGCACCGGCTCGGCCTGCTGGCCCGTCCGCTGGCCGAGGAGCAGGCCGAGGCGGCCGCCGAACTGGCCGACTGGCGGACCGAACTGACCCGGGCCGGGCTGCTGCCCGAGGGCGCGGAGCTGACCGCCGAGGCGCTGTACGCCTTCCTGCTGGCCACCCCCGCCGAGCTGGTCGGGGTCTGGCTGCCCGACACGGTCGGCGATCCGCGCCCGCAGAATCTGCCCGGCACCTGGGACCAGTACCCCAACTGGCGCCTGCCGGTGGCCGACCGGACCGGACGCCCCGTCACTCTGGAGGCGCTGGCGGCGGCGGACGGGACCAGGCGGCTGAGCGGCGTGCTCGGAAGGCGCACCCCGGGGAGCGGCGACCGGTAAGCGGCCGCTACCTTATGAAACGTGGACAAGAGGAACGCTTTGCGAGTCGGCGCGGTCTCCGCGGTGGCGACGCTGATGATGCTGATGACGTCGCCCGCCGCCCTGGCGGTCACCCCGGACGACGGTGACGACCCGGGCCAGAGCCTGAGCACGGTCGAGACCCTCGGCCTGTTCGTGGCACTCCCGCCCCCCCCCGCCCCGCCGGCCGGCTCCGMGCCGGACGGCGGTCCTTCGTGCGTTCAGCTGAAGCTCGGTCAGTGACCGAGCTCCCGGGCGCCGGCCGCCCGGTCCGCGGCCTGGGCCCGGATCGCGCGCTCGACGGCCGCGCGGGCCTCGACCACCATCCGGCGCAGCGCCGGGGCCGGCTCGGCGGAGGCCAGCCAGGCGTCGGTGACGTCCAGGGTGGCCTGCCCGACCTGGCGGGCCGGGTAGAGGCCGACCACGATCTGCTGCGAGATCTCGTGGCTGCGGGTCTCGTAGATGCCCTTGATCGCGGCGAAGTACTTCGCCGTGTAGGGGGCCAGCAGCTCCTGCTGGTCGGGCTGACCGAAGCCGCTGATCACGGCCTCCTGGACGTAGTTGGTCAGCTCGTCCGACTCCACCACCGAGGCCCAGGCCTCGGCCTTGGCCTCGGCGGTCGGCCGGGCCGCGCGGCAGGAGGCCGCGTGCTCCTGGCCGGCCGCGGTGTTGTCCCGCTCCAGCTCGGCATCGATCGCCTTCGCGTCGGCGCGGCCGGTGGCCGCCAGCCGGGCGAGCAGCACCCAGCGCAGCTCGGTGTCGACGGCCAGGCCCTCGATCACCTGGGTGCCGTCCAGCAGACCGGCCAGCAGCGCGAGCTGACCCTCCGTCCGGGCGGCGGCGGCCAGCGTGCGGGCCCAGGCCAGCTGGTGGTCGCTGCCGGGGGCGGCGGCGCGCAGCCGCTCCTCGGCGGCGGTGGACCAGCGCAGCAGGCCCTGCTCGCGCCAGGCCGGGTCGGTGTAGACGTCGAGCGCCAGCTTGACCTGCCGCTGGATCGACTGGACCACGCCGATCTCGCTCTCCCTGGCCAGGCCGGAGAGGGCCAGCGCCAGGTAGTCGCGGGTGGCCAGCTCGCCGTCGCGGGTCATGTCCCAGGCCGAGGCCCAGCACAGCGCGCGGGGGAGCGTGGCGGTGAAGGCGCCGAGGTGCTCGGTGACCACGGCCAGCGAGGACTCGTCCAGCCGGACCTTGGCGTACGACAGGTCGTCGTCGTTGAGCAGCAGCACGGCGGGGCGCTGACGGCCGGTCAGCTGCGGCACCGGGGTCTCGGCGCCGTCCACGTCCAGCTCGATCCGCTGGGTGCGGACCAGCTGACCGTCCTTCAGGTCGTAGCAGCCGATGGCGATCCGGTGCGGCCGGAGCACGGCCTCGCCCTTGGCGCCCGCGGGCAGCGCGGGGGCCTCCTGGAGCACCGAGAAGGCGGCGACCGTGCCGTCATCGGCCAGTGTGACCGAGGGGCGCAGCACGTTGATGCCGGCCGTCTCGAGCCAGGCCTTCGACCAGGTCTTCAGGTCGCGGCCGCTGGTCTTCTCCAGCGCGCCGAGCAGGTCGCTGAGCCGGGTGTTGCCCCAGGCGTGCGCCTTGAAGTAGGCCTGCACGCCCTTGAAGAACTCGTCCTGGCCGACGTACGCCACCAGCTGCTTGAGCACCGAGGCGCCCTTGGCGTAGGTGATGCCGTCGAAGTTGACCATGACGTCCTCGAGATCGTTGATCTCGGCCATGATCGGGTGGGTGGACGGCAGCTGGTCCTGCCGGTACGCCCAGGTCTTCATCTCGTTGGCGAAGGTGGTCCAGGAGTCCGGCCACTTGGAGCCGGGCGCCTCGGCCAGGCAGACCGCCTCGGCGTAGGTGGCGAACGACTCGTTCAGCCAGAGGTCGTTCCACCACTCCATGGTGACCAGGTTGCCGAACCACATGTGGGCCAGCTCGTGCAGGATGGTGGCGGCCCGCGACTCGTACGCGGCGTCGGTGACCTTGGACCGGAAGACGTACTGGTCCCGGAAGGTGACGGCGCCCGCGTTCTCCATCGCACCGGCGTTGAACTCCGGCACGAAGAGCTGGTCGTACTTCTCGAACGGGTAGGCGCAGTCGAACTTCTCCTGGAAGAAGTCGAAGCCCTGCCGGGTGATGTCGAAGATCGCGTCGGCGTCCAGGAACTCGCGCAGCGACGGGCGGCAGTAGACCCCGAGCGGGACGACCTGGTCACCGCTGCGGTACTCGTCGAAGACGCCGACGTACGGGCCGGCGATCAGCGCGGTGATGTAGGTGGAGATCCGGCCGGTCGGGGTGAACCGCCAGACCTGGGTGTCCCCGTCGCCGGCCGGGGCCGGGGTGGGGGAGTTGGAGACCACGACCCAGCCCTTGGGGGCGGTCACGGTGAAGGTGAAGGCGGCCTTCAGGTCGGGCTGCTCGAAGGAGGCGAACACCCGGCGGGCGTCCGGTACCTCGAACTGGGTGTAGAGGTAGGTCTCGCCGTCGACCGGGTCGACGAAGCGGTGCAGGCCCTCGCCGGTGTTGGTGTACGCGCAGTCGGCGACGACCTTGAGCTCGTTCTCGGCGGCCAGGCCGGGCAGGGCGATCCGGCTGTCGGCGAAGCTGTCGAGCGGCAGCGCCACGCCGTTCAGCACCAGCTCCGACACGCTCGGCGCGACCAGGTCGATGAAGCTCGCGGAGCCCGGAGCGGTGGCAGCGAACCGGACCACCGTGGTGGAACGGAAGGTGCCGCCGTCGCGGGCCGAGCTCAGATCGAGCTCGATGTCGTACGACTCCACGTGCAGGAGCGCGGCCCGGGTGCGGGCCTCCTCACGGGTCAAGTTGGTGCCAGGCACTCGCAGGACTCCTTCGTCAGGCATGGATGCCTGGCATCCTCCCACGCGGCAGGTGTGCCGTGCCCGGGGCATATCAGGTGTGCCGGGTGGGGACCGGCAACGATTCGCATTCGATCTCCGTTCAGCACCGGTTCGCCCTTGACGCGAGCGCGGACGGGGTGCCGACCATAGAGTTCAGAAGTTGAAGGTGAGCATTTGGCACACCGCCGCAACGGCGCGGCCGGCGCGGGGACGGACGAGTTCCCGTGCCCAGGAAGGGTGAATCATGTCGATGGACACACCGGGATCGCAGTCCTCGCTGCACCGGGCCAATCTCGAACGGGTGCTGCGGGCGGTCCGGATGGCGGGCTCGCTGACCCAGGCGGAGATCGCCCGGTCCACCGGACTCTCGGCGGCCACGGTGTCCAACATCGTCCGGGAGCTGCGGGAGGCCGGCACCGTCGTGGTGGCCGACACCTCGTCAGGTGGCCGCCGGGCGCGCTCGGTCTCGCTGAGCGGGGACGCCGGGATCGTGGTCGGGATCGACTTCGGCCACACCCACCTGCGGGTGGCGGTGGGCAACCTGGCGCACCGGGTGCTCGCCGAGGAGAGTGAGCCGATCGACGTGGACGTCTCGGCCCAGCAGGGCTTCGACCGCGCCGAGGCGCTGGTCGAGCGGCTGCTGGCGCAGGCCGGGTTCAAGGCGGACAAGGTGGTCGGGGTCGGCCTCGGCGTGCCGGGACCGATCGACCAGGAGACCGGCGCGCTCGGCTCCACCGCGATCCTGCCGGGCTGGACGGGCATCGCACCGGGGCGGGAGCTCGCGCAGCGCCTGGGCATGGCCGTGCACGTCGACAACGACGCCAACCTCGGCGCGCTCGGCGAGCTGGTCTGGGGCGCGGGCCGGGGGCTGAGCGACCTGGCCTACATCAAGGTGGCCAGCGGCGTCGGCGCCGGGTTGGTGATAAACGGTCAGATCTACCGCGGCCCCGGCGGCACGGCGGGCGAGATCGGCCACATCACGCTGGACGAGGCCGGTCCGGTCTGCCGCTGCGGCAACCGGGGCTGCCTGGAGACCTTCGTCGGCTCCCGCTACCTGCTCAATCTCTTGAACGCCAACCACCCGGGGGAGCTCACCCTGACCAAGGTGGTGCAGCTGGCCCAGCAGGGTGACCTGGGCTGCCGCCGGGTGATCGCGGACGCCGGCCGCCAGATCGGCAGCGGGGTGGCCACCCTGTGCAACCTGCTCAACCCCCGTCGGGTGATCCTCGGCGGAGACCTCGCCGAGGCCGGTGAGCTGGTGCTTTCCCCGATCCGGGACTCGGTGGCGCGGTACGCCATCCCGTCCGCGGCCCGGCAGCTCTCGGTGGTTCCCGGCACGCTGGGTAGCCGGGCCGAGGTGCTCGGGGCGCTCGCCCTGGTGATGAGCGAGATGGGTGAATCCGGCGCAATCCGGCAGACCTCGGCGGTCGGTGCCTAGCACCGGAAATCGCTCTCCCGCGTCCGGAAAAGGCGAAGCCGAGGCCGTTTGGTCTCGGCTTCGCCTTCAGGAAGATAACGAAAAGGTTCGGATCGGCGTTCAGCTGGTTTTACTTATTGACGACAAGCGAGCCCCAGGGGTTGACTCCACCTCACCTCGCCGCAATGTTGCGGCTCCGTCAGGGAGGCACCCCCACCATGAACGCAATGATGCGACGCGCTGTCATCGGTACCGCTGCGGTCTCGATGGCCATCTCGATGGCCGCCTGTGGCAAGGCCGGTGACGACAAGAAGGACAGCGCCGCGTCCGGTGACACCAAGTCGATCGGCCTGCTGCTCCCGGAGAACGCCTCGTCCACCCGGTACGAGTCCTTCGACAAGCCGTTCATCGAGGCCAAGGTCAAGGCGCTGTGCGGTGACTGCAACGTCAAGTACAGCAACGCCGAGGGCTCCGCGTCGAAGCAGAAGCAGCAGTTCGACACCCTGATCGCGCAGGGCGTCAAGGTGATCATCCTGGACGCCTTCGACGCGACCTCGACCGAGTCCTGGGTCAAGGAGGCGGCGGCCAAGGGTGTCAAGGTCGTCGCGTACGACCGCCTGGCCACCGGCCCGGTCTCCGCCTACGTCTCGTTCGACAACGAGAAGGTCGGCGAGCTCCAGGGCGAGGCGCTGGTCACCGCGCTGGGTGCCAAGGCCGCCGACGCCAACGTCGTGATGATCAACGGTGACGAGGCCGACCCGAACGCCGCGTACTTCAAGTCCGGTGCGAAGAAGGCCCTCGAGGGCAAGGTCAAGAAGATCGTCTACGAGGCCTCCGGTGAGTGGAAGCCCACCGTGGCCGGCCAGAAGATCGGCACCGCGATCACCAGCCTGGGCAAGGACGGCTTCCAGGCCGTCTACTCCGCCAACGACGGCATGGCCGCCGCGATCATCACCCAGCTGAAGGCCCAGGGGATCAACGTCCCGGTCGGTGGCCAGGACGCCGGCGTGGACGCCATCCAGCGGATCGTCGCGGGCGACCAGGCTTACACCATCTACAAGGCGTACAAGCCGCTCGCCGACTCGGCCGCCGAGCTCGCGGTCAACCTGCTCCAGGGCAAGGACATCAAGTCCGTCGCCTCGGCGACCGTGGACAGCCCGACCGACAAGGGCATCCCGGCCAAGCTGCTGTCCCCGAAGGTCGTCACCAAGGCGAACATCCAGGACACCGTGATCGCCGACGGCCTCTACAAGGCCGCCGACATCTGCACCGCCGACTACGCCGCCGCCTGCACCGCGGCCGGCCTGAAGTAGTCCCGGCACGGGCCGGCGCTCCTGACGGAGCGTCGGCCCCCGCGGCGTGTTCACACACCGCCGCGCCCCCTCATCGTTCTCGCACCAGGGCCTGTCTGACGATTCCCGTCGGGTCCGGCCCGCCCGGCACGCACGCTCGCCGCACGGCCGAAACGCCCGAGTAGCTCCGCTACGAGGG
>NZ_JBFUMY010000145.1:0-10525 GCF_054049135.1 Kitasatospora sp. P5_F3 | reverse complement strand
GGACAGGCCGGCCACGGCCGAGCCGCTGCCGGGGGCGGCGGTGAACCGGGCGTCGAGGACCCCGTTCGGGGCGTCGAGCAATTCCCGTGGGTAGCTCCGGAGTTCGTGCGAGGCGGAGACCTCCGGTACGTCCGTCGGGTCGAGGCGGACACCGACACCGCGTGCGGTGATCTCGTTCCATCCCACCCGGTCCCGGTCGGCGCCGCTGCGCACCCGGAGGGCCGTACCGTCGGCGGCCACGGTGAGCGGGCTGTCGAGCGTGCAGTCCAGCCGGGCGGTGCGCAGCCCGGCGGCCCCCTCGGTGTAGCCGTAGGCCGCCGAGCGGACCCGCCAGTTCAGCGGGGCGTCGGACGGCCCGGCCCGGACCTGGAGCCGGCCGGCGGTGGTGGCGCACTGCTCGACGGCCCAGCTGCCGCGTTCGGCGTCGTCCACCGTGCCGTCGGCGTTCCGGTCCACCCGGCTCTGTTCCTGGAGGGTGGGGATCTCGGCCTGGTCGGTGACCGCGAGTACCTCGATCCGGTCCTGGTGCACGGTGAAGCCGAGGTAGTGGTTGACCGAGAAGTTGCCCAGCGGGTGGGCGGCGGCGGTCGGTGCCGTCCCCGCCAGCAGCCAGAGCGCGGCGCCCAGGGCACCACCGGCGCGGGCGAGCAATCGGGAAGGTGTCACGCACTGCCTCCGAGGGCGGGGGGGATGTGGGGCGACGGGCGTTCCGGGTACCGGATCTGACGCTCCGTCGGCACCGGCCGCACCGGTACTCTGCCGCACCCCGCCGCCCGGACCGCTCCTCGAAGGCCCGTCGCAGGGGCCGGACGGGTGAGCGGGGTCGGCCGTGCGGGTGACCTGGCCGAGCCGTCCCGCTCCGGGTCACGAAGGAGTGCTGCGGAGCGGGCGACAGTGCCCGCAGCGGAGGTTCCGCTGATCCCGCCGTGACCGAAAGCGAGTGCCCCAGCATCATGAAGTCCCAGTTCAGAACCGTCCGAGTGTCCTCCACCGCCCGAACGGCGGCCGTCCTGACCGTGCTCGGACTGGCCCTGGCCGGCACCGCCGTGACCGGACCCGGCGCCGGGGTCGGCAGCGCGTCCAGCCACCGCGAGGCGCCGCTGATCGCCGGTGACCCGCAGACCGACAACACCGACGTGTACGCGTTCACCAGCCCGGACAAGCCCGACACGGTGACGCTGATCGCCAACTGGTCGCCGTTCCAGGAGCCCAACGGCGGGCCGAACTTCCACCCGTTCGCCGACGGCGCGCACTACGACATCAACATCGACTCCCGGGGCACCGGCGTGCCGGACCTCACCTACCGCTGGACGTTCCGGACCGAGGACCAGCGGGGCACCGACACCTTCCTCTACAACACCGGCGTGGTGAACAACCTCACCGACCCGACCCTGAAGGTGCGTCAGTACTACACGCTCCAGGAGCTGCGCCCGGACTGCGACCCGGTCACCCTGATCGAGCGCGGCGTGGTCGCGCCGTCCAGGACCGGCGCCGCCTCGATGCCCGACTACGGGCGGCTCCGTGACCAGGCCACTGTCCAACTTCCGGGCGGTGGGCAGACGGTGGCCACCCAGGCGGCCGACCCGTTCTTCCTCGACCTGCGGGTCTTCGATCTGCTCTACGGGGGGAATCTGAAGGAGACCGGACAGAACACCCTGGCCGGGTACAACGTCAACTCGATCGCCCTCCAGGTGCCCAAGAGCCGCCTGGCACTGGGCGGCGACGCCACCCGGAACCCGGTGATCGGGGTCTGGAGCAGTACCTCCAAGCAGAGCATGAAGCTCACTCCCGGCGGCCAGCAGCCCGAGGGCCCGTTCGTGCAGGTGTCGCGGCTGGGCAACCCACTGGTCAACGAGGCCGTGGTGCCGGCCGGGCTGAAGGACGCGTTCAACGCGCTGCCGCCGTCCGAGGACCACAACCAGCCCGCCGTGGTGGCCAAGGTGCTCGACCCTGAGGTGCCGAAGCTGGTCGAGGGGATCTACGGGATCAAGGCGCCGGCGGCACCCCGCACCGACCTCCAGGAGATCTTCCTCACCGGTATCGCCAAGGCCACCGGCGGTCCCTACCAGGTGGACCTCAACTCGCAGTTGATGAACCAGGACATCGACCCGGCCGCCTTCGTCCCGGCCGAGGAACTGCGGCTGAACATGTCCACCCTGTCCGCCGCGGTGCCGGACCGGCTCGGGGTGCTCAACGGTGACTTCCAGGGCTTCCCGAACGGCCGTCGGCTGAGTGACGACGTGATCGACATCGCGCTCCAGGTACTGGAGGGCGCCACCCCCGGCAAGTTGGTCGCCCCGCTCGCCGCCGGTGACGGCGTGAACGCGGCGGACCGGCCGTTCGGGACCACCTTCCCGTACCTCGCGATCCCGTACGCCAAGGCCGTCAACCAGACCAACTGATCGCAGCCGGCGGACGGTTTGCAGCAATGGAGCCGTCCGCCCGCCGCTCCCGCCCGTCTGCTCCGTACCGCCGCCCGTGAGGACACCGATGCGACGACTTCCCCTGCTGCTCACCACCGCCGCGCTCTGCGGTTGCCTGGCCTTCGCCGCGCTGGGCCGGGAGGACGGCGCCGCGCCGTCCGCCGCGCCGCCCACGGGTGCCTCGGTGGTGTCCGACGGGAACCTGGAGCGGGTGATCTCCGCGACCCGGCAGCGGTTGCGGCAGCTGCCGGGCGACCACGCGGCCTGGGCCCTGCTGGGCGGCACGTACGTGGAGCAGGCCCGGCTGACCTCGGACCCGTCCTCCTACCCCAAGGCCGAAGAGGCGCTGCGGCGTTCGCTGACCCTGGCCCCCGAGGCCAACGCCGACGCGCTGACCGGGCTGGGCGCGCTGGCGAACGCCAGGCACCGGTTCGCCGAGGCCAAGGAGTTCGCGGACCGGGCGATCGCCGTCTCCCCGTACCACTGGCAGGCGTACGCCGTACTGGCCGACGCGCAGACCCAGTTGGGCAACGAGTCCGAGGCGACCGCCGCCGTGCAGGCGCTGCTCGACCGGCACCCGGGGACGGCCGCTTTCACCCGGGCCGCCTACGACCTGGAGCAGCACGGGCAGACCGACCGGGCCGGACAGGCGCTCCGGCAGGCCCTGGCCGGGGCCGCCAACGACGCCGACCGCGCCTTCTGCCACCACCAACTCGCCGAACTGGAACAGAACTCGGGCCACCCGCAGGCGGCCCTGGAAGGGTACCGGCAGGCGCTGGCCGCCGATCCGCAGTACACGCCCGCGCTGGCCGGGCGGGCCAGGGCGGAGGCCGCGCTCGGCGACACCGAGGCCGCGCTGCGCGACTACACCAGCGCCGTCGCCAAGGTGCCGCTGCCGCAGTACCTGCTGGAGCTCGGGGAGCTGTACGAGTCCCTCGGCCGGGGCGAGCAGGCCGGGCAGCAGTACGAGCTGCTCGCGGCCGAGCACCGGTTGGCCGCCGGGAGCGGGGTGGTGGACGATCTGGCGCTGGGCCAGTACCTCGCCGACCACGGTGACCCGACGGAGGCGGTCCGGCTGCTGCGGGCCGAGTGGCAGCGCCGCCGGAGCGTGCTGGTCGCCGACGCCCTCGCCTGGGCGCTGCACCGGCAGGGCGCCGACCAGGAGGCGCTCGGCCTGGCCGGGCAGGCCCGCCGGACCGGCTGGCCGAACGCCCGGTTCCGCTATCACCAGGGTGAGATCGAGCGCTCCCTCGGCCAACGGGAGGCCGTCAGGACCCACCTCGGCGAGGCGGTGCGGATCGACCCGTACCTGGCTCCGGCGCGGGCGGCGCTGGACTCCCTGGGCGGGCCGTGACGGTACCTGGCCGGGGCGGTGCCCGGCAGCGCGGAGTAGGCCGATCTGCGGGCAGGACACCACTCCTACGGGTGAAAGCGGCCGTGCCGGGCAATCCGGCGCCGGGGTCGGGCCGAATGCTGCTCGCGTGGGCCCGTGAATCGTGCGGGCCCCAGAACCCGAGACGGGGAATGATGGGCGCACAGCACATCGACACCCGACTGCTCGAAGAACTCACCGAGCAGTCACAGGACTTGAACAGCGATGCGGTGAAGATCACCCGCAGCGCGCTGACCGACTTCGCCGCCGGTACCGAGCCCGGGCGGGCCGGTTGGTGGCGGCGTGGCGGAGCGGTGGCCGGACTGGCCGGCGCGTTCGCGATGCTGGGCGGCACCCGGGCGTTCGCGGCGACCGCGACGGCGGACGACATCATGGCGCTGCAGACCGCTGCCTCGCTGGAGAACCTGGCGATCAGCGTCTACCAGACGGCGGCCACCCTGCCGTTCGTCAAGGACGGCAACAAGACGGTGGCGGCCTTCATCGCCAAGACCACCGAGCAGCACCAGGCCCACGCCAAGGCGTTCAACGCCGCCGCGACCCAGGCCGGCGGCAAGGCGCAGAACAGCCCGGATCCGAAGTACAAGGCGGTGGTCGACCAGGCCCTGCCGACCATCAAGACCCCGGCGGACGTGGTGAAGCTGGCCATCACGCTGGAGGACGTGGCCGCCCAGACCTACACCAAGAACGTGAGCCAGGTCAGCAACGGCGACCTGCGCAAGCTGTTCGCCTCGGTCGCCCCGGTGGAGGCCCAGCACCGGGCCACCCTGCTCGCGGTGCAGGCCCTGCTGGCGGGCAACGCCGCCGACCTGATCACCATCCCGGTGGACCCGGCCAAGCTGCCCGCGGCGGCCGGCAGCGTCGGTTTCCCCGACGCGTTCTACCCGACCAAGAACGCCTCGCCGATCAGTGAAGGGGCCGTGCAGTGACCGCGACCAAGGGCGGCTGGGACCTCCCCATCAGCGAGCGCGAACTGACCTCCCTCACCCGGGAGATGGAGCAGGCACACCGCGAGACCCTGCCGGTGCTGCAGGGCAGCGCGGTCGATCTCGCGGCCGAGATCCGCAGCCGACGGGCACCCGAGGCGGTGAACCAGGACCGGCGTCGGTTCCTGTTCGGCACCGGCGGGGTGGCGGCGGCGCTGGTGCTGGCGGCCTGCTCCAGCGGGACGTCCGACTCCAAGAGCAGCTCCTCGCCGTCGGCCGGCGCCTCGTCCGCCTCGGCGAGCGGGCAGTACACCGGAGACCTGAAGGTGGTCGCGCTGGCCACCGCGCTGGAGAACCAGGCGGTCGGGGCCTACCAGGCCGCCCTGGACGCCGCCGCGGCGGGCAAGCTCGGCACCGTGCCCCCGGCGGTGGCGAACTTCATCACCAACGCGATGGCCCAGCACGCGGACCACGCGAAGGCCTGGAACGCGGTGCTCACCGGTGCGGGCAAGGCCGCCATCACCAACGTCCCGCTCTCCAACCAGGCCGACGTGACGGCCGCGCTCGGCAAGGCGACCGACGTCGGGGCGGTGGCCAAGCTGGCGCTCCAGTTGGAGGACCAGGCGGCGCAGACCTACCTGTTCGCCACCTACAACGTCACCAGCCCGGCCGGGATCGCCACCGCGGCCACCATCGCGCCGGTCGAGGCGATGCACGCGGCGATCCTCAACTACCCCGGGACGGCTCCCCATGGCCGCCCCGGGCGCACGCCGGCCACCTCTGGAAAGGACTCCTCGTGCACACTCCCCGCCTCCGCCCGGTCCTCGGCGCTCTCCTGCTGGCCCTGACGGCCGCCGCCTGCTCCAGCGGCTCCGGGGCCGGCTCGGCCTCCGGGACACCGACGCCGGTGGTGAGTTCGTCCGCCTCGACCGCTTCCGCGCCGAGCCCCTCGGCGCCGAGTCCGTCGGGTGCGAGTCCGTCGGGTGCGAGCCCGTCCGCGAGCAGTCCGGCGCCGGCCTCGATGCGGGTCTCCATCAAGGAGTTCACCTTCGGCCCCGACAAGTTCACGGTGAGCCCGGGCGCGACGGTCACCGTCGTGAACGAGGACTCCACCGCGCACACGCTGACCGCCACCGGCCAGGGCGGCTTCGACAGCGGCACGATCGGTGCGGGCAAGACCGCGACCTTCACCGCGCCGACCGCGCCCGGCAGTTACCCCTTCATCTGCACCCTGCACCAGTTCATGAAGGGGACGCTGACGGTGGCCTGAGGCCGGGGTGCCGGTCAGCTGCCGAACGGGGCGGCGTACCGCAGCGTGCCGCTGGGCAGCGGGCGGTTCGAGTCGAGGTCGAGGGCCAGCAGCGCCTCGTCCGGGACGTCGACGGTGGGCTTGATGCCGTGCAGCGAGGCGCGGGTGAAGCCGAAGCGCGGGTAGTAGCCCGGGTGGCCCAGCACCGTGACGGTGTGCTCGCCCCGGTTCCGGGCGGCGGCCAGGGCGGCGCGGATGGCGGCGGCGCCCGCGCCGGTCCGCTGGTGTGCGGGCAGGACCGCGACCGGGGCCAGGCAGAGCGCCGGGGTGTCGGCGCAGCGCCTCGACCAGGTCGGCCTCCAGAGCGGTGTCGAAGGCGGCCAGGTGGACCGCGCGGATCGCCTGGCGGTCGGCGGCGGTCTCCGGGCGGGTGGCCCAGCGGAGGGTGGACAACGGAGGCACCTCACGGTCGGGTTCAGGTACGAACGATTCCGACGCTAACACGGCGTTACGCGGCCGGGCCGGTACGGGAAGCCGGTACCTGAGCGGAGCCAGCGCGTCGCAGCTGACGGAGCCTCAGGCCGCAGCATGATGGGAGCATCCGTACCCCGGAAGGAGCCCGCCCGTGCTGCTGGAACGTCTGGCCGGGACCTCCCGCGCGGTGGCGGCCGAGCCGGCCAGGAACGCCAAGGTGGCCCTGATCGCGGAGTGCCTCACGGAGCTGGGCCCGGCCGAGATCCCGGCGGCGGTGGCGCTGCTGTCGGGCGAGGGTCGGCGGGCCGGGGTCGGCTGGGCGGGCGTCCGGGAGCTGCCGGAGCCGGCCGGGGCCGCGACGCTCGGGGTGGCGGAGACGGAGGAGTTGCTGACCCGGCTGGGGGAGGTGCACGGCAAGGGCGCGCAGGGGGAGCGGAAGCGGCTGCTGGGCGAGCTGTTCGGGCGGGCCACGGCGGAGGAGCAGGAGTTCCTGCGGGCGGTCCTGGTGGGCGAGTTGCGCCAGGGGGCGCTGGACGCGCTGATGGGTGACGCGGTGGCCAGGGCGGCGGGGGTGCCGGCGACGGTGGTGCGGCGGGCGCTGATGCTGCGGGGATCGGCCCGGGTGGTGGCGGAGGCGGCGCTCACCGGCGGGGAGCCGGCGCTGCGGGCGTTCGGGCTGCAACTGGGCCGCCCCGTACGGCCGATGCTGGCCGCCTCGGCGCCGGAGGTGGCGGCGGCGCTGGAGAAGGTGAGCCCGGCCGCGCTGGAGTGGAAGCTCGACGGCATCCGGGTCCAGGTGCACCGGGACGGTGAGCAGGTCTCGGTCTTCACCCGGAGCCTGGACGAGATCACCGCCAGGGTGCCCGAAGTGGTGGCGGCGGCCCGGTCGTTGACGGTCGAGCGGGCGGTGCTGGACGGTGAGGCGATCGCGCTCGGCCCGGACGGCCGGCCACGACCGTTCCAGGTCACCGCCGCGCGGACCGCCTCCCGGCAGGATCCGGAGCGGCTGCGCGCGGAGACCCCGCTGAGCGTGTTCTTCTTCGACCTGCTGCACCGGGACGGCACCGACCTGATCGACCGTCCGGCCGCCGAGCGCTGGAGCGCCCTGGCGGCGGTGGCGCCCGAGGAACTCCGCGTACCGCAGCTGACCACCGGTCAGCTGCCCGAGGCGGAGCGGTTCTTCGCGGACGCGCTCGCCCACGGCCACGAGGGCGTGGTGGTCAAGGACCCGGCCGCCCCGTACGCGGCCGGGCGCCGGGGCGCAGGCTGGATCAAGGTCAAACCCCGGCACACCCTGGACCTGGTGGTCACCGCCGCCGAGTGGGGCAGCGGCCGCCGTCGGGGCTACCTGAGCAATCTGCACCTGGCCGCGCGGAACCAGGGGGAGCCCGGACTCGAGCCCTGGGTGATGCTGGGCAAGACCTTCAAGGGCCTGACCGACCAGCTGCTCGGCTGGCAGACCGAACAGCTGCTGGCCCGGGAGACCCACCGGGACGAGTACACCGTGTACGTGCGGCCCGAGTTGGTGGTGGAGATCGCCTTCGACGGACTCCAGCGCAGCCCGCGCTACCCGGCCGGACTGGCCCTGCGGTTCGCCCGGGTGCTGGGCTACCGCGAGGACAAGCCGGCCGGCGAGGCGGACACCGTCGCCACCGTCCGGGCGCTGGCCGACCGGTAGGCGGCCGGGTCAGCTGCTGACCGGCAGGCCGATCGGGTTGAGCTGGGGGAGTTCGGCCCGGCAGGCGGTGGCGATCGGGGTCAGGGCGGCGGCCAGCTCGTCCAGTTCGGCGCGGCGGAAGCCGGACCAGACCCGGGCGGCGGCCAGGTCCGTGGCAGCCTCCAGGGCCTGGTGGCGGTGTCGGCCGTCGACCGAGATGCCGCCGGTCGGGCTGAGCCAGCCCCGGGTGGTGAGGCGGTCGGCGGCGGCGTCCCACTCCTGGTCGGTCCAGCCCCGGAACGGCTGGAGCTGCTCGCGCCGGGTGTCCAGGGCGCAGCGCAGGACGAGTGCCTCGCAGCCGTCCAGCCCCTCGGCGACCAGCGCCGCGACATGGCCGTCACCCCGGTGCTCGCGCAGCACGGTGGTGGCGTGCCAGAGCCGGGCCAGCGCGCCCTCGGGGCGGGGGAGCGCGAGGTTCGCGGCGGCCAGCACCCGGCCGCAACAGTCCAGCCCGTCGACGGCCCGCTCCAGCAGCGTCACCGAACGGTCGATCAGATCGGGCTTGACGGTCTCCAGTACGCGCTCCAGCGTGGCGACTGCCCCGGACAGCCGGGCGGCCAGCGCGGCCTCCGGGCCGGCCAGGGACCAGACGTCCGGCAGCGCCCGCTCGACCATCTGCGGCGCGAAGTTGAAGAACGCGGCGATCACCGGGGCGGCGTCCACCGGCCCGAGCGGGGCCGACCGGCCCGCGAAGTACCCCCGCCAGGCTCCGCGCAGCCCGGCCGCCTCGTACGCGGCGCGGCCCTCGGGCGCGAAGTAGGTGAGTGCGTGCACCGGCTCGAAGAGCCACCACAACGCGCGGGCGGGATGCACCATCTCGGCCATCTGGAACCTTTCCGGTCACGGGCAACGGCGCTGGTGACCTTAGCGCGCTACGGACGTGACGCGGGTCACGAGCAGATCTCATCGCTCACTTCCCGCCACGGGCAGGAGAGATGATGGATCCGAGCGGCAGCTCCAGCCGCCCGCACCGAGTGTGAAGGTTCCCTCAAATGGCGCAGATCAACCCCAGCATCCTGTCGGCCGACTTCGCCCGCCTGGCCGAGGAGGCGGAGGCCGTCCGAGGTGCGGACTGGCTGCATGTGGACGTGATGGACAACCACTTCGTCCCCAACCTCACGCTCGGCATCCCGGTGGTCGAGTCGCTGGCCCGGGCCACGGCCACGCCGCTGGACTGCCACCTGATGATCGAGCAGCCGGACCGCTGGGCACCGCAGTACGTGGAGGCGGGCGCCGGTTCGGTGACCTTCCACGCCGAGGCCGCCGCCGCCCCGGTCCGGCTCGCCCGGGAGATCCGGGCCAAGGGCGCGCGGGCCTCGATGGCGCTGCGTCCGGCCACCCCGATCGAGCAGTACGAGGACCTGCTGCCCGAGCTGGACATGATCCTGATCATGACGGTCGAGCCCGGCTTCGGCGGGCAGGCCTTCCTCGACATCATGCTGCCCAAGATCCGCCGCACCCGGGAGCTGATCTCCAAGCACGGCCTCGACCTCTGGCTCCAGGTCGACGGCGGCGTCTCGGCCGACACCATCGAACGCTGCGCCGAGGCGGGCGCGGACGTCTTCGTGGCGGGCTCGGCGGTGTACGGCGCGGCCGACCCGGCGGAGGCGGTCCGTTCGCTCCGGGCCCGGGCCGAGGCGGCCACCACCGCGGCGCCGTGGGCCTGCGCGCACTGACGCTCTGATCGGGGGCGGGGCTCTCCCGCCCCTGGTTTGCGCCGGGCCCGAACTGACGCATGATCGGATCGTCAACGGTGTCGTCCGGACGGAGCGCGTCAGCCATGAGCAACCTCGACCTCGAGCCCACCCCCACCAGCTGCGGCGGGGAGGCCGACTCCGGCCCGGTCAAGGAGCTGCTGACCGGCCGTCAGGTCCGGCTCGGCGAGTCCACCGAGGTCCGCCGCCTGCTGCCGAACCTGGGTCGCCGGATGGTCGGTGCCTGGTGCTTCGTCGACCACTACGGGCCCGACGACATCGCCGACGAGCCGGGCATGCAGGTGCCGCCGCACCCGCACATGGGCCTGCAGACGGTCAGTTGGCTGCACGAGGGCTCGGTTCTGCACCGCGACAGCCTGGGCAGCCTGCAGACCGTACGCCCCCGCGAGCTGGGCCTGATGACCTCGGGCCGGGCCATCTCGCACTCCGAGGAGTCCCCGCGCGGGCACGCCCGGCTGCTGCACGGCGCCCAGCTCTGGGTCGCCCTCCCCGACAGCCACCGGCACACCGCTCCCGCCTTCGAGCACCACGCCGCCCTGCCCACCGTGGACGCGGCCGGCCTGCACGCCACCGTCATCCTCGGCACCCTGGACGGCGCCACCTCCCCTGGCACCACGTACACCCCGCTGGT
>NZ_JBFUMY010000144.1:0-6975 GCF_054049135.1 Kitasatospora sp. P5_F3 | reverse complement strand
GGCTGGACGCGGCGGCCCGTCGGCAGTGGCGCTCGGCGGCAGCCGGCGCCCGGGCCCCGCAGGCCGCCCCGGTGCCCCCGGCAGAGGAGCCGCGCTACCGCCGGGCCCACCTGCTCTCGCCCGCACTCCCGGGAGCGCTCGCCCGGATCTGCGAGACCCACCGGACCAGCACGGCGAGCATCCTGCTGGCGGCCACCGCCGAGACGATGGCCGACTGGGCCGGCACCGGCAGATGCGGTCTCCAACTGATGGTCAACAACCGCTTCCACAGCGGGCTCGGCCAGGCCAGTGGACCGCTCGCGATGGAGGGCTACCTCGCGGTCCGCACCGAGGGCGTCGCCGACTTCGGGGAGCTGCTCGCCCGGACCAGGAGCGCCTCGCTGGCCACCTACCGCAGCGCCTTCTACGACAAGCGCGCCCTGGAGGCCGACCTCGCCCCGTACGCCGAGGACGCGGGCGTCACCTTCGAACGGTCCTGCTGGTACAACGACCAGCGGGTGGCCGCCCCCGAACCGGCCTCGGCGGACTGGTCCCCCTCGGCGGCCGGGGAGTCGACCCTCAGCTGGGAGCCCGCGACCGACCACGGCGGCACCGTCAGCTACGTCCTGCACATGGCCGACAAGCCGGCCGCCATCGAGATCGCGATGACCGCCGACACCCACCTGTTCACCCCCGCCGACATGGAGCGCCTGCTCCGCACCATCGAGCACACCGTCCTCACCCAGGCGGCCACTTACTGACCCGCCGGATACGGTGCCCCGAGGCAATCCGGATGATCAGGGGGGCGGACGTGGCGTTAGCGCGTCGGACGAAGGTGCTGCTCGGAGTGGCCGCGGTGGCGGCGGCGGTCGAGCTGATCGGTGGGCTGAACCACCTGGACGGTGGGTTCGTGCTGCTGCGCGGGCTGCACCGGCCGGGGCTGCTGTTCCCGGTGGTACTGGTGACGCTGCTGACGGCGGTGCTGCTCGGGCGGGTGGACAACGGGATCAAGGTGCTCTCGTCGGTCCTGGCGGGTGTGCTGCTGTTCCTGCTGATGTCGTTCGCCATGGTGGGCGGCTTCGAGGGCCCCCAGCGGACCGAGGCCATGGCGGCCCCCGACGGCAGCGGCCGGCGGCTGGTGGTCGAGAAGGGCCTGAACATGATCGACCCGATCTGGTGGGTCTCGGTGGAGGTCCACTTGGTCGACGTGGGACCCGACGGCCGGCCGGGCAGGACGCTGTAGCGGGGTCGGTGACCCCGGGCCGGACTATCGTGCCCGGTATGAGCAGTGATCAGCAGCAGACGCCACGTCAGCCCTGGGTGGTCGGGGTCTCGGGGGCGTCCGGGACGCCGTACGCCGCCTCGGTGATCCGGGGCCTGCTGACGGCCGGTGAGACGGTCGATCTGGTGGTCAGCCGGGCGGCTCGGCTGACCATTCTGGACGAGACCGGGATCGCCTTCCGGGACGCGCACTGGCGGGCCGATCTGGGGGAGTGGCTGGGCACCGAGGAGCTGGACGGCGTCCGGTACTGGGCCGCCGGGGACTTTGCGGCCGGGCCGTCCAGCGGCTCGTACCCGGCCAAGGGGATGGTGGTGGTGCCGGCCACCACCGGGGCGGTGGCCGGGATCGCGCTCGGGCTGAGCAAGGACCTGCTCCAGCGGGCCGCCAGCGTCACCCTGAAGGAGCGCCGGCCGCTGGTGGTCTGTCTGCGCGAGACACCGCTCAACGGGGTGACGTTGAAGCACCTGGTGGAGCTGGACGCGCAGGGCGCCGTGGTGCTGCCCGCCGCGCCGGGCTTCTACGCCGGAGGCTCCACCGCCCGGGAACTGGTGGACTTCGTGGCCGGCCGGGTGCTCGACGCGGTGGGTGTGCCGCACACGCTGTACCGGCGCTGGGCGGGCGAGTTGGGCGACGGGGGGAAGGTCGGGTAGGCGGATCGGCCGGGCGGGACGGTATGTTCATTGCGATATCCGGGTCGATCCAGGTGTGACGCCTTCGAATCCGGATAATGATCTGTGGGTCTGGAGAGGTTCGGAAGGACGCGGGCGGATACATGGACACGGTGGACAGACAGCTCATCCAGGCGCTTCGGGAGAACGGCCGCGCGTCGTACGCCGAACTGGGCCGCCTGGTCGGCCTGTCGGGCCCGAGCGTGACGGACCGGATCAACCGGCTGGAGCAGGCCGGGGTGATCACCGGCTACCGCGCCACCGTCAACCCGGCCTCGCTGGGCTTCGGGGTCACCGCCCTGATCGGCCTTCAGCTCACCGACGCCGCCGACCACGAGGACGTGGCGCACCGGCTGAAGGACCTCGGCGAGGTCGAGGACTGCTGGTTCATCGCGGGCGACGACTCGTACATGCTCAAGGTCCGGGTCTCCGACGTGGAGGGCCTGGAGTCGGTGGTCAAGCGGCTGTCCGGCACCAAGGGTGTGGCCCGGACCAGGACCACCGTCGTTCTCTCCACCAAGTGGGAGAACCGGGTCAGTGAACTGCCGTTGGAGCCAGGGGAGTAGCTCATGTCGTTGATCGGCCTGGAGGAACTGCGCGCAGCGCAGCAGCGGATCGCCGGGGTGGCGGTCCGGACCCCGTTGATGCCCGCCCCGTGGGCGGCGCAGGGGGAGCGGGCGCTCTGGCTCAAGCCGGAGGGCCTCCAGCCGACCGGCGCGTTCAAGATCCGCGGGGCGTACAACCGCCTCGCCGCGCTGACCGAGGCCGAGCGGGCCCGTGGTGTGGTCGCGCAGTCCAGCGGCAACCACGCCCAGGCGGTGGCGTACGCCGCCCAGCTGCTCGGCATCAAGGCCGTCATCGTGATGCCGGACGTCTCACCCGCCGTCAAGGTCGAGAACACCCGCTCCTTCGGCGCCGAGGTGTTCCTGGTCGGGCCCGGCGAGCGGGACAGCCTGCCCGCCGAGCTGGCCGAGAAGCACGGCTACGTCTGGGTGCCGCCCTACGACGACCCGTACATCATCGCGGGCCAGGGCACGGTCGGCCTGGAGATCGCCGAGGACGCCCCCGACGAGCTGGACACCGTGCTGGTGCCGGTCAGCGGCGGCGGCCTGATCAGCGGCACCGCCGCCGCGCTCAAGCTGGCCTGCCCGGGCGTCCGGGTGATCGGCGTCGAGCCCGAGCTGGCCGCCGACGCGCAGGCCAGCTTCCGGGCCGGCGAGCGGCTGAGCTGGTCCACCGAGCTGACCTACCGGACCATCGCGGACGGGCTGCGCACGCCCAGCGTCGGGGTGCTCCCGTTCGAGCACATCCAGGCGTACGTGGACGACATCGTGACCGTCTCCGAGCAGCAGATCCGGGACACCGTGGCGCTGCTGGCCCGGCGCGGCCGGCTGGTCGCCGAGCCCTCGGGCGCGGTCGCCGCGGCGGCCTACTTCCACTGCGGGGCGGAGCTGGAGGGGCGGGTGTTCGGCGCGGTCGTCAGCGGTGGGAACATCGACCCGGGCCTGCTGGCCGAGCTGCTGGCGGTGTAGGCGTAGGCTCGGCGAAGGTCAATTCTCACGGCACGAGGAGGCAGGTCACCGCATGGACGCAGGGCTGAAGCGTGAGCTGGAGGCGAAGGTCTACGCGGGTGAGCGGCTGACCCGCGAGGACGGCGTCGCGCTCTACGAGAGCGACGACCTGGCCTGGCTCGGCGGTCTGGCGCACCACGTGCGGACCGAGAAGAACGGCGACGTGGTCCACTTCAACGTCAACCGTCACCTCAACATGACCAACGTCTGCGCCGCCTCCTGTGCCTACTGCTCGTTCCAGCGCAAGCCGGGCGAGAAGGACGCGTACACCATGCGGATCGAGGAGGCCGTCCGGCTGGCGAAGGCGATGGAGGTCGACTCGCTGACCGAGCTGCACATCGTCAACGGTCTGCACCCGACCCTGCCGTGGCGCTACTACCCGCGCAGCCTGCGGGAGTTGAAGGCCGCGCTGCCGAACGTCTCGCTGAAGGCGTTCACCGCCACCGAGATCCACTGGTTCGAGCGGATCAGCGGTCTGACGGCCAGTGAGATCCTGGACGAGCTGATCGACGCCGGTCTGGAGTCGCTCACCGGCGGCGGCGCGGAGATCTTCGACTGGGAGGTCCGCCAGCACATCGTCGACCACGAGACCCACTGGGAGGACTGGTCGCGGATCCACCGCCTGGCGCACGAGAAGGGTCTGAAGACCCCCGCGACCATGCTGTACGGGCACATCGAGGAGCCCAGGCACCGGGTCGACCACGTGCTCCGGCTGCGGGAGCTGCAGGACGAGACCGGCGGCTTCCAGGTCTTCATCCCGCTGCGCTACCAGCACGACTTCCACGACTCGAAGGACGGCGTGGTCCGCAACAAGCTGATGGCCCGCACCGAGATGGCCACCGGCGCCGAGGCGCTGAAGACCTTCGCGGTCTCCCGGCTGCTGTTCGACAACGTCCCGCACGTCAAGGTGTTCTGGGTGATGCACGGTGTCACCACCGCGCAGCTGGCGCTCAGCCACGGCGCGGACGACATGGACGGTTCGGTGGTCGAGTACAAGATCACCCACGACGCGGACAACTTCGGCACCCCGAACAAGCTGGGCCGCGACGACCTGCTCGACCTGATCAAGGACGCCGGCTTCCGCCCGGTCGAGCGGAACACCCGGTACGAGATCATCCGCGAGTACGAGGGCCCGGACCTGAACCGCCGGGAGACCCCGCAGGCGATGCGCCTCTGACTGCTCTGCCACCACGCCCTCCGAGTCGAACCGGCTCGGAGGGCGTTGTCGTTTCGGGGGGTGCCGTATGCTCACAGGCTCACCACACGCCAGGGGTTCCGTTTCGGCCCACGGCTTTGGAAGGATCGTCCGCATGTCCGGTTCCCATCGTGCCAAACCCCGTAGCCGGGCCGACGTGCCCGCCGACGCGGCGAGCAGGCCCCGTGGGCACCGCCGGAAGGCGAAGAAGAAGCGCGGTGGCCGCGCCCTGATGGGCAGTACGGCGATGCTGCTGGCCGCCGTCTCGGGCTGGTTCACCGTCGGCCCCGGGCGCTCCACCCCGGAGGTCGCCGCCGCCGGGATGCCGGACCTGCCGCTTCCTGACACCTCGTCGGCCGCCCCGGACGCGGTCGCCGCCCAGGCCGGGCAGCGGACCGAGCAGCCCGCCGCCGACCGCTCCGACCGGAGCGACGGGAGCGTCCTGACCATCCCCGGCCTCGGCCCCAAGTTCACCGCGCAGATCCCCGCCGACACCCGGCAGCTGGTGGTCGCCACCGGCAAGGACAAGAACGCCTCGGAGACCGGCGTCACGCTCTGGACCCGGACCGAGGACAACCGCTGGAAGCCCGGCGCGGTCTGGGCCGGCCACAACGCGGCCAAGGGGTGGACCACCGACCACCGCCAGGGCGACCTGCGCAGCCCGGTCGGGATCTTCGCGCTGACCGACGCGGGCGGCCGCAAGGCCGACCCCGGCAGCAAGCTCCCGTACGACCAGGACAAGGCCTTCGTGATCGACGGCAACGGCTTCAACGGCGAACCGCTGGCCGGCTCCTTCGACTACGTGGTGGCGATCAACTACAACCGGGTGCCCGGCACCTCGCCGCTCAGCACCAAGTACCCCGAGGGCGTCGCCAAGGGCACCGGCATCTGGCTGCACGTCGACCACGGCGGCCCGACCCACGGCTGTGTCTCGCTGCCGGAGGCGCAGATGATCGAACTGATCAAGACGCTCGATCCGGCCGCCAAGCCGATGGTCGTGATGGGTGACGCCGCCGCACTGGCGTCCTGAGGCCGGCTGCGGGCGGCTCGAGGGCCCAGGCCCCGCAAGGGCTATTGTCCGGCCCCTACAGCTTCCGACCTTGGACGTTGTATCCGGGCGTCACCCACGGACTGGTCGGTAACGTTGTTGAGTGGCGGTATGACCGCCTCCCGTATCGTGTCGCTCGGCCACTTCCAGCCGCCGAAGGTCCTCACCAACGACGACCTCGCCCTGCTGGTCGAGACCGACGACGAGTGGATCCGCTCCCGGGTCGGCATCAGGTCCCGGCACATCGCCGAGGACGAGACCCTGGTCGACATGGCCACCGAGGCGGCCCAGAAGGCGCTCGCCAACAGCGGCCTGCTGCCCGAGCAGATCGACCTGGTGGTGGTCGCCACCTGCACCGCGGTCGAGCGCAGCCCCAACACCGCCGCCGCCGTCGCCGCCCGGCTGGGCATCCGCTCGCCCGCCGCGTACGACATCAACACCGTCTGCTCCGGCTTCTCCTACGCGCTCGCCACCGCCGACCACGCGATCCGGGCCGGCTCGGCCACCCGGGCGCTGGTGATCGGCGCCGAGCGGATGTCCGACACCATCGACTGGAGCGACCGGACCACCGCGGTGATCTTCGCGGACGGGGCCGGGGCCGCGGTGGTGGAGGCGGTCCCTGACGAGCAGTCCGGGATCGGCCCGGTGCTCTGGGGCTCCGAGCCCGACAAGGGCGACGCCGTGGTGATCACCGGCTGGGACCCGACGATCAGTCAGCAGGGCCAGACCGTGTTCCGCTGGGCCACCACCCAGCTCGCCCCGCTGGCCCGGGAGACCTGCCGGAAGGCCGGGATCGAGCCGTCCGAGCTGCGCGGCTTCGTCGCGCACCAGGCCAACCTGCGGATCATCGACGCGATCGCCAACAAGCTCGGGCTGGCCGAGGACGCGGTGGTCGCCCGCGACGTGGTGGAGTCGGGCAACACCTCGGCCGCCTCGATCCCGCTGGCGCTCAGCAAGCTGGTCGAGCGGGGAGAGCTGCGGACCGGGGACCCGGTGCTGCTGTTCGGCTTCGGCGGCGGGCTCGCGTACGCCGGCCAGGTCGTGCGCTGCCCGTAGCGGCTTCGGACAGCGGCTTCAGGACGTGCCGAAGGGGACAAGCGGTTCTTCAAGATCCGCATGAAGGTCCTCAACTCGGTGGCCGGGCCACTCGGTGAAGCCATCAAGGCCAACCAGGCCAAGACCGACAAGTCGGTCGATCCGGCCGCTCTCTCCGGGTCCCTGGTCTCGCTCCT
>NZ_JBFUMY010000143.1:0-5819 GCF_054049135.1 Kitasatospora sp. P5_F3 | reverse complement strand
GCGTGCCCGGGGTCGGCCAGCTCGCCCGGCAGCGGCGGGGTCGCCTGGCCCGAGGACGGCGCGGGCGGGCGGCCGCCCGCCGCCGCGGCGAACTCGGCGAGCCGGTCCAGGCCCCAGAACTTCTCCCGGCCGGCCAGGAAGAACGGCACCCCGAAGACACCGTCGTCGCTGACGCTCATCAGCGCGGCCAGGCCGACCCCGCGGAGTTCGGCATCGTCCGCCGCGCCCGCCGCCGCCACCGGGTCGAAGCCCACCTCGCGGGCGAGGCCGGCGATCACCGTACGGTCACAGACGTCCAGGCCGGCCAGCCAGCGGGCCCGGAAGACAGCCTGGGTGAACTCCTCGGCGAGCCCGGCCCGTTCAGCCACGAACCACGCCAGGTGCGGTACCTCCCACTGCGGATCGCGGTCCACCGGCCAGCTGACGGCCAGCCCTCGGGCCCCGGCCAGCCGCCGGACGTCCTGGAGGATGTAGAAGTGCTTCTCGCGGGACATCGGTTGGTAGACGAATCCGCCGCCGGCCTCGGCGAGCAGCTTGCGGCTCAGCTCGTCGGGCTCCCAGAACGGGATCCGCCGCACCGACCGCGCGAGCTCGGGGTGACGCTCCGTCAACTCCAGGTGTGCCAACCAGGAGTACGGGCTTCGGAAGGAGAAGTAGTAGCGCGGCGGACGCCGCGCGGACGGCCTGGTCATGGGTTCACCTCGGGGGTCGGGCGCCGGGTCAGATGACGATGCCGCCGTCGATCTGGATGACCTGGCCGGTGATGTAGGCGGCCTGCGGTGAGGCCAGGAAGGAGACCAGGTTCGCCACCTCGTCGGAGGTGCCCCAGCGGCCCAGCGGAATGGCCCGGACCTTCTCCTCGCGCACCTTCTCCGGGAGCGCGGCGGTCATGTCGGTCTCGATGAAGCCGGGAGCCACCGAGTTGACCCGGATGCCGTACCGGCCGACCTCCTTGGCGAGGGCCCGGGTGAACCCGTTGATGCCCGACTTGGCGGCCGAGTAGTTGCTCTGGGTCGGGTGCCCGTGCACACCCGCGACGGAGGACAGGGTGATCACGCAGCCGGCCCGACGCTTCATGAAGGAGAAGATCGCGGCCCGGCAGGCGTGGTAGGTGCCGCCCAGGTTGACGTCGATCACCTGCTGCCAGTCCTCGTCCGCCATCATCAGCAGCGAGCTGTCGCGCACCACCCCGGCCGAGGTCACCAGGGTGTCCAGCGGCCCCAGTTCGTCCTCCACCCGCTGGACGAACCCGCGCACCGCAGGTCCGGTTGAGACGTCGACGGCGGCGGAGAGCGAACGGGCGCCCAACCCGGCCAGCTCCTTCTCCAGGCTCTCGGCCTCGGCCTTCCGTGACTGGTAGCAGAACGCCACGTCCCAGCCGTCCTCGGCCAGTCTGGTCACGATCGCCCGGCCGATGCCGCGGGTCCCGCCGGTCACCAGGGCGACCGGCCGACCGGCTGTGGTGGCAGTGGACATCACACCTCCTCGTCGGTGGCGCGGGCACCCTCGTGCCCACGCAGTTCGGTTGCCGGGCGGCAGGCCATGACCACCCGCTCCACGGTCAGCACCGTGACGCCGCCGACCGTCGAGCGGCCCTCGACCACGGCGCTGTCCGCCAACAGCCGGACGGCCCGCACCTCGTGCTCGACGGTGTCGCCGGCCCGGACCGGGGCCGGCAGCCGGATGCCGCTGATCCCGCCGAACAGCATCACCTCGCCGCTCAGCACATCGGGGTTGGGCCGGTCCCAGGTGACCAGCAGGCCCGCGGTCTGGCACCAGGACTCGATCAGCAGGACGGGCGGGAACGGCCCCAGCGGGTCGGCGTCCCGGAAGCACTCCTCCTGCCCGGTCACCGTCAGCCGGGCCGTGATCCGCTCGCCCGGCACCACCTCGTCCACCTCGTCCACCAGCAGCATCGGCGACCGGTGCGGCAGCAGTTTCTCGATCAGCGCCCGGTCGGTCATGCCGCGACCGCCAGCCGGTAGCGCAGCCGAGCGGTCGCCACCCGCTCGTCGCCGCAGGAGAGTTCGGCCCGGCAGCGCAGGCCGTCCGCAGTCGGTTCGGCGGTGGTCCGGACGGTCACGGTGCGCCCGGGGAACACCGGGGCGAGGAAGCGGCAGCTCTCCACCTCGGCCAGCACCGGCTCGCCGAGCCCCGCCACGCTCTGCCGGACCGCCTGGTCCACGCACTCCAGCAGGCACACGCCGGGGAAGATCGGCAGGCCCGGGTAGTGGCCACGCAGCACCGTCTCGTCGGCGCGCACGGTGTAGCTGCCCGTGAACTCGCCGGGCCCGGTGGGGATGCCGCTGACCGTGCGGTCGAGCGGGGTCGGCCGTGGCAGTACGGCGCTCACCGGTCCAGCTCCCCGACCAGCAGCGCGTGCGCCCGGGCCAGCGAGGTGACCTCCCGCAGCCGGGACTCGTCGAGCTTCACCCCGTAGGTCTTCTCCAGGACCACCATCAGCTCCAGAGCCATCAGGGAGTCGACCTCGAGGTCCTCGGCGAAGCGGGCGTCGTCGGTGATCAGGTCGGCGGGGACGTCGAGTACGTCCGCGATCAGCGCGCGCAGCTGGTCGCGGTTGGGAACGGAGGTGTGTTGCCGGGTCATGGGGTCACCTTTCCGGGTGTGTTGAGGGAGTGGAGCGGGCGGGGGAGTCCGGAAGACGCAGCACGGCGCAGCCCACGACGCCGTCCCGGTCGATGGCGGTGATGAGGGCGCAGCCACCGGCTTGCCCGGTCCCGGTGTCGGCGTCGGCCGCTGCCTCGGCGAGGACAGCGGCGATCTGGAACGCGCCGGAGACCGCGCCGGTGTCGCCCACCAGCGGTCCGAGCTCGGTCCACCGGGGGGTGGCCCCCGGCAGGGCCTTCTCGATCGCCGTGCGCTCCAGCTCGTACTGCGCCGGGTCCACGGCGGACGGTGCGACGTGCCGGATCAGGTCCGGGGTGAGGCCGGTCGCGGCCAGCGCCGCGGTCACCTGCCTGGTCAGCAGCTCGAGTGCCTCGTCCGGCGTCGCGAAGACGCCGAGTTCCAGCGTCAGCAGCTCGGCCAGCGGCTGCTCGCCGCGCTCGGCGATGACGTCGAGCGGTTCCAGCACGAGTACCGCACAGCCTTCGCCCAGAACGGCCGGGACGCCGTCCGACGACCAGGCTTCGAGCCGGGCGCGCTGCTCGGAGAACTCCTCGACGGCGCCGCACAGCACCTTGCTCGCGCGGCCGGACCGCCAGAGCCGCCGGGCGTAGCTCAGTGCCAGCAGGGTGGTCGCCCGGCCGCCGGCGATCGTGGTGTTGGGTCCGTGCAGGCCGTGCCAGATGGCGCACTGGCCGGCCGCACAGTTCATCACGGTGTTCGGGAACCGGGCCGGGTCGACGTGGTAGGGCTTGCCCTGGGACAGCGAGTCGCGGGTGAAGTCCATCATGCTCTGGACGCTGCCGTTGCTGGTGCCCAGCACCAGTGCCACGTCGTCGGCGGGCGGCGCGCCGGCCGAGGCACCGCTGTCCAGCAGCATCCCCACGGTGGCCACCGCCAGTGCGGTCGCCCGGTCCATGGACCGGGTGCCCTTGCGGCCGAGGACGGCCCTGGCGTCGAAGTCCGGGACCACGGCGGCCTCGGCCACCGGGACGGCCCGGTGTTCCGGGCCGAGTGGGCCGACGGTGCTCCGGCCCGATCGGACGCCCCGGGCGAAGACGTCACGGCCCGCGCCGTACGGCGACGTGGCCGCCCAGGCGGAGATGCCCAGGCGCGTCCGGCCGGGGGAGGGGGACACCGTCATCTGTTCGCTCCTTCGCTGAGTGTGGTGGTGGGCGGTGCGGTCAGAGGTGCGGTCAGCAGTGCGGTCAGCGGTGCGGTCAGAGGAACCACACCTGCTCGTATGCGGGCAGTAGTTCGGCGAGCCGGTCGCCGTCGAAGGGCCGTACGCCCGGCAGCAGACGGTCCGGCCCGAGGCCGAGCCGGGCCAGGCCCGCCAGGTCCGCCCGGACCACGGCCCCGTCGGCGAGCAGGTCGGTCAGCCCGGTCGCCGGGTCCGCCACGGGAGCCGCGCCAGCCAGGCCCAGTGGCAGTGGCCCGGTGCGCGGCGCGTCGACCGCGGCGGTCACCGCCGCGCCGCGCAGCACCAGGTCCAGCCCGCCGAACTGACGGTTCAACTCCCTGGCGGCGTAGAGGACATCGGCGAAGGAGGTCTCCACCGCCCCGGTCTGCACCGGCCGCTCCAGCACGGCCAGCAGTGGCTGACGGACCATCACGGACCTCCGAGGTAGACGGCTTTGCGGCATTCGCCCACGGTGGCGGCGATCCGCAGCGCGGACCGGACCCGTACCGGCGCGATGTGGTCGACCGCGCGCTCCTGGCTGCAGAACCGGCAGGCGTTCCACCGCACCCGGTCGGGCCGCCGGTCCAGCAGGTCCTGCACCAGGGCGGCGCTGGTCGGGTAGTCGGTGCCCAGCTCGCGCAGGTTGCGCGGGTGGCGGTCGCCGAGCGCGGCGGCGGTGAGCAGGGTCGCCGACCCGCACGCCCAGACCTGGGCGCGGGCGCCCTGGTCGGCGACCGCCCACAGCAGGCGCAGCACGGTGGTCGCGCTGTCACCGGTGTGCGGGGTGGAGGTGAGGAAGAAGAGCACGTCCCAGTCGGGTGCGCGGAGCAGCGAGGTCATGTCAGTGCCACACCACCCGGACACCCTCGGCGAGCAGCGCCCCGGCGAGCTCCGCCGGGCCGCAGACCCCGACCTCGGCCGGCAGGTCGTCCGCGCGCAGCGCGTGCCGCTCCAGCGAGTACCCGTCGGCCTGCACCCGGACGCCCGCGGCGAGGACCTCGGCCAGGCCGTCCGCCGGGCGGGCGACCGCCGCGAGCACGCCGTCCTGGAGCAGGCAGAGGCGGACCTGGTGGCCCAGCCGGGCCAGTGCCGCGGTGTCCCGGAGGAAGGCGCCGCCGCCCGGGTCGGTGAACGGATGGCGGCTCTCCACCATCAGGTACTCAGTCATCGGTCCGCCCCACTGTGACCGGGGCGCGGTCGAAGGCGTCGGCGTAGAAGGCGGTGAGCTGCCGCGCGTACTCCACCCGGTCCAGCCGGTGCGCGTTGACGTGGATCGAGTGGGGGGCCGTCCAGACCCGGGCTCCCGGGGTGCCGGCGGCGACCGCCTCGATCTCGCTGGGAGGCACCAGCGTGTCGCGGGCGGCAGCCACGAACAGCAGCGGCAGGTCGGTGCCGGACAGGGCCGCGAGCCAGTCCCTCCGCACCCTCAGCCGCCGCCCGACGGTGCGGACGAAGACCCGGCCCGCCAGCGCACGGGCCGGCCGGGCCCGTAGGTACCGGGGCAGCAGGCGGGCCTGCAGGTCGAAGTAGCGGCGGATCGCGGCGGGCACGTCGGCGCCCGGTCCGCTGTCGCAGACGACGGCGTCCGGGCCGCCGGGACCGCCCAGCCCGTACACGGCGGGCCAGGTGGAGAAGGACAGGGCGAGCACGCCGACGGCGCCGCGCCGAGCGTCCGGCAGCGCCCGGACGTGGGCCAGTGCGTCGTGCAGGTCGGAGGTGAACTTGTCGGCCATCGCGCGTACGTCCGGGTCGTCGTCGCTCGCTCCGTGGTTGCGCAGGTCGTAGGCGAGGACGTGGTGGCCGGCGTCGTGCAGCAGCCGGATGTGCGGCAGCACTCCCGAACGGTCGCGGCCGACCGGATGGCAGACCACCACCGTGTGCGGGCCGTCCCCGGGGACCAGCCAGGCGGCCAGCCGCCGGCCGTCCCGGGTGTCGATCCCGGTGTCCTGCCAGTCGAGGCCCTTGTCGGCGGGGGTGCGTCCGCCCTGGGTGCGCGGCGGCCGGTACAGCG
>NZ_JBFUMY010000142.1:0-5966 GCF_054049135.1 Kitasatospora sp. P5_F3 | reverse complement strand
CCTACCTCGACTACGCCGCACGCAACCCGGCGGTCTACGACGCCATCTTCCAACTCGACGGCGGCCTGGCCTTCGCGAACGAGGACACCCCACAACCTCTCAAGGACGCCTTCGCCGCCCTGTTGGAAAGCCTCGGCGAGGTCGCCGGGGACGGCGTGCACCCAGGACTGTTCACCGAGACGTTCTGGGCAGCCCTGCACGGACTGGCCACCCTGACCCGGGCGGGACGGCTGCCGCCGGAGGACACCGAGTGGAGGGTGGGACTGCTGGTCGACCGGCTCTCCATCGTCTGACACACAATCCCGGCCGGGCACGCAGCCGGAGTCCCCTGTTCCWGCTGGCCGATTGCTGCGCCGGTCCGGAGCAGCAGGACGGGACCAAGCCGATGGTGCCGGCCTGAGCCGCCGCAGCCCCGCTGACGGGCGGTCAGTAAGACGACGGTGGGCTTGGTCCAGCATTAGTGACTGTTGCCGTACCGATCATGGTGGGCCGCGGTTCGAGTGAGGCGGCCCGTCCGGGTGGTCTCGGTGGGTGTGAACGCCGGGGCCCGGCTTCGAAGCTCGCCTGCTGGTCGGGGACTGACTACACGCCAGTTGTTTCGTCGACTGGGGCTGGTGACGTGCCCACGAGCTTGCGGAGGAAGCGATCAACCTGCTCTTCAAGCGGGGGCCAGTGCTGGTCGGGCTGGTTGACCCGCATGGACACCGCGCCGTGTACGGCGGCGCGTAGGTCGAGGGCCACCGTAGAGGCGTCGTCCATCGGGGCCAGGCCGGCGTCCATGCACCTTTGGACGGCGGCCGTGGTCGTACGTCCGAGTTCTTCCTTGAAGCGCATGTCCGTGCGCTGGTTGAGGGTGCTCTCGTGCAGCACCTTGTAGAGCCCCGGGTGTTCGTGTGCCCAGATGCCCAGGGCGAGGGTCCGGGCGCGCAGTTGGGCGACCGGGCCGTCCTCGGCGAGCTCGGCCTGCTGCACGGCGCGCATCAGGTTCTGCTGGCAGCGCTCCAGTACGGCCAGTACGAGCGCGTCGCGGTCGGGAAAGTGCAGGTACACCGACGTCGCGGCGACGTTGATCTCCCGGGCGACGGCCCTGAGGGACAGGGCCTGGTCGTCGCCGAGCTCGTTGAGCATGCGGAGAGTGGCGGTGACTACTTCCTCACGGAGACGTTCGCCCTGTCCCCGGGGATTGCGCCCGCGCGGCTGTTGCTTGCTCGATGACTTTGCATCCACGGTGATCGATTGTATCTGCACATCCGTTGCCCTACAGTCGTATCGCTACAGCTGTTCACTCATGAGGGGGAGCCTTGCCCAGCGCACGACTCGAAGAGAACAAGCAGACCGTTCTGGCCTTCTACCAGGCCGCGATCAACGACAAGGACCACAACGCGGCCTCGAAGCTGCTCAGCCACAGCTACATCCAGCACAATCCCCGGATCGTCGATGGACTGGAAGGCTTCCGGGAGTTCGTCGAAACTCTCAAGGCGGACTTCCCCCACCTCCGCGCCGAGGTGAAGCGGATCTTTGCCGAGGGCGACCACGTGATCGCCCACGTCCACGGCATCCGGGTGCCCGGCGGCCCCGGGACGGCGATCGTCGACATCTTCCGCCTGGAGGACGGCCGGATCGCCGAACACTGGGACGTCATGCAGCAGATCCCCGACGAGGCACGCAACCAGAACGGCATGTTCTGAGTGGACGATGGCCTCGCTCGGGTGATCTTGCGGCCTTCCGCGCATGAGAGCAGGGCCTCTGGCCACCGCTGATCGGCGGGTCTAGTGCCTCCGCCACGGAGGCCTCCACCACACAGCACCACCGGGCCGCCGAGCAGAGCAGCCGCGCCACGCCCCGACGCTGCTGACCTCCTACCGGCCGGGCCTCGCGCAACACCCCCTGCTGCGCCGGGGCCTGACCCCGGGCCCGCTGCCAGGGCTCTCACCCCACCCGCCCCGGACCCGGTGACTTGCGTCGGGGTCGTGGTCTCGCGCGGCGGACGCCTGGACCTGCCGGAGGGGGACTGCGAAAGCACGGCGCGGAGTGCGTCCGCAGATCTGACGTACCCTCACTCGGGACGAACGACCGTGCGGTGATGGGGGCTGAGGGTGACGGGGAACCTGAGAGCGGAGAAGGTCGGCCGGTACCTCTACCTGCTGGCTCTCCTGCTGCTGCTGGTCGAGGTGGTCGGCTTCGCCGCGACGCTCAGGTCAGGCGCGCCGGTCGGGCTGCAGGCTCTGCATCAGCCGCTCGTCCTCCTCCCGGCCGGTGCGGTCGCCTTCTTCCTGGCGCTCCTGAAGGGCACTCGGCCGGGGGAGCGGTCGATCTTCTGGATGACCCTGGCAGTGGTGGTGGTCGTCTTCCCTGTCGGTTTGGTTGTCCTGTCCTCGTCTGCTGACGAGACCGGACGTCATGCCGCGCCGGGCCGTGCCGACCGCGAGCTGGTGGTGGAGAAGGACCGGGACTTTGAACCGTACGTCCGGATCTACGTCGAGCAGGGCAGTGGCCTCACCGCCCGCCGCTGGAAGGTCGGTGCCGTCAGCGGTGACGACCTGGTCGGTGTGGAGTGGGACGGTCCGGACCGGATCAAGGTGACCACTGCCCCTGGCAAGGAGCGCGAGGTCCAGCTGATCGAGCTGGCGCCGGACGGTGCCCCTCGGACCGTAGCGAAGTAGCGCGACCGCCGGGTATCGCTGGACGCTCGGCACCGAACCAGTTTCGTCCAGGACGAAAGACAAGCACGTCGCTAGGGCGCTTCTACCGTCACCCGGCGGGCGGGGTCGAGATCTTCGGCGCGGACAGGTTGTTGGCGGACAGGTAGACGCTGTCGGACGCCGGGTCGAGCCAGAACGTTGCCGAATCGGCCAGGGCCAGCTCACGGTCGAGCTTCGCACTGTGCAGCCAGACGGCGCCGTTCGGCAGGAAGGCGGCGAGATCCGGGGAGACCTGCGGAAGCGCCGTATCCCTGGCCTCCCGCCCCTTCAGTAGGCGGGCCACCTCCCCTGGCTGGAGCCGCAACACCGCATCGATGTAGTAGTCGGACGGCCCAGGCACCCGCCCGCCCGAGTTGTCGTGCGGGTCGAACTGCCAGTGTGCCCCGACGATCTGGCCCAGCTTCGGCAGACGTGCGGTCAGCTCCTCAGTGCTGGTGCGGACTTCGAGCTTGGTCGGCGCGGCGGCCGGTGGCGGCTCGGCCGCACTGCCGCACGCGGTTAGCTGCGCCGTCAGCAGCGCGGCCGCCAGCAGGCCGTTCCGTATCCTCATCGAACTCCCCCGATTGCGAGCGGGCCCCGGCACGGTCTGCCGAGGCCCGGTCGCGATCCTAGGGGTTTAAGGCAGCGATCAGCAGTAACCGGCCCGGGGCTGACTGCTGTTCAGCTGGTCACCAAGGGCGGAGAACGCCCGCTCGGCGGCCCGCTGCCAGTCTGTGGTGGACCAGCGGTCGTCGGTCTGGTCGTCGGCGCTGCGGATGGTGGAGCGGATCAGCGCGTGCAGGTGGAACGGCCACACTGCGTACGGGTTCTCGCTGACGATGGGGCGCTCAACGAGCCGTTGCGCGGCGGCTTCGTGGGTGAGGCCAGCGGCTTGGGTGGCCAGCGGGAGGTCGAAGGCGTCCAGTAGGGACACCGAGCGCAGGACGTGCCGCTCGTCGGGGGTGAGGTCTTTGGCTTGGAGGGTGCGGGCGATCAACGCGGGGAAGTCGTGCTCGAAGTCGTCCGGTTCCATGGTGCGGCCGCTGCGGCGGAGTTCGAGGTAGCGGAGTGCGGCGAGGTCGAGGTTGAGCGGCAGGCCGTGGGAGCGGCGGACGATGACCTGCCGTACGGCAGGCTCGATGAGGGGTTGGCCGTCGCGGGTGAGGCGGCGGGTCGGCCTAGAGGGCTTGGACTCGGAGGATGTAGACGCGCTCGTCGCGCGGGATGATCATGTACCAGAGGATGCCGTCCTCGACGTCGGCGGTCTTCATCTTCTCGCCGGCCCCTTGGTAGGAGGTGCCGTCCAGGTAGAGCGCGGCGGCGGCACGGACGATCTCGTCGGCCTTCTTCTCGACCTGGGCCACGAACGCGAGAGGCGCATCAGTGATGACGCTGGCCTCGTCCGGTGCCCCGCCACAAATCCGTCCTGTGCCGGTTACGCCAGCAACTGGTCCACCACCACGCAGATCGCCGCCCTCGGCGACCTCGCCACCACCAACCTCGACCCCGCAAAGAAGTTCCAGAACAGGACCGGACTGCTGACCGTCGAGGCCGGCACAGGTGGCACCGCCGCACTCTGGTACTACCCCGTCGACCCATYCGCGCCGGACACCGCATTCGGCCCCCCGATCCGGCTCGCCGTATCAGGCTGGGAACAGAAGGACCTCATCTCCTCGGGCGACTGGGCCGAACAGGGCCACCCCGGCATCTGGGCCCGTAACCGCAGCACCGGCGAACTCCGCGCCTACACATTCACCACAGGCACCATCTCGATCCCCGACCCTTTCGGCTTCGGCGAGCCCACCATCATCCCGGTGATCACAGGTATCGCCACCAGCACCCTCATCGGAGCCAACGTCACTGTTGCCTCCTGGCCGCGAGTCGGTTCCGACGGTGACCTCACCAACAATGCCAACGGCGACGGCAGCCCCACCCTGTGGGGAATCACCCCCAGCGGTGACATCCAGATCTGGACCGGCAGCCTCGCCGGCACCGCCGGAAACCCCAACTACACATGGAAGTCCGGACCCACCACCGTGCTCAGCACCACCGCCGACACAGCCAGGTGGCCGCTCGGCAAATCCGCGTTCAAGGACGGCAAGGCAAGTGACACCGGCGGCGTGAACCCCGCCACCCCCACCGGCACCCCGGCCTGGACAGCCGACCACAAGGGAACCGCTGACGGCGCCAGCGTCCTGAGCGACGCCACGACCACCAGGTACTACACCGCCGCCGCCGCGACCGACACCAGCAAGAGCTACACCGTCGCCGCATGGGTCAAGCTCACGGACACCAGCAGCTACCAGACCTTCGTCACTCAGAACGGCAACGAACGAGGCGCCTACTACCTCCAGTACTCCCCGGCGTTCGGGTCCTGGGCCTTCGTCGCTCCCGGCGACGACTACCTCAACACCGGCGCCTACTACGCGGCATCCGCCGCCGCCCCGCCCAAGACCGGTGAATGGACCCACCTCGTCGGCACGTTCGACGCCACCACCCACGCGATGACCCTGTACGTCAACGGCAACCGCGCCGGCACCGGCACCAACCCCACCCCCTGGAAGGCCACCGGACCAACCACCATCGGGATCGCAGACACCCTCACCTACGCGCCGGACAGCGCGGTCCGCGGATCCGTCGACGACGTCCGCACCTACCCCTACACACTCACCCCGGAACAGATCAGCAACATCTACACCAGCTGACAAAAGCAAGAGCAACCGATGCGCCGGCACCGGTACCCCCGCTGCCGGCCCGTCGTCGCCTGCAGTACCCAGCCGCGTGGCTCGCGCCGCCCCTGCTTCCTTTCCCCACAGCAACCCTCGCCGACCAAGCCCGCAACAGCGCGGAGCCGCCGACAGGCTCGGCCGGGGCTGCCCGTCCGAACCCGGATCGCCTCAAGCGGGAGCGGGCGCAGGCACGGTGTACGGCTGAGAAAGAGCGCGTGAAACGGGTAATGCAGTCTCCACTAATGTCTGAACGATCATGCGGCGAACTTGCCGCACACAAGCCTTCAGGAGCCTTGAGCGCCATGCCGTCCTCCGCCATCCCAAGCACCCGCGATCCCAGAGTCCTGGCGGTGGCCACGCAGGTGCTGTTGCTCCTGCAGGCCGTCGAGCAGGTCGTGCTCGCAGTGACCGACGGGACCGGCTCCCAGCTGTACTTCGAGACCGGGCGCTGGACCATACCCCTCTTCCTCGTCACCGTCCTTGTGTTCCTCAGCTGGTTCCGGCGTTGTCGCCTGAACGGTGAGGTCCTCGCCCCGAAGAGCCACACGTACACGCC
>NZ_JBFUMY010000141.1:0-6118 GCF_054049135.1 Kitasatospora sp. P5_F3 | reverse complement strand
GGCACCAGGTGGGTGTCACCGGCAGCGGGCTGCCCGCTGGTCGTCCGCGCCGCGCCGCCGGCCCGGCCGAGCAGCAGGGCGACCAGCACGGCGGTGACGGCGAGTGCGGCGGAGCCGCAGCGCAGCGCGAGGTGCAGGCCGTCGACGAAGGCGTGGTCGACGGCCGCCTGCACCGGCCCTGGCAGGGCTCCGGCCGCGGTCGCGCCGCCGCTGTGGCCGACGAAGCCGTCGGCGGCTCGGCCGACTGCCTCGGCGGGGAGGCCCAGCCGGTCGAAGGAGCTGGTGAGACCGTCGGTCAGACGGTTCGCCAGCAGGGCGCCGAGGACGGCGATGCCGAGGACGCCGCCGAGTTCGCGCAGGGTGTTGATGGTGGCCGATGCCATGCCGGTGAGGTCGGCGCTGACCCGCTGGAGGACGGCGATCGACACCGGGGTGAAGGTCAGGCCCATGCCGAGGCCCATCGTGCCGAGGGTCCAGAGGTACTCGGGGTAGCGCGCCTGGTCGCCGTACAGCGACAGGCCGCCGAGACCGGCCGCGCACAGGGCGATGCCCAGCACGACCGGGAGCCTGGGGCCGTACCGGGTGGTCAGCCGGCCGGAGAGCGGGGCGGCGAGCACGATGGCCGCGGTCATCGGCAGGCCCGCGATGCCGGCGTCGGTGGGAGCCCAGCCGAGCACACCCTGGAGCATCAGCGGCAGGAAGAACATCGCGCCGAACATGCCGAAGCTGACCATGAAGCCGCTGAACAGAGCGCCGCAGAGCACCCGGTCGCGGAACAGCCGCAGCTCCAGCATCGGTTCGGCGAGGCGGAGTTCGAGCAGCACGAAGACGGTGAGCAGGACGGCTGCGGCGGCCGCGCAGGCGAGGATGCGGGGGTCGGTCCAGCCCCGGGCGGGGCCTTCGATCAGCCCGTAGACCAGCGCGCCCAGGCCGGCGGCGGAGAGTGCCAGGCCGGCCAGGTCGATCCGGCGGGCGCGGGGGGCGAGGTCGGGCAGGGTCCTGGCGGCCAGCACCAGGCCGACGATCCCGACCGGGACGTTGATCCAGAACACGCTGGCCCAGCCGAACGCGTCCACCATCGGGCCGCCGATCACCGGCCCGATCGAGAGCCCGAGCGCGGAGACCCCGGACCACAGGCCGATCGCGCGGGCCCGTTCGCGTTCGTCGGTGAAGACGTGCCGGAGGATGGCCAGGCTGCCGGGGGTGAGCAGCGCGGCGCCGACCCCCTGGAGCATCCGGGCGCCGATCAGCAGCCCGGGCGTGCCGGCCATCGCGGCGGCGGCCGATCCGGCCGTGAACAGCGCGAGGCCGAGCCGGAACACCCGGGTACGGCCGTAGCGGTCACCGAGCGCACCGCCGGTCAGCAGCAGCGCGGCGTAGACCAGGCTGTAGCCCTCGGCGACCCACTGGAGGCCGCTGATTCCGGTGTGCAGGTCCTGCCCGATCCGGGGCAGCGCGATGTTGACGATGACGTTGTCCAGCATGGCCATGAACATGGTGACGCAGAGCGTCGCGAGCGCGAGCCGCTTGCGCGGCGTACTCGACCTCTCCATCGGGGACCCCTCCGGTCGACAATCCCTAACGGTGTTAGGGAGGATGGCGGCCCAGAATGCCCCTAACGGTGTTAGATTGCAAGCGGAATCCCGGACGCACAGGAGGGGCGGTGCCCGTGCCCGCACAGGACGACGCGTCGGCACCCGGTCTGACCAGGGAGTCCCTGGCCCAGGCGGCTCTGCGGGTACTGGAACGGGACGGCCTGGCCGGCCTGTCCATGCGCAAGGTCGCCGCCGAGGTCGGCGTCAAGGCGGCCTCGCTGTACTGGCACGTCCGCAACAAGGAAGAGTTGCTCGACCTGCTCAACGACGAGCTGATGGCCGATGCCGAACCGCCGCCCCGGACCGGCGACTGGCGCGAGCAGTTCCGCGAGTACGGCCTGCGGCACCGCCGGCTGCTGCTGGACAAGCGGGACGCGGCCAAGGTCGTCGCGGGCCGCCTCGCGCCCGGACGCCACCTGCTGGGGCTGATGGAGGATCAGCTCGACCGCCTCCGTGCGGCCGGTTTCTCCGACCTGGACGCTGCGATGGCCTCCTACCTGCTGGGCGCCTACGTGCAGGGCTTCGTGCTGCAGGAGCAGTCCCCGCTCGCGGCCGCCGAGACGATGGGGGCCGGCCGCCGCGAGGTGGTCACCGCCGCGGGCGAGCGCCTGCGCGCCCTGCCGCCCGAGACCTACCCCAACCTGGTCGCCCTGGCCGGCGACCTGACCGATCCCGACATGGACGCCCGGTTCGACTTCGGCCTCGAGCGGATCCTGGACGGCCTCGCGGTCCTGCTGCCGCCGGACCGGCGCTGAGCGGCCGGAGTCCGTCGAATCGGATCGGAATCGGGACGCGGGGGTGCACGACCGGACACACTTGGGCCATGCAGATGGCTGTGGGTATCGCCGGAACCGACCGCTCCGGCGCCGAAGTCGCGTCACTGAAACGGGCGTTGCTGTCCGACCCGGACCTGCGATCGGTGCAGATCGACGAGCTGGCCGGCGGGGAAGTCCCGGGCGCCATGGGGGTGTTGAGCGAGGGCCTGCTGCTCGCCTTCGGTGCGGGTGGCGTCGGGGTGACCGTGGTCCAGGCGCTGTGCGGCTGGCTGGCCGGGCGTCGCCCGGGAGTTCGGCTCAAGATCACACACGGGGACCGGACCGTGGAGATCGATGTCACCAGGGCCCGCAGCGCCGAGGAAGTCCTGGCGCTGTACCGGCAGTTGGAGACTCCGCCCGGGAACGTGCCGGACCGTGGGGCGGGCGCGTGAGCCGGCTGCCCGATCCCGAGCTGTCCAGGGCCTTGCTGATCGGCGTCTCGGCCTATGCGGAGCCCGAGCGATGGCAGCCGCTGCCTGCGGTCGAACGGAACCTGACCGACCTTCGGGACGCGCTGACGGATTCGCGGCTCTGGGGCCTCCCGCCGGAGCATTGCACGACGATCCTCAATCCGACCGACTCGGGCCCGGTGCTCGAAGCCGTCCACTCGGCGGCGCGAGCGGCGCAGGACACCGTGCTCGTCTACTACGCGGGGCACGGATCGACTATCGACTCCGACCTGTTGCTCACCATGGCGTCCACGACCTCGGACAACCTGCTGTTCCGGGCGCTGCGTTTCAGCGTGGCGCGTGACCTCATTCAGCAGCGCCGCGCCACGAACGCCGTTGTGCTGCTCGACTGTTGCTTCAGCGGTATGGCCCATCCGATGGCCGATCTCACCTCCTTCGTGGAGCGGCAACTCGCGGCGGCGAGCGCCTACACCCTCACGTCCTCCGCCCGGGACTCGATCTCGCTGGCCCCGCCGGGCGAGCGCAACACCGCCTTCACCGGGGAACTGCTCAAGGTGCTGACCTCGGGGGTGCAGCACGCCCCGGAGCTGCTCTCGCTCGGCACGGTGGCTCGTACGGTGACGCAGAACCTCGTCGACCGGCGGTTCCCGGCGCCGAGCCACAGCCAGACCGGTCAGGGCGACCAGCTGGCCCTGACGCGCAACGTCGGCTGGCGGCCGCCGCAGCCGAGTGGTGGCCGGAGCGGTCCGAGGCCCTCGAGGGGGTTCACCGCACAGGATCTGGCGATCAAGGTCGTGGGTGTCGGCGGCGCCGGTGTGAACGCCGTCAACCGGATGATCGAAGTCGGGGTGGCCGGCGTCGAGTTCATCGCGATCAACACGGACGCCCAGGCCCTGCTGATGAGCGATGCCGACGTCACGGTGGACATCGGGAAGGAGCTCGTTCGCGGGCTCGGCGCGGGTGCGAACCCGGAGGTCGGCCGGAAGGCCGCAGAGCTGCACCGCGACGCGATCGCCGAGGTGCTCAGCGGCTCGGAGCTGGTGTTCGTCGCCTGCGGGGAGGGTGGCGGGACCGGCACCGGAGGCGCCCCGGTCGTCGCGTCCATCGCTCGCAGTCTGGGCGCCCTCACCATCGGCGTGGTGACCCGGCCCTTCAGCTTCGAGGGCCGGCGCCGAACCAGCCAGGCCGATGAGGGGATCAAGAGGATCACCATGGCGTGCGACGCCGTCATGGTGATCCCCAATGACCGCCTGCTCTCGCTCTCGGGGCACCAGGTCAGCATCATGGACGGGTTCCGGATGGCTGACCAGGTGCTGGTCAACGCCGTGCGGGGCATCACCGATCTGACCACCACGCCGGGGCTGATCAGTATCGGGTACGGGGCGGTCCGCCAGATGCTCACGGGCGCGGGCCCCGCTCTCATCGCGATCGGTGAGGCATCCGGCGCCGGCCGGGCGGCCAGGTCGGCGGCGTCCGCGATCAGCAGCCAGCTGACGGAGCAGAACCTCCTGGCCGCGCAGGGAGTGATCATCTCGGTGGCCGGCAGCTCGGAGCTGCGGTACGAGGAGGTCCAGGAGGTGGTCGCGCTGGTGACCGAGGCGGCGGACCAGGATGCGAACGTGATCTTCGGTGCCGTCCTCGACGACTCTCTGAGCGACTCGCTCAGGACCACGGTCGTCGCGGTCGGTCCGCCGCACGGGGCGTGGGTGGAAGTGTCCCAGCAGCAGGTAAGCGGGTGGGACCAGATGTGACGGACCCCCAGCCGTGAACCTCAGCCGGCTTGACTGCCGACCTGTCCCGGCAACATCGTCAGCAGATGCCTACCACCATGGAGCCGGAAGCCTTCGGCCGACTGCGCCGCCTCGACGCACTCGCGGTCCGGATCAGCATCGACCTGGCCCGCCGGATCACCTCCGACGACCTCGCCCGGCCCACGCCCTGTGCCGACTGGACGCTCGGCGAACTGCTCGCCCACCTGACCGCCCAGCACCTGGGCTTCGCCGCCGCCGCACGCGGGCGGGGCGGGGACCTCGGCCACTGGGAGGTCGGGCCGGTCTCGGACGACCTCCCAGCTCGCCACGAGGCGGCGGCAGCACAGGCGCTGGCCGCCTTCGCCGAATTGGCTGCACCCGACCAGCTTTTCACCCTTCCCGAGTTCAGCAGTCCGCTCCCGTTCCCAGCCGGCCAGGCCGTCGGCTTCCACCTCGTCGACGCGGTGGCGCACGGCTGGGACCTGGCCGCCTGCCTCGGGCTCGACTACCACGCAGACCCGGAACTGCTGGACGTCGCACTGACGGTGGCGCTCGCCGTGCCCGACGACGACTCCCGGCTCGCCCCCGGCAGCGCCTTCCGGCCCGCCCTGCCCGCAGACTCGGGGACCGGCCCGCTCGAACAGATCCTGGTCGCCCTGGGCCGCTCCCCACGCTGGGGTCGGACGTGAGCCGACGGTCACAGTGCCGGTCAGCCGATTCCGGCCGTGACGTTCGTAGAGTCTGAGAGTCGTCTCCGGGAAGGGACTCCGCATGGCGGATCACGCACACGACCACGCCGACCAACTGCGCGAGGCGCTCGCGGTGCTGGGGATCGACTGGCAGCCGGATGAGGTGACCGGTGCGGAGGTGCGCGCAGTGATGCTGGCGACCGCGCTGCTCGGCGCAGCCGAGGCGCATCTGGTCGGTGCCGAGACGGCCGCAGGGCAGGCCGGTGAGGACTTGGCCGCGCTGCGGCAGGCGTACGGGCCGGTGCGGGAGGAGGTGCTGGCGGGTGTCTCCCCGGACCTTCCCGACCACGAGCGGCTGGTGCTGATGCTGCGGACCAGCATGCTGGTCGGTGACCTCGGCCGGGCGGCCGGCCCTGACGAGGAGCATCCGGACATCGAGACCCTGGCCGCCGCCCGGGACGCGGCCGCCTGTGCCGCCGCCCTGCTCGGCTACCACTTCGCACCGAGCTTCGGGAGTGCGGCCGGCCTGCCGGAGCGCAGGGAGTTCCTCGGTGCCGCCGCCGGGCTGGTCCGCCGGATCGCCGATCGGCTAGTGACGATCGCCAGGTCCGCCGGACCAGCCGGACCGGCAGACTGAGCCGGGCCGACCAACGGCCGGCGGCCTGTGCTGGCATGTTCGCGCCCTGAAAATGCCTGGTCACAGCTCTATCCCTGCCCATCGGGCGAGGTCTAGCATTCCGGGCACGGCAGCCCCCGCCCCCGAGTTGCGGGCCGCCGGGCAGGTCGGCCGTTCCTCCAGGCGGTCGACGCCTCCCACGGCCGGAGCCCCGGGCACCCCCCCCGGCCCCGGGCTCCGGC
>NZ_JBFUMY010000140.1:0-6234 GCF_054049135.1 Kitasatospora sp. P5_F3 | reverse complement strand
GCGCGCAGCACTCGCTGCCCACCCGGGCCGAGGTGGACGCCCTGCTGGCGGCGGCCGAGCCGGCCGACGCCGCAGCCGCCGGGTCGGTCCAGCGGACCGAGGTGCGGCATGCGCACTGACGGCCTCTGGCACCCCCGGCTGCTCCAGCTGATCAGCTCGCTCGGCCACGGCGACCTGCTGGTGGTCGCCGACCCGGGACTTCCGGTGCCGCCGGGCGTGGAGAGCATCGACCTGGTCTGGCGGCGCGGCGACCCGCCGTTCCTGCCGGTGTTGGCGGCGGTCCTCGACGAACTCGTGGTCGAGCACGCCGACTTGGCCGAGGAGCTGACCGACCCGGTCCTGCTGGCCGGTCTTGACAGCCGGTTCGAGCAGCACGGCCTCACCGGCGCGGTCGGCCGGCTCCCGCACGAGCGCTTCAAGGAGCTCACCCGCTCCGCCCGCGTCATTGTCCGAACCGGCGAGGCCACTCCCTACGCCAACGTCGCCCTCCGGGCCGGCGTCCCGTTCTGACGAAGCGTCACATATCGCGCGACATCCCCCCACCGCGCCTGCTCCACCTTCGTGCCACCACACCCCGCCCCCCACCCGAAAGGCCGCACCCTCATGAACGCCAAGCTCGCCCTGACCGCYTGCACCGCTCTCGTCCTGGTCACCACCCTTACCGCCTGCGGACAGGAGGGCGACAGCTCCAAGTCGACCAGCACGACCGCGAAGGGCGGCAAGCCCACGGTCTGCCTGGTGATGAAGTCGCTCGGCAACGAGTACTTCCAGGCCATGCAGAAGGGAGCCGTGGAGCACGCCGGACAGCGCGGAGACCTGACCCTCAACGCGACCGGCATCCAGAACGAGACCGACATCGACGGCCAGATCGCCGCCATCAACAAGTGCATCACCGACAAGGCCGCCGCCCTGGTGCTCGCTCCCGCTGACTCCCGCGCCCTGGTCGCCCCGCTGCAGCGCGCCTCCAAGGCCGGGATGAAGCTGGTCAACATCGACGTCAAGCTGGACGATGCCGCGCTCAAGTCCGCCGGCCTCGACGTCCCCTTCGTCGGCCCGGACAACACCGCCGGCGCCCAGAAGTCCGGTGAGGTGCTGGCCAAGGCGCTCGGCGCAGGCGGCAAGGTGATCATCCTCGAAGGCGTCTCGGGCGCGGCCAACGCCCAGCAGCGCAAGGCCGGTTTCGAGGCCGCCGCCACGGCTGGCGGCCTCCAGGTGCTCGACTCCAAGTCCGCGAACTGGGAGACCGACCAGGCCTACACCATCACCACCAACCTGATCACCGCTCACCCCGACCTGCAGGGCGTGATGGCCTCCAACGACAGCATGGCGCTGGGCGCGATCAAGGCCATCGCGGCGGCCAAGAAGCAGGGGCAGATCAAGGTCACCTCGTTCGACAATATCGACGCCATCCACCCGTACGTCCAGGACGGCACCGTGGTGGCGACCGTGGACCAGTACGCCGCCAAGCAGGCCGGTGACGGCATCGACGTGGCAATGAACGAGATCGCCGGCCAGCAGGTGAGCACCTGGGTGAAGACCGACGTCAAGGTGATCACCAAGGCCGACCTCGGCTGACCTGGCCCCCGGCCTGTGGCGGGCCCACCCGCCACGGGCCCGCGCCCCGATCCGCACCCTCGATCCGCATCCGACCCGCGCCCCCAGCCGGAAGGCGAGCCCACCCCATGAACACACCCGACACCAGCCCTCCGGCCCCGGTGCTCGCTGCCGTCGGTATCAGCAAGCACTTCCCCGGCGTCCAGGCCCTCGACGATGTCCGGCTCGAACTGCTCCCCGGCGAGGTGCACGCCCTGCTCGGCGAGAACGGTGCCGGCAAGTCGACCCTGGTCCGGATCCTGGCCGGCATCCAGCAGCCGGACTGCGGCGGCATGACCCTCGGCGGCGAGCCCTACCGGCCCGCCGACACGGCCGCCGCAATCCGGGCCGGCGTCCAGGTGGTGCACCAGGAGCTCAACCTGCTGCCGAACCTCACCGTCGCCGAGAACCTCTTCCTGCAGAACTTCCCGCGGCGGTTCGGCCTGGTCGACCGCCGCGAGCTGAACCGCCGCGCTGCCGAACTGCTCGCCGAGGTCGGCCTGGATATCAGCCCCCGGACGAAAGTCGAGCGGCTCGGCATCGCCCAGATGCAGTTGCTGGAGATCGCCCGGACGCTCTGGCAGGACTGCCGGGTCCTGGTGATGGACGAACCCACCGCGACCCTGACTCCCCGGGAGACCGAGCGCCTGTTCACCCTGCTGCGCCGGATCACCGCGCGCGGTACTGCCGTGCTCTACATCTCGCACCACCTGGAGGAGGTGTTCGAGATAGGCGACCGGATGACGGTCTTCCGCAACGGACGATACGTCACCACCCGCGACCTCGCCGACACCGACACCGCCGAGGTGATCCGGCTGATGGTGGGCCGGGATCTCCAGCACGAGTACCCGCCGTACCTGCCCGGTGAGCCCGGTCCGGAGCTGCTGCGGGCGGAGGGGCTCCAGCCGCAGGACGGACAGCCCGTCAGCTTCGCGCTCCGGGCCGGCGAGGTGGTCGGGGTGGCCGGGTTGGTCGGCTCCGGCCGGACCGAGACGGTCCGGGCGCTGTTCGGCGCGGACCGGGCCGTCGGCGGAAAGGTCCTGGTCAAGGGCGTACCGGCGCGGCTCCGGACCCCCAGGGACGCGGTGCGGCACGGCATCAGCCTGCTCACCGAGGACCGGAAGAGCCAGGGGCTGGTGCTCGACATGCCGCTGGCTGCCAACGTCACCCTGACCGCGACCCACAAGGTCTCCTGGGGCGGCCTGCTCCGGCGGGCGGAGGAGAACCGGCTGGCCCAGCACGCGGTGGACAGCCTCGCCGTCCGCACCCCTGGCGTCCGGCACCCCGTCCGCACTCTCTCCGGCGGGAACCAGCAGAAGGTCGTGCTCGGCCGCTGGCTGCTGGCCGACACCGACGTCCTGATGGTGGACGAGCCGACCCGGGGCATCGACGTCGGTGCCCGCTACGAGATCCACCAGCAGTTGGTGGATCTGGCCCGGGCCGGAAAGGCCTTGCTGGTCGTCTCCTCCGACCTGCCCGAACTGATGGGCATCTGCGACCGGATCCTGGTCTTCTCCCGGGGCCGGATCGCCGGCGAGGTGCCCCGCGAGGAGTTCGACAGCTCGCACATCCTGACCCTGGCCTACTCCGGCTACGTTTCCGCCCCCGCCTCCGCGACGCTCTCCAGCACGGATCCCGCAGCTGACGCATCCCCTGCTGACGCGTCGGCAGCCGAGCGTCCGACAGCTGAGGCATCCGCCACCGGCACGCCGGCCGACGCCACTTCAACGAACGGTGACACCCGATGACCACCTCTGCCGCCCTCACCCGCAAACCCCGCTCCGCGGCTCTGCTCGCCCGCCAGGTCATGGGGGAGGCGGGGATCGGGATCGCCCTGCTGGCCCTGGTGGTCGTCTTCACCGTCGCCGCACCGAAGTTCGCCACCTCGGACAACCTCACCAACATCGCCACCGAGATCACCCTCAACACCATGCTCGCGGTCGGCATGACCTTCGTCATCCTGGTCGGCGGCATCGACCTGTCGGTCGGCTCGGTGATGGCTCTGTCGGCGGTGGTGGCCGGCCCGTTGCTCACCGCGCACGGTCTCTCCACCCCGGTCGCGATCCTGCTCGCGGTGCTGGTCTCGGCGCTGGTCGGGATGGGCTGCGGGCTGGTCAACGGCTTCGTCTCGGAGCGCTGGCGGGTGCCGTCGTTCATCATCACGCTGGGAATGCTCAACGTGGCGCGCGGCGCAGCCCTCCAGTACACCAACGCCAAGACCGTGTACGACTTCCCGGCCGGGTTCAGCCTGTTCGGCACCTCCACCGTGCTCGGCATCCCGACCCTTTTCTGGATCGCGCTGGCGATGGTCGCGGTGGGTCATCTGGTGCTGACCCGCACCGTGTTCGGCCGCCTGGTCTTCGCCATCGGCAGCAACGAGGAGGCGGTCCGGCTCTCCGGCCACCGCACCTCGATCGTCAAGGTCGCCGTCTTCGTGATCAGCGGTCTCACCGTCGGCATCGCCGCCGTCACGTACATGGCCCGGCTCAACATCGCCAGCCCGATCCTGGGCAGCGGCTACGAGCTCAGCGCCATCGCGGCGGTGGTGATCGGCGGGGCCTCGCTCTCCGGCGGCAAGGGTTCGATGATCGGCACCCTGCTCGGCGCCTGCCTGCTCGGTGTGCTCACCAACGGCCTGCTGCTGATGGGCGTCTCCGACTTCCAGCGACAGATGATCACCGGACTGGTCATCATGGTCGCCGTGGTGGTGGACTACTACCGGGGCCGGCTGGCCGCCCGTCTGCCCGTCGAAGCCTGAACCACCCTCCAGGATATCGCTCACGTGTGCGAATATCTTTGCGTCTGCCGCCACTCCCATCCATACAGCTCGGATGCTGCCGGCCTGGCACCTGACCGGGTTCCACGAGCCGGAGCACCCGAGCGCGAACGAGGACGGGTTCCGCACGGACGTCGTGGAACTCGTCCGGGAGCTCGGCAGCACCACGATCCGCTGTCCGGGCGGCAACTTCGTCTCCGGCCTCCGTGGGGAGGACTCGATCGGCCCGCGCGAACGGTCCAGGTCCAGCGGTCCAGGGCACCGGCGATTGCCTCGTTAGGTTGGGGACGCGGCTTGCGGGTGGTTTGCCTGCGAGTGCGGTGTGTCCGCGGTGGTGATTGTAGGAGTGGAGCCAGCCGGGGAACGCTTCGCGGCGTTCGATGTCTGACCGGTAGGGGCGGGCGTAGGCCCATTCGTCGAGCAGGGTGCGGTTGAAGCGTTCGACCTTGCCGTTGGTCTGGGGCCGGTAGGGCCGGGTTCGTTTGTGGGTGATCCCGGCCGCCGCCAGGCTGTCGCGCCAGTCGCGTGAGCGGTAGCAGGAGCCGTTGTCGGTCAGAACCCGTTCGACGGTGATCCCAGCGCCGGTGAAGAAGGCGTGGGCCCGTTGCCAGAAGGCGGTGGCGGTCTCCTTCTTCTCGTCCGCGTGGATCTCGCTGTAGGCGAGGCGGGAGTGGTCGTCGACGGCGGTGTGCAGGTAGCTGTAGCCGGCGTTCCTGCGGGTCTTGCGGCCCGCTTGCCGGCCCAGGACCTTGTGTCCGCCGCCGTCGGGGATGTTGCCGAGCTTCTTGATGTCGACGTGCACGAGCTCGCCGGGTTTCTCGCGTCGTAGCGGCGTATGACGTGCCCGGTCGCGCGGTCGAGGCGGGTCAGCCGGTAGCGGGTCAGGACGCGGTGGACGGTCGAGGGGACCAGGCCGAGCAGGTGGGCGATACGGGCCGGTCCCCAGCGGCGCAGGAGGCGGACCTTGATGATCCGGCGTTCGGTCCGGGTCGGTGTCCGGCGCGGCGTGTGATGGGGACGGCTGGAGCGGTCACCATGCCCGCTTCGCCCAGGGCGCGGTACCGGTCGGCCCATCGCTGGGCGGTGGTCGGTGAGACCTGGAAGCGTTCGGCGGCCCGGCGCAGGGGCCAGCCGTCCTCGACCACACAGCGGGCCAGACGCAGTCGGCCGGTCTCGGTCAGGGGTGCATTACGGTGGGGCACGAGGGCCTTTCGGCCAGGTGTAGACGTCGTAATCCACACCGAACCGGAAGGCCCTCACCTGTTCAAGGGGTGTGACCCAGATACGGCAGAAACCCGCCAGAACTTGATCTTGGGTTGAGCCGGTGGCTTACCACGTCATGCGTTGGGCTGTCGTGGCTACGGGCCTTCTGCCTCGCGGCATGATCTCGGGCGGCACGATGCGGCGCGGGTGCCTGGAACGTCGTTGGCTGCCGGATCTTGCGGGGCGTGGGGATGACTTCGATCGAGCGGACTGTCGACCCTTGACGGCCTCGGTCTCCTGTCCCAGACCCGGGTGCAAAGCAGGCGTCTCAGCTCTCGGCGGGGGCGGCGGGCTGGTCTGCTTGCCGGGAATCGGATCGCCATCAACGGGGTTGGTGGGGGACGAGCCGTTATTGGAGGGCCATGCGAGCGATTCAGGTGTACGAAGTGGGCGGTCCCGAGGTGCTGCAGGAGGCCAAGGTGGACCAGCCGCGGCCGGGTCCGGGCGAGGCGATCGTGGAGGTCGCCGCATCCGGGGTCAACTTCCTCGACGTCTACCACCGCGAAGGCCGGTACAGCCTCCCGCTGCCCTTCACCCCGGGCGCTGAGGGCGCCGGCACGGTCGTCGAAGTTGGACCCGGCGTCGCTGACGTCGCAGTCGGG
>NZ_JBFUMY010000139.1:0-13097 GCF_054049135.1 Kitasatospora sp. P5_F3 | reverse complement strand
GCCCGGCGCCGTCCTCGGCCGCGCTGCAGGGCCGGGCGCCGGGGATCGACACCGCCGACGAGGACTACGTGGTGGTCCAGTCGCTCGGCGCGGACCGCCGCCCGCGCGGCTTCCTCGCGGTCGGCACCGAGGATCGGATCACCCCCACCGAGCGGTACGTGCTGAACGCCGCCGTCGCGCTGCTCACCCTGACCCTGGAGCGCTCCCGCGAGCTGCGGCAGGCCGAGGAGCGAATGGGCGCCGCGCTGCTGGGCATGGTGCTCGCGGGCGAGATAGTGACGGCCCGTCAGGTCGCTGCCGGGCTGTTCGGCGGGCTGCCCGAGGGCACCGTCCGGGTGCTGGTCGGCGGAGCCGGGCCGACCGCCGACCCGGAGGCGCTCGGCGAGCTCGGCGACCGCGCCGAACAGGCCGGCAGCCGGGTCGCCGAACGCCTGCTGATCTCCCGCGAGGACGGGCCGAACGGCCCCCGGCTGATCGTGCTCGCCCCCGACAACGGCGCGGCCCACCGGGCCTGCCTGGGCGCGATCGAGGAGCACGAGGGCCTGGCGCTCGGCATCTCCGCGGCCGCGTCGGTGGAGGAGGCCGGCACGGCCTTCGCGCAGGCCGAACGGGCCCTGGCGGTCGCCCTCCGGGGTGGCAAGCGGGCCGTCGACCACGAGGAGGTCGGCGCCGGTTCGCTGCTGCCGCTGCTCGGCGAGGAGGCGGTCACCGCCTTCGCCGAGGGCCTGCTCCGCCCGCTGCGCGACCACGACCGGACGGCCCGGGGCGACCTGGTCGCCTCGCTGCGGGCCTGGCTCTCCCGGCACGGGCAGTGGGACGCGGCCGCCGCCGACCTCGGCGTGCACCGGCACACCCTGCGGTACCGGATGCGGCGAGTGGAGGAACTGCTCGGGCGTTCGCTGGACGACACGGACGCCCGGATGGAGCTCTGGCTCGCGCTGCGCTCCGGCGAGGACTGAGCGGTACGGGCAGCACGCTCCACGTTGTAGTGGGCACCTGCGGCTCTGCTCCGTCGTGTCCAATCCGCTCCGTGGGCCGCCAGCCCTACCGTGGGTGAGTAGCTCTCCCACCACAGAAGGGTCGGTACGACCGTGACCACCACCCATGAGTTCTGGCTGGCCGGCCGCCGGGCGACCGGTGACGCCGAGTTCGAGGTTCACCACTCGTACGACGGCAGCCTGGTCGGCAAGGTCAGCGTGCCGACCGACGCCCAGGTGGAGGAGGCGCTGGACGCCGCCGTCGCCGTCGCCCCGGCCTTCGCCGCGAGCCCCGCGCACGTCAGGGCCACCGCGCTCGACCACGTCGCCCGCCGGCTGACGGAGCGTACGGAGGAGATCGCCCGGCTGATCACCGCCGAGAACGGCAAGCCGATCAAGTGGGCCCGCGGTGAGGTCGGCCGGGCCGCCTCGGTGTTCCGCTGGGCCGCCGAGGAGGCGCGCCGGACCAACGGCGAGACCATGCGACTGGACACCGACCCGGGCGGCGTCGGCCGCTTCGCGGTGGTCCGCCGCTTCCCGCGCGGTGTGGTGCTGGGCATCGCCCCGTTCAACTTCCCGCTGAACCTGGTCGCCCACAAGGTCGCCCCGGCGATCGCGGTCGGCGCCCCGATCATCCTCAAGCCGGCCCCGGCCACCCCGCTCTCCGCGCTGGTGCTCGGCGAGATCCTGGCCGAGACCGAGCTGCCGGCCGGCTCCTGGAGCGTGCTCCCGGTGCCGAACGAGAAGATGCCCGCGCTGGTCCAGGACCCGCGCCTGCCGGTGATCTCGTTCACCGGTTCGGACAAGGTCGGCTACCAGATCATGGACTCGGTGCCGCGCAAGCACGTCACCCTGGAGCTCGGCGGCAACGCCGCGGCCGTGGTGCTGGCCGACTGGTCCTCCGAGGCCGACCTGGAGTGGGCCGCCACCCGGATCGCGATGTTCGCCAACTACCAGGGCGGCCAGTCCTGCATCTCGGTGCAGCGGGTGATCGCCGACGCGACGGTCTACGACGCGCTGGTGGAGAAGGTGGTCGCCAAGGTGCAGGCCCAGGTGACCGGCGACCCGGGCGCCGACGCCACCGACGTCGGCCCGCTGGTGGACGAGAACGCCGCCAAGCGCGTCGAGTCCTGGGTCGACGACGCCGTCGCCAAGGGCGCCAAGCTGCTGGCCGGCGGCACCCGCGACGGTGCGGCCTACGCGCCGACCGTGCTCGCCGAGCTGCCGGACGACGCGATCCTGGCCACCGCCGAGGTGTTCGGCCCGGTGCTCTCGCTGCACAAGGTGGACTCCACCGAGGAGGCGTTCGCCGCGGTCAACGACTCCAAGTTCGGCCTGCAGGCCGGCGTCTTCACGCACGACCTGCAGTCCGCCTTCAAGGCGCACCAGGTGCTGGAGGTCGGCGGCGTGGTGATCGGTGACGCCCCGTCGTACCGGGCCGACCAGATGCCGTACGGCGGCGTCAAGGACTCCGGCGTCGGCCGCGAGGGCGTCAAGTACGCGATGGGCGACTTCACGTACGAGAAGGTCCTGGTGCTCACCGGCCTCGATCTCTGAGTCACCCTCTGATGCCCCGTCACCGACCACCGGTGACGGGGCATCTGCCTGAGTTGACACCTCCACCGGGCGGGCGTAGTCCGGAAGGGAGGAAGGGAGATCGTCATGCTCGGTGACCTCATCGGACAGGAATCTGGACAGACCACGGGGCAGCGGGTGGTGGCGGGGGAGCACGGCCTGGCGCCCACGGTGGAGACGTCGTTCGCCGGCAGCGGGACACTGCTCGGCGTCGAGGTGAACGACCTCGGGACGTACGCGGCCCGACTACGCGCGGACGGGACCTTGCAGGGCGAGGGGCAGGGCATCCTGATGAGCCCGACCGGCGCGAGCGCGACCTGGCAGGGCGCGGGCGTCGGCACGATCACCGAGAGCGGCGGCAACAGCTGGCGTGGCTCGCTGATCTTCACCAGCGACTCGCCCGAGTTCGCCGCGCTGCGCGGAGCGGTCGGCGTCTTCGAGTGGGAGGTCGACGCGAGCGGGAAGGCCGAAGGAAAGTTCTGGGCCTGGAAGTAGCGCCGGGCCCGACAGGACACAATGGGGCGCATGAACTCGCTCGCCCACCCGCAGCTGCGCTTCTCACCGACCGTCAAGGACCCCACCGGCCCCCGGGAGCTGGTGATCCTCGGGTCCACCGGTTCGATCGGCACCCAGGCCATCGACGTGGTGCTGCGCAACCCCGACCGGTTCAAGGTGGTCGCCCTGTCGGCGGCCGGCGGCCGGGTCGGCCTGCTCGCCGAGCAGGCGCTCCAACTGGGTGTGCACACCGTGGCGGTGGCCGATCCGGCCGCCGTCCCGGCGTTGCGTGAGGCGCTCGGTGCCCTGGCTGCGGGGCGGCCGCTGCCGGAGATCCAGGCGGGGCCGGACGCCGCCACCGAGCTGGCCGGGATCGAGTGCCACTCGGTGCTCAACGGCATCACCGGCTCGATCGGCCTGCGCCCGACGCTGGCCGCGCTCCGGGCCGGGCGGGTGCTGGTGCTGGCCAACAAGGAGTCGCTGATCGTCGGCGGCCCGCTGGTCAAGGCGGTCGCCGAGCCCGGCCAGATCGTGCCGGTGGACTCCGAGCACGCCGCGCTGTTCCAGGCGCTGGCGGGCGGCACCCGGGCCGAGGTCCGCAAGCTGGTGGTCACCGCCAGCGGCGGCCCGTTCCGCAACCGCACCAGGGAGCAGCTGGCCGGCGTCACCCGCGACGAGGCCCTGGCCCACCCCACCTGGGCGATGGGCCCGGTCGTCACGATCAACTCCGCCACCCTGGTGAACAAGGGCCTTGAGGTGATCGAGGCCCACCTGCTGTACGACGTGCCGTTCGACCGGATCGAGGTCGTGGTCCATCCGCAGTCGGTCGTGCACTCGATGGTGGAGTTCACCGACGGCTCCACGCTGGCCCAGGCCAGCCCGCCGGACATGCGGATGCCGATCGCGCTCGGCCTCGGCTGGCCGGACCGGGTGCCGGACGCCGCCCCCGGCTGCGACTGGACCAAGGCCGCCACCTGGGAGTTCTTCCCGCTCGACAACGAGGCCTTCCCGGCCGTGGACCTGGCCCGCGAGGTCGGTACGCTCGGCGGGACGGCCCCGGCCGTCTTCAACGCCGCCAACGAGGAGTGCGTCGAGGCGTTCCTGGCCGGCCGGCTGCCTTTCACGGGGATCGTGGACACTGTGGCGAAGGTGGTGTCCGAACACACGGTGGGAACTTCCCTCACGGTCGAGGACGTACTCCACGCGGAGACCTGGGCCCGTGCCCGGGCCCGTGAGCTGGCAGCGGGCTAGCGGCGACGGTCGGAGCGGCATGACGGAGGATCAGTAGTGACGATGGTGATGTGGGTGCTCGGCATCCTGCTCTTCGTGCTCGGGTTGCTGTTCTCGATCGCCTGGCACGAGCTCGGCCACCTCTCGACGGCCAAGCTGTTCGGCATCCGGGTCCCGCAGTACATGGTCGGGTTCGGGCGGACCATCTGGTCCCGGAAGCGGGGCGAGACCGAGTACGGCCTCAAGGCCATCCCGCTGGGTGGGTACATCCGGATGATCGGGATGTTCCCGCCGGGGGCGGACGGGCGGATCACCCAGCGCTCCACCTCGCCCTGGCGCACGATGATCGAGGACGCCCGGGAGGCCTCGTACGAGGAGATCAAGCCCGGCGACGAGGACCGGATGTTCTACACCCGGAAGCCGTGGAAGCGCGTCATCGTGATGTTCGCGGGCCCGTTCATGAACCTGATCCTCGCGGTCCTGCTCTACCTGGTGCTGTTCATGGTCGTCGGCCAGCAGATCGCGGTGCCCACCGTGAGCTCGGTCAGCAAATGCGTGGTGGCGGCGAGCAAGGCGACCGACAAGTGCAAGGACGAGGACCCCGCGAGCCCGGCAGCCGCAGCCGGGCTGAGGGCCGGTGACACGGTCGTCTCCTTCGCCGGCGACCCGATCAGCAGCTACCCGCAGCTGCAGGCCGACATCCGCAAGTCGCCCGGCCAGACCGTGCCGATCGTGGTCGAGCGCGGTGGGCAGCAGCTCACCCTGAACGCGACGCTGACCAGCAACACCGTGACGAAGATCGACAAGGACGGGAACCCGGTCAGGAACGAGACGGTCACGGCCGGCTTCCTCGGTTTCACCCCGGCCGCCGAGGTCAAGTACCTCAGCGTCGGTGAGAGCACCGAGGAGATGGCGAGCATGGCCAAGCACAGCGTCACCGCGCTGGCCGCTCTGCCCGGCAAGATCCCCGGCCTCTGGCACGCCATCGTGAGCGACGACCCGCGTCCGGTGGACTCCCCGATGGGCATGGTCGGTGCGGCCCGGCTCGGCGGTGAGGTCTTCGCGATGGACGCCCCGCTCAGCTTCCAGCTGACCTTCCTGGTCAGGCTGCTCGCGATGATCAACCTGTCGCTGTTCCTGTTCAACATGCTCCCGCTGCTCCCGCTGGACGGCGGCCACATCGCCGGGGCGCTCTGGGAGTCACTGCGCCGCAAGGCCGCCGCGCTGCTCCGCCGCCCCGACCCGGGCCCGTTCGACGTCGCACGGCTGATGCCCGCGGCGTACGTGGTGGCGGCGGTCTTCATCTGCTTCACGGCCCTAGTGGGCGTGGCCGACCTTGTCAACCCGATCCGCCTGAACTGACCTCCCGTTGATCGGAGCGCCCGGCCGGAACTCACCACCTCGACTTGGGGAACCCTGCGCACATGACCGCGATCTCGCTCGGAATTCCTGCCCTGCCGCTCAAGCCGCTGGCGACCCGCCGCGTCTCCCGGCAGATCATGGTCGGTAACGTCGCGGTCGGTGGCGACGCACCCGTCTCCGTCCAGTCGATGACCACCACGGTCACGGCAGACATCAACGCCACCCTCCAGCAGATCGCCGAGCTGACCGCCTCGGGCTGCCAGATCGTCCGGGTCGCGGTGCCCACCCAGGACGACGCGGACGCGCTGCCGATCATCGCCAAGAAGGCGAACATCCCGGTGATCGCCGACATCCACTTCCAGCCCAAGTACGTCTTCGCGGCGATCGAGGCCGGCTGCGCGGCGGTCCGGGTCAACCCGGGCAACATCAAGCAGTTCGACGACAAGGTCGGCGAGATCGCCAAGGCCGCCAAGGACGCGGGCGTGCCGATCCGGATCGGCGTCAACGCCGGTTCGCTCGACAAGCGCCTGCTGGAGAAGTACGGCCGGGCCACCCCGGAGGCGCTGGTCGAGTCCGCGCTCTGGGAGTGCTCGCTGTTCGAGGAGCACGACTTCCGCGACATCAAGATCTCGGTCAAGCACAACGACCCGGTCGTGATGATCAACGCCTACCGTCAGCTCGCGGCCGCCTGCGACTACCCGCTGCACCTCGGCGTCACCGAGGCCGGTCCGTCCTTCCAGGGGACCATCAAGTCGGCGGTCGCCTTCGGCGCGCTGCTGGCCGAGGGCATCGGTGACACCATCCGGGTCTCGCTCTCGGCGCCGCCCGCCGAGGAGGTCAAGGTCGGCAACCAGATCCTGGAGTCGCTGAACCTCCGTCAGCGCGGCCTGGAGATCGTCTCCTGCCCGTCCTGCGGCCGCGCCCAGGTCGACGTCTACAAGCTCGCCGAGGAGGTCACCGCCGGCCTGGAGGGCATGGAGGTGCCGCTCCGGGTCGCGGTCATGGGCTGCGTCGTGAACGGTCCGGGCGAGGCCCGCGAGGCCGACCTCGGGGTCGCCTCCGGCAACGGCAAGGGCCAGATCTTCGTCAAGGGCGAGGTGATCAAGACCGTTCCCGAGTCGAAGATCGTCGAGACCCTTCCGCTCACGGACGGCCCGCAGCCCTGCTCCGGTGGGGCGGCGGAGTAGGGTGCGACAAGCGTTCCTAGTGTGAGGTGCCTGTGCTCGATCGAGGTGTGATGCTCCCCGGCCCGTTCCAGGTGGCCCGGGCCCTGGCGACCACGCGGGTACTCGACCCCCAGGATCTCGACGACGCGCTGGCGGTCCTGCACCTGGACCCGGTCGCCAACGCCTTCGTGGCCACCCGGGTGGAAGCGGTCGGGCTTGACCCGTGGCGGCTCGGCGGCGAGCTGTGGGGCTGGTTCGACCAGGACGGCCGGCTCACCTCGCTCTGCTACGCCGGGGCGAACCTGGTCCTGGTGAACGCCGTCCCGGAGGCCGTCCGCGCCTTCGCCGAACGGGCCCGCAGGCAGGGTCGCCGCTGCTCGTCCATCGTCGGCCCGGCCGGCCCCACGGCCATGCTCTGGGCCAGCCTCGAACGCAGTTGGGGCCCGGCCCGTGAGGTCCGGGCCCACCAGCCGCTGATGGCCACCGCCGAGCCCGCCGTCGGCATCACCCCTGACCCGCAGGTCCGCCGGGTCCGGCGCAACGAGATCGACGCCCTGATGCCCGCCTGCGTGGCGATGTTCACCGAGGAGGTCGGCATCTCCCCGCTGGCCGGTGACGGCGGCCTGCTCTACCAGGCCAGGGTGGCCGAACTGGTCGCGGGCGGCCGCTCGTTCGCGCACTTCGCCGAGGACGGCTCGGTCGTCTTCAAGGCCGAGATCGGCGCCGTCACGGCCGGCGCCTGCCAGATCCAGGGCGTCTGGGTGGCCCCCGAACACCGCGGCCAGGGCCGCTCCGAGACCGGCATGGCCGCCGTCATGGGGTACGCGCTGCGTGATGTCGCCCCGGTCGTCTCGCTCTACGTCAACGACTACAACGTGCGGGCCAGGGCGGCCTACGCCCGGGTCGGCTTCCGCGAGGTCGGTGCCTTCATGAGCGTGCTGTTCTGACTGATCACCGCCCGTCGGAGTAGTAACGTCCGGGGCATGGAGCAGCTCACCGAGGTGACGATCGAAGCCGTGGACCTGGCGGCCTGGGCGGCCGATGCACTGGAGGTGCAGGCGGTCGCGTTCGGGCTGAGCGACGAGGAGGTGGCCGTCCGGCTGCAGATCGTGGCGCGGCATGCGGAGCAGCCCGGGGTGCTGGCGTTCGGGGCGTTCGGCGGCAAGCGGCTGGTCGGGTTCGGGTACGGGATGCCGAACCGGCGGGAGCACTGGTGGAGCACGGTGATCGAGCCGCACCTGGAGGCGCAGGGGTACGGCGACTGGCTGGACGACGTGTTCGCGGTGACCGAGCTGCACGTGCTGCCGGAGTACCAGGGGCAGGGCGTGGGCAGTGCGCTGATCCGCACCCTCTGCGAGCGGTCGGGGAAGCCGCGCAGCATCCTGTCCGCGATCGACGCCGAGACCCCCGCCCGGCGGCTGTACCGGGCGCTGGGCTACCGGGACCTGGCCCGGATGGTGCGGTTCCCCAACACGTACCGCCCGTACGCGGTGATGGGGGCTCAACTGCCGTTGCGTCAGAGCCAGTCGGCGAATTCGAGGTAGAGCTCGGCGCTGTCGGTTGAGCCCTCGGCCAGCTGTCGCAGGCCCGCCTCGACGGTGCGGAACAGCGCCCAGCCGCGCAGCCGGTCGTGGTCGACCTCGACCGCGTCGGCGAGCTGGTGCAGGCGGCGGCGGGCGGCGCCGCGCGCGCCGGGGGAGCCGGCCAGGGTGTCCAGCCGGTCCTGGGCCAACCAGGCCAGGTCGTAGGCGCGTTCGCCGACCAGCGGCCTGGGTGAGACGGCCAGCCAGGGGGAGCGGTCGGCGGCCAGGACGTTGCCGTGCTGGAAGTCCCCGTGCAGCAGCAGGTGTTCGGTGCCGTCGGCGAGCAGGGCGGCGGACACCTCGAGCGCCTCGTCCACCAACGGCTGGGCCTCGGGGGAGAGTTCACGGTGCCGGCGCAGTCCGGCGGAGAGCTCGGTGACCTGGTCGGCGACGGTACGGAACGGGTGGCCGTCGGCGGGCGGGATCCAGAGCCGCTGGAGCAGGCTGGTGGCCTCCAGCATCGCCTTGCCCTCGGCGAGCGAACGCAGCGGGATGTCCCCGTACAGGCGCTCCAGCAGCAGGGCTCCGGCCGGGTCCTCGGCCAGCAGCAGGACGGCGCCGCGACCGGCCCAGTGAGCGAGCGCGGCGGGCTCCTGCGCGGTCTCGGGGGTGGTCAGGCCGGTCTTCAGGACCGCCTTGGTGCCGTCGGCGCGGAGCACCGTGCAGACCAGGCTGAGCCGGCCGCCCGGCTCCACCACCCGCTCCAAGGTCAGCTCCCAGCGGGCGAGTTGGGCGGCGACGGTGTCCGGCAGGGCGGTCAGCCAGGCCAGTTCGGCTTCGTCCGCGCGGGCCCGGACGGTGGCCGTGAGGCGGGCCGGAACGGTGATCTGCTGCCCTGCTGCTGCCGACATGCTGGCCTCTCGGTTGGTGCCGCCCCATCGTGCTGTCGCGGTCCTGCTGCCTGCCCATTGTCGGCCATGGGGAGGAAACCGCTGGTCAGGCGCTAGGGGACGGGCTCGGCGTGGCGCTTCCCGCAGCGGGCAGGCCGGGCAGCGCGGTCTGCTCGGCGCCCCACTGCCGGGCGCGCAGGGCGGCCTCGCGCAGCGCGGTGGCGGCGCTCTGCCTGAGCTCACCGGAGCCGGCGGCCACCAGGGCGGTGTACACGCCGGTGAGCTGGACCTCGATGTGGGCCGCGAGCTGCTTGGCGGTGGCCGCGTCGGCGACCGGGAACGGCAGTTGGTAGCCGGGCGCGGCAGCGGCCGGGGTGGCGCCGTCGGCGTGCAGCAGGCGCTGCCAGGCGTCCCGGCCGGCCTGGTGGGCGAGGTAGCAGGTCTGCGCCTCGGCCCGCTGCGGCCCTGCGGGCTGCCGGGCGCCGACCACGCCGTAGCCGTACACGGCGGCGTGCTCGGCGGCCAGCGTGGTCTGCAGCGCGGCGGTCTCGGCGGCGGGCCGTGGGGTGGGCGAGGGGGAGGCGGAGGCCGACGGCGAGGGGGACGGAGAGGGAGAGGGAGCGGCGGCCGGGCCGGTGACCGGGGTGCTGTCGCCGAGGACCACCGCGTGCAGCGCGCCGGAGGCGGAGACGGCGGCCAACAGCTTCGCCAGCTCGGGCGAGGCGGCGGTCAGGTCGGCCAGCCGGGCCCCGGCGGTGGTCCGTTCGGCCGCCGCGAGCTCGGCCACCGAGGCCGTCGGGGCTACCGGGGCCCCCGGGGTCGGGGTAGCTGACGGGGTGGTCGAGGCAGCGGCCGTCGGGCTCCCCGAGGGCAGTCCGGTGGCCAGCGCGGCCCGGTGTTCGGCCACCTCCGCCCGCAGTGCCCGGAGCCGGTCGCCCTGGGCCGCCCCGGGGCCGGCCAGCACGGCGTCGTACCCGGCCAGCAACCGGTCGGTGTCGGCGACGGCGCGGGCGCGCAGCGGCAGGTCGGCGTCGGCCTTCTTCCGTTCCGCCTCCGCCGGGCCGTCCTCGTCGGTGCACCCGCAGAGCAGCAGCGGGGCGCCACTCAGCACGCCGAGGAGGAGCAGGCTCCGCCGAGTGAGGGACAGCATGGGGGTGCTCCCGGAGAGGTCGTGGGGGAGCCCGCGCAGCCCCCGCTGCCGTGCATCATTACAGAATCACCATCCGGCCCGTTGTGACCTTGCTCGCAAGCGGTGCGTACCGGGGCCATGCACGCCTCGCGGAATCGGTGGTTTGGGGTCCGACCCGATAGGCTTGCGGCTCAGCTAGCACCTACCGACAACAGCAGACGCGGCCGAGGAGTCACCCGGATGAGCACCACCCCCACCGACCGGTTGCGTGCGTTGCTCGAGCCGCTGGCCGCCGCGGCAGGTCTCGACCTCGAAGAGGTCAAGGTGACCCAGGCCGGCAATCGCCGTCAGGTGCAGATCGACGTGGACGCCGACGGCGGCGTGGACATGAACGCGATCGCCGAGTTCAGCCGGATGGTCAGCGAGAAGCTGGACGCCGCCGAGGACGTCATGGGCAGCGCCCCGTACGTGCTGGAGGTCGGGTCCCCCGGAGCCGAGCGTCCGCTGAACGAGCCCCGCCACTGGCTCCGGGCCGAGGGGCGCCTCGCCAAGATCCACCTGGTGGACGGCGGAGAGCTCGTCGCCCGGGTGCTGGAGAGCGACGAGGACGGCGCCCTGGTCGAGGTGCAGCCGGTGAAGGGCCGCGGCCGCCCCAAGGAGCGCCGCCTGGAGTTCGCCGAGATCGCCCGTGCCCGGGTCCAGGTCGAGTTCAACCGCAAGGAAGACGAGGGGCTGCTCGACGAGTCGGAGGCCGAGGACATCGAGGACACCGACGACGACGGCACCGAAGACGACGAGTGAGCACCGCACCACCTATGAACGTGAACGCAAAAAAGAGGGAAGAGGAGGCGTAGCCGTGGACATCGACATGAGCGCCCTGCGTGGGCTGGTTACCGAGAAGAACATCCCGTTCGAACTGCTGGTCGGATCGATCGAATCGGCCCTCCTCATCGCGTACCACCGCACCGAGGGCTCCCGCCGTCGGGCGCGGGTCGAGCTGAACCGCCAGTCCGGGCACGTGACGGTCTGGGCGCTGGAGGACGCGGACGAGCTGGACGAGGGTGTCGAGCCGAAGGAGTTCGACGACACCCCCGGCGGCTTCGGCCGGATCGCCGCCTCGACCGCCAAGCAGGTCATCCTGCAGCGCCTCCGGGACGCCGCGGACGACCAGACCTTCGGCGAGTACGCGGGCAAGGAGGGCGACATCGTCACCGGTGTCGTTCAGCAGGGCAACGACCCGAAGAACGTCCTGGTCGACATCGGCAAGCTGGAGGCCATCCTCCCGCCGCAGGAGCAGGTGCCGGGCGAGGACTACCGGCACGGGACCCGGCTGAAGTGCTACGTGGTGGCCGTCCGCCGGGGCGTCCGCGGCCCGTCCGTGACGCTCTCGCGGACCCACCCCAGCCTGGTGAAGAAGCTGTTCGCGCTGGAGGTCCCGGAGATCGCCGACGGCAGCGTCGAGATCGCCGCGATCGCCCGCGAGGCCGGCCACCGCACCAAGATCGCCGTCTGGTCCCGCCGTCAGGGCCTGAACGCCAAGGGCGCCTGCATCGGCCCGATGGGCGCCCGGGTGCGCAACGTGATGGCCGAGCTGCACGGCGAGAAGATCGACATCGTCGACTGGTCGGAGGACCCGGCGGACATGGTCGCGGCCGCGCTGTCCCCCGCGAGGGTGACGAGTGTGGAGATCGTGGACCTCTACGCGCGCTCCGCCCGGGTGATCGTGCCGGACTACCAGCTGTCGCTGGCGATCGGCAAGGAGGGCCAGAACGCCCGCCTCGCGGCCCGCCTGACCGGCTGGCGGATCGACATCCGGCCGGACACCGAAGCCCCGGCCGGGAGCGACCGCGGGGATTCCCGCGACGCGTAGTCAGGTTGTCGCCGTCCTGCCCCGAATCGGCAGGGCGGCGCCAGGTCCCTCCGGAGGGGTAGACTTGAGGTTGTCTGGCCGGACGCATGTCCGAGCACGCCCGGAACGCACCTGCGTGGGCTGCCGCAAGCGAGCGGCCAAGCACCAGCTGTTGCGTGTCGTGGCGATCGAGGGCTTCTGTGTCCCCGATTCCCGCGGCGCACTGCCGGGCCGGGGCGCACATCTGCACCCCGACCCGACCTGCCTCGACCTCGCGGTCCGCCGCCGAGCGTTCCCCAGGGCCTTCCGACTCCAGGGAAATCTCGACACCACGGCACTGCGTGAGTACGTCGAGCAGCGGGCCGGTGACACCCCGGCAGGCTGAAGAACCACCGCAACAAGCACCGCGCAGAGCTGGTAGAGCCCCGTGCGGCGCGCACACGTCAGGTACCTCGCGAGTTGGAAGTAGGTCGAGATTGCGATGAGCACTCGATGAGTACGCGATGAGTACGCCCATGAAGTAGCGATGGTCCGGCGGACGAATACCCCGGACACGTAGACAGGAGCGAAGTGGCTAAGGTCCGGGTATATGAACTCGCCAAGGAGCTTGGCTTGGAGAGCAAGGCCGTGATGGCCAAGCTCACCGAGCTCGGTGAGTTCGTCCGTTCGGCGTCCTCGACCATCGAGGCGCCGGTCGTGCGCAAGTTGACTGACGCTTTGGGAGTGCCGCCCACGGGTGGCGCCGCCAAGCCTGGCCCGCGGAAGCCCGCGGCGCCCCAGCCCGCCGGTGGTGCCCCCACCGGTGCGGCAGCACCCAAGCCGGGTGCCCCCACTCCGGGACCGCGGCCCGCCGCGACCCCCGGCCCCCGTCCGACCCCGGCCCCGGCGGCTCCCGCTGCCC
>NZ_JBFUMY010000138.1:0-12930 GCF_054049135.1 Kitasatospora sp. P5_F3 | reverse complement strand
GGCGGTCAGCGCAGCCGGATGTCGAGTTCCGCGAGCAGCTTGTCGGCCAGCGGCCCCGCCGCGTCGGGGTCGGCGGTGCCGACCACCAGTACGCCGTAGCGCTCCAGGTTGGAGGCGATCGGGCGGATCTCGGTGCCCGGTCCGAGCTCGCAGGAGGCGGCCAACACCTCTGGGCGGGCCGCGAGTTCGGCCCAGCCCTGGACCGAGGCGACGGTGCCCGGCGGGGGAGTGAGGAAGCGGGTGGCGGCCCCCCGGGTGGCGGCGGGCAGCCGGACCTCGCGGCCGAGCAGGTCGTCCAGCCAACTGCCGTACAGCTCAAGGCCGGGGCGGGTCCACTCGACCATCGCGTGGATCCAGTCGCCGCCCTGACGGACGTGCAGTTCGCCGAGCACCACACCCTGGTCGGTGAGCCAGCACTCGACGTGGAACAGGCCGTGTCGCAGCCCGAGCGCGCGCAGCGCGTTCGACACCTCCTGGTCGATCGCCCGGGTGTCCTCCAGTGCGATCTGCGCGGGCATGGTGTGGCCGCACTCCACGAAGGAGCTGCCGACGACCTGCTTGCCGGTCACCGCCAGGACCTGTGGTGAGCCCGAGGTGATGATGCCCTCGACGCTGAACTCCGGTCCGCTGACGAAGGTTTCGACCAGGGCGTTGCCGTCCTCGTCGGTGGCCTGGGCGAACGCGGCGGCGATCCGCGCCGGGTCGTCGACCTGCTGGACGCCCTCGCTGCTGGAGCCGCTGCGCGGCTTGACGATCACGGTGCCGCCGACCGAGCGGTGGAACTCCTCGGCCTGCTCGGCGCTTGCGCACAGCCGGAGGGCGGGCTGCCGGAAGCCGCGCTCGCGCAGGTACTCGCGGCAGACGTCCTTGGTCCTGACCCGGCGGACCGCCTCGGGCGGGTTGCCTGGCAACCCGAGCGCGGCCGCCACCTCGGCGGCGGCCACCACCGCGTACTCCCGGAACGCCAGCACGGCGGTGATCGGCTCGCGCTCCGCCCTGGCGACGGCCCAGGCCACGCAGGCGGCGGCGTCGGTGAAGTCCAACCGGTCGACATCATCGGCGAGTCGGACCAGCTCGGGGGCGGCCGCCAGGTTCTCGGCGGTGTCGGTGAGCACGATCCGGCTGCCCCTGGCGCGGAGCTGGGCGAGGGCGCGGGCACAGATGTCGTGCACGTAGCCGGTGGTCGCCGGTGCGGCGCCGCCGATGATCAAAGTCGTGGTCATGCCCCTGACTTATACCGGCCCGCCGGGCAGACCGACAGCTCTTCCGGGTGACCGTCCGAACTGCGAGACGGCACTCCCCGGATCTATCCAGATGTCATTTCAAGTGCCTAAGATGACATCAGCAAGGCATCCAGAGCAACGGAGATGCCATTCGATCCCCTGTGTCCGTCCATCGAGAGGTCCTGCCATGTCCCGCAGCACCGTGTTGGTCATCGAGCCCAACTCCTCCGGCATCGGCCTGCTGGCCGCCGCCGAGCGGCTCGGCCACCGCCCCCACGTCTTCGACCGCAAGCCGGTCGACCGGCTCCCCGAGCAGGTGCGCCACGCGGTGGCCGAGGGCCGGGCCGACTACACCCGGCTGGAGATCCGCAGCCGGGAGGTGGTGATCGCCGCCGCCCGGGCGCTGGCCGGCTCCACCGAGGTGGTCGCCGTGGTCCCCGGCTACGAGTACGCGGTCGAGGTGTGCGCGCACACCGCCCGGGCGCTCGGCCTGCCGGGGCTGGACCCGTCGGCGGTCGGTGCGCTGCGGGACAAGGGCTGGATGAAGGCGGTGCTGGCCGAGGCCGGGGTGCTGGTGGCCCGCAACGAGGTCTTCGGCGCGGCTGCCGATCCGGCGGACATCCTGGCCGCGGTCGGGCTGCCCGCCGTGCTGAAGCCGGTCGACGGCTCCGGCAGCCAGTACGTCCGGCGGATCGACAGCGAGGCCGAACTGGCCGACTACCTGGCCGAGGTGAGGGCCAGTCCGATCGACGACTACGGCCAGCTGCTCGGCCTCTCGCTGCTGGCCGAGAGCTACGTGGCCGGTCCCGAGTACAGCATCGAGGGGTACGTCGAGGGCGTCCCCGGCGCCCTGCGGGTGCACGTGCTCGCGGTGACCGAGAAGCACCTCGGGCCCGAGCCGACCTTCGTCGAGGTCGGTCACGTGGTGGACGCGCCGCTGGACCCCGAGCAGCGCGCGGCCCTGGTGGACACCGCGCAGCGGGCGGTCCGGGCGCTGGGCATCACGGTCGGCTGCTTCCACCTGGAGGCCCGGCTGACCCCGGCAGGTCCGTACGTGATGGAGGTGGGCGCCCGGCTCGGCGGGGACCGGATCCCGTGGCTGGTGCAGGCGGTGTGCGGCGCCGACATGTGGGAGCTGGCGGTCCGTTCGTTCGCGGGCCTGCCGCAGCCCCCGGCGCCGACCGCCGGGAGCCGGTCCGGAGCGGCGGCGGTGCGGTTCTTCAGCGTCGCCGAGGAGGGCCGGCTCGGTGATCCGGTCCGACTGGCGGAGCAACTGCGGTCGGTCGAGGGGTGCATCGAGGCGGAGGTGACGGCGGTGGCGGGTGCGGTGCTGCGCCCGGCCGTCGACCTGCACAGCAGGTTCGGCCACGTGGCGCTCGCCGCGCCCAGCCGGGAGGCGCTCGCCGAGCGGCTGGCCCGGATCGACAGGTTCGTCCAGGAGGCCGTGCAGACGGCCGTGACCGTCGGCGCCTGAGTCGCCGAAGGGAGGGAAGTCCGATGAGGATTCTGATCATCAACCGGTGGGACGACGAGCACCAGAGCGACTACGGCTCGCGGATCGACCACTCCGTGCACGAGGTCAGCTATGTCACCGTGCCCAAGCACGTGCCCCGGATCCCGGCGGCGGCCCGGCACATCCAGGTGGTGGAGGACTACGGGTCGCCGGAGCCGGTGATCGAGGCGGCCCTCGCCGCCCACCGGGCCTGCGGCGGCTTCGACCGGCTGCTGGTGCTCTCCGAGTTCGACCTGCTGACCGGCGCGCAGATCCGCGAACGCCTGGGCATCCCGGGGCCGGACACCGAGGCGGTGCTGGTCTTCCGGGACAAGACCCGGATGAAGGCCCGGGTGGCCGCGGCCGGTCTGCGGGTGCCGCGCTTCCAGGAGGCCGCCACGATCGCCGAGATGACCGCCTTCCGGGCCGAGTTGGGCGCCCCGGTGGTGGTCAAACCCCGGACCGGCGCGGCCAGCATCGGCATCTTCGTGGTCGGCCCCGAGGAGGATCTGGCCGCCACCCTGGCCGGCACCGAGCTGGCGGACTATCAGGTGGAGGAGTACCTGGAGGGCCCGGTCTGGCACGTCGACGGGCTGATGGAGGACGGCTCGATGGCCTTCGGCCGCGCCTCCCGGTACATGGACACCTGCTACGGCTTCGCCCAGGGCCGCCCGGTGGGCTCGGCGGTGCAGACCGGGCCCGAGGCCGACACCATGCTGGCCTTCACCGAGGCCTGCCTGCGGGCGCTGGGCCTGGAGCGCGGTGCGTTCCACTTCGAGCTGATCCAGACCCCGACCGGGCCGGTCTTCCTGGAGGTCGGCGCGCGGTTCGGCGGCGGCGAGATCCCCTGGGTGTTCCAGGATGTCTACGGCGTCGACCTGATCGGTGACTGGATCCGGCTGGAACTGGGCGAACGGCCCGTCACCCTGCCCGCGCCCGGCCCCGACCGCGGGCACGGCGGCTTCCTGCTGGTGCCCGAGCCGCTGGGCCAGGAGCTGGTCTCCCGGCCGTCGATGGTCGGTGCCGTGCCCGGCCTGTACGCGGAGGAACTGCCCGCGCCGGGGCACAAGTTCGACGGCAAGGGCGGCTACCGGTTCATCCTCGGCCGGTTCCGCTACCACGCCGGCAGCGCGGCCGAGGTGGAGGAGGCGATCCGGGTCACCATCCGGGACTACCACTGCGAGTTGGCCGCCCTGCCGACCGAGCCGGTCACCGAGCCGGTCACCGAGCCCGTCGCCGTGCCCGAGCCGGTGCGGTGATCGCGATGGCCAACGCCTACCGGCAGATCTTCGCCGTACCCGGCACCGCCGCGTTCAGCTCGGCCGGGCTGGTGGCCCGGCTGGCCACCGCGATGACTCGCTTCGGCATCGTCGCGATGCTCTCCCAGCAGCCCGGCGAGTACGCCCTGGCCGGGGCGGTGACCGCGACCCACGCGATCGCGTACGCGCTGGTCGGGCCCCGGCTGGCGCGGGCCGTGGACCGGCACGGCCAGCGGCGGGTGCTGCTGCCCGCCGCCGCGGTCGGCGCGGTCGCACTGACCGTGCTGGCGCTCTGTCACCGGTTGGCGGCGCCGGCCTGGACGCTCTTCCTGGCCGCCGCGGTGGCCGGGGTGATCCCCAACGTCGGCTCGATGGTCCGGGCCCGCTGGGCGGAGATCTTCCGGGGTACCGACCAACTGCACCCGGCGTACTCGCTGGAGTCGGTGGTGGACGAGACGGTGTTCACGCTCGGGCCGGTGCTGGCGATCGGGCTGTCCACCGCGTTCGCCCCGGAGTCGGGGCTGCTCGCGGCGGCCGGGCTGCTCGCCCTGGGCAGCTGGCTGCTGGCCCGGCAGCGCGGCACGGAGCCGCCGGTCCGGCCGGCCGAGCGGGTACGCTCCGGCTCGGCGATCCGCAGCCCGGGCCTGCCCGCGCTGGTGGTGACCTTCCTGGCGATCGGGGCGGTCTTCGCCTCGATCGAGGTGATCACCGTCGCGTTCGCCGACGAGCGGGGCGACAAGGCGATGGCCAGCTGGGTGCTGGCGGTGTACGCGATCGGCAGCGCGCTGGCCGGGCTGCTGTACGGCGGCCTGGCGCCGCGCGGCACGGTGCGCGGGCGGCTGCTGACCGGCACCCTGCTGATGACCGTGACGATGGTGCCGCTGCTGGTCACCGGCAATCTGCTGCTGCTCGGTGTGGTGCTGTTCGTGGCCGGTACGGCGTGCGCACCGACCATGGCCACCGCCATGGGGGTGGTCGAACTCGCGGTGCCCCGCGCTCAGTTGACGGAGGGTATGACCTGGGCCAGTACCGGCCTCGGGCTCGGCATCGCGCTGGGCGCCGCACTCGCCGGTGCGGTGGTGGACCACTCCGGCGCGAGCCTGGCGTTCGTCGTGCCGGTGGCCTGCGGGGCGCTGGCGGTGGCCGCCGTACTGCTCGGCGTCCGCTCGGTGCCGCGCACCCCGGCCGAGGCCGCCCAGAGCCCGGTCGCGGTGTCGGCCTGATCCGGCCCGCCCCGACCACGGCCGCCCCCGGTGGCCGTGGTCAAGGCGTGGTCGAGCGGCGGCCGAGCGCTGCTCAGCCCGGCTTCCCGGACCGGTCGCCGGTCTGCTGTGCTGACGGACGGCGCGGGCCGACCCGGCCTGAGCCGTCGTCAGTTCGCCCAACGACCACCCGAGGCAGCGATCCGTGTTCCTACTCGTCGATCCAGTGTTCAGCGGCGCCGACCTGGCCCGCACCCTCCGGGAGCAGGGGGCCGACTGTCTCCCGGTGTTCAGCAGCCAGGCCGGGCGGACCGGCGGTCCTGCCCCCTGGGTCGGGCCGGCCGGCCGTCGTCCGGACGCGGTGATCGCGGCCAGCGGCTCCGGTGGACGGCTGGCCGAGCAGCTCGCCCGGGACTTCGGACTTCCGTACCACGCACCGGAGTTGGCCGCCGCCCGGTGTGATCCGGCGGTGATGAGCCGCACGCTGCTCGAAGCGGGCCTGCCCGCGGTCGCGGGGGCCGTGGTGGAGACGCCCGAGCAGGTGGCGACGGTGCTGAACGGCTGGACCGACTGGCCGGTACTGGCCCGCCCGGCCACCGGCGCGGGCACCGAGCCCGGGCAGCTGTGCCGGACCGCCGCCGAAGTCACGGCGGCGGTGGCCGAGTTGCATCGTGGCCCGCTGCGGACCGGCCGGGCGGTGCTGCTGCACGGGCTGCCGGACGGCGAGACGTACGAGGTGCACACCGTCAGCTCGGCGGGCCGGCACCTGGTGGCCGAGGTCTACCGGCGGCACCAGAGCGAGGACGGCGGGGTGCTGGTGCACCGGGACAGCGTGGCGCACAGCCTGCTCGGTCCGGCCGAACGCGGGGCGATCACGGCCGCCGTCGGTTCGCTGGACGCGCTCGGCGTCCGCGAGGGCTCCGCCAGGACCGAGCTCCGCCGGACCGCCGACGGCTTCCGGCCGGTCCGGGTGGAGCCCTGGCCGACCGGCCCGCGCAGCTCCGCCGACCCGTACTTCGCGGCCTTCGGCTACACCCGGCTGCACCTGCTCGCGGAACGCCTCCTGCACCCCGAGCAGTTCGCCCGCCGACTGGAGCTGCCGTACCGGCCCGCCCGGGCGCTGGCCAGGATCGAGCTGCGGGTGCCGGGCGCCATAGGGACCCTGCGGTCGGTGCCCGGCCTCGACCGGCTGCGGCGGCTGCCCGGCTTCCACAGCGTGACCGGCCTGCCGGAGACCGGGACCCCGGCCGCCGTGCTGGAGCGCTCGGCGCAGGGCTGGGGCGTGGCCTACTTCGCCGCAGGTGCGGTCCCCCTTCGGCATGACGGACGGTCAGGCGGGTGCCGCCGCCCGACGGTCCTGGACGACGGTGCGGGCCTGCCGGGCGCAGGCGGCGGCCAGCAGGACGAGCAGCCCGATCAGCGCGCAGGCCACCGGGTCGAGCGGCCCGCCGAAAGCGGTCTGGCTCAGGTAGGTGATCCCCGGGAGGGTGCTCAACAGGGCCATCGCCAGCAGTGGTTCGGCCCGTTGCAGCCCGATCTGGAGCAGGTAGAGCGGCAGCGCCACCGCCGCCAGTGCGGTCAGTGCCATCAGCGGCAGCGGAATCGGGTCCGCGCCGCCCGTCCCGCCCGTCCCGCCCCGGGCCAGCAGCATCGCTCCGGCCACCAGGTAGGTGAGGTGGAAGCGGTTGGCGGTGACCCAGAGCGGGTCCGCCCCGGCCGCGCCGAGCTGCCGGGAGATCCGGGCCAGCAGCGCGGCCGAGATCCCGGAGACGGCGACCAGCACGGTACCGCCGACCATCGGGAGGGAGACCGCGCCGGGCTCCGGGTTCAGCCGTACGGCGATCAGCACCGAGAGCCCGAGCAGCCCGAGGGCCCCGGCCAGCCGGCCGGCGGCGGGCGCGCTCTCCCGGCGGATCAGCGCGATGCAGACCACCGCGAGCGGTCCGATGCCGGACTGGACGCTGGTGGCCAGTGCGGCGGGAATCCAGGCCAGCGCGGAGAAGAAGCCGAGGAAGGTGACGGCGGTGGCCAGGTTCATCAGCACGATCAGCCGCCGCACCGAGCTGCGCTGGGCGGCCGGGCGGTCGGGCCGGGCGCCCTGTCGGACCCGGCGGGCCAGGCAGAGCGAACCGAACAGCAGGGTGGCCGCGACGAAGGCGAGGCAGGAGAACAGCAGGCTGTCGCCGAACTCCAGCCGCCCGGACAGGTAGCCGTCCGCACAGGCCTGCAGGACCACCGAGACGACGATGAGCAGGATCGGCACGGCCGTCACCCCGCCGTCGGCCGGTCGGCCAGCCGGTAGAACCCGCCGGCGTCCTCCAGCGGGTGGAGCTCGGCCAGCGACTTCTGCAGCACCGTCTCGTCCTCGTGCACCAGGAAGGCGATGCCTGTCGCACCGGTGGTGAGGTGGCGGTCGCGGATGGGTTCGCCGATCGCGGGCAGCCGTTCCACGCTGTGGAAACCGGGCAGCCTGCGCAGCGTCCGCAGCCCGTCGATCGACTGCACGGTACCTTCGCGGTGCGGGCGCAGGAAGACCTTGGCCACGGTCTGCGGCGGGGCGTACGGCCGGTCCAGCCGGGCGGCGAACTCGGCGGGGCGCAGGTAGCGCTCGACCGCCAGGTGCTGCTGGCTGTAGCCGAAGGCGGCGTGGTACGGGTCGGGCGTCAGCGAGGGGCCCATCACCCGGGAGTTGACCTCGACCAGGCGCGGGCCGCGCGGAGTGAGCATCACCTCGGTGTGCGCGGCGCCCTCGCGGATGCCGAGTGCGTCCAGGCAGGCCAGCACGTAGTCGACCAACTCGCGCTCTTCCTGCCGGAGTTCGGGCCGGGAGATGATGTGCCGGAGGACCGGTGCGCCGTCGATGTGGTCGATCCGTTCGGCGTACACCTCGCTGAGCAGGTGGCGACCGGCCAGGCTGACGGTGTTGACGATGTACTGGGTCCCGGCCAGGAACTCCTGCAGCAGCACCTCGTCGTTGACCTCGCCCATCAGGTTCCGGGCGTCGGCGATGGCGTGGAAGGCCGCGACCACCTGCTCGGGGGTGTGGCAGATCCGGCAGCCGTCGCTGCCCGCGCTGTTGCGCGGCTTCACCATCACCGGGAAGCCCTCGGTCCAGTCGGCCAGCGCGGCTGTCAGCTCGGCCCCGGTGCGGACCGCGACGGTCCGGGCGGCGGGCACCCCGGCCTGCTCGAGCGCGCGGACCATCAGGTGCTTGTCGCGCCGGGCGTCGATCAACTCCGGCCGGTGGTGGTCGAGTCCGAGCGCGGCGGCCAGGGTGTCGGCCAGGATGACGCCGTACTCGCTGGCGGCGATCACCGCGCTCGGGCGCAGCTCCCGCAGCAGGTCGAGGGTGGTCTCCAGGTCCCGGTGGAGCATGGTGTGGGCGGAGGCGTCGGCCTGGTGGGCCGCGTGCAGGCCGCTGTCGTACAGGTGCAGGCAGGCCTGGCCCTCCTCCCGGAAGGCCTCGGCGAGGGCCGATCCGGTGGAGACGGGGCTGACAAGGACGATCACGGAACTGCCTTTCGGGTGAGCCGGTGGCGGGTGAGTCGGTGGCGGGTGAGTCGGTGGCGGGTCAGACGGGTACGGCGGTGGCGAACTGGGCGGCGATCCTGGCGGCCTGCTTGGCCGCCGCGTTCAGGTAGTTGACGATCGCGGTGCGGTGGTGGGCGGCCGCGCCGACCACCCAGATCCGGTCCGGCGTGGGGTGCTCCGGCTCGCGCAGGCGCAGGTCGGCGGTGATCTCGGGGACGGCCGCGCCCGGTCCCGGTGGGCCGATCCGGTACGAACCCGGTCCGGCCAGCGAGAGTTGCGGCTTCTGGAAGCCGGTCCCGCAGACCACGTGGGTGAAGTGCTCGACCCGGCCGTCCGGCCACTCGACCCGCCAGGAGGCCGGCCCCTCGGGCTCGATCGAGGCCGGGTACCCGGTGGCGACCGAGAGCCGGCCGGCCGCCAGGTGGTCGGCGAGCAGCCGGGCGTTGCGCTCCGGGATGGCGGAGATGTAGCGGGACATCACCGTCCGGTAGCGGCCCAGCACATCGGCCCGGGTGGTGGCCGGCCAGGCTGCCGTCCAGTCGTTGACGGTGTCGATCACCTCGGCCACCACGTCCTGCCAGGGCACCCGGCCGGTCGCCGCCAGCGCCAACTCCCGTTCCAGGCGGGTCGCGGGGGCACCTGCGGGGCTGGTCTGCTCGCGCAGCGGCAGCGGCCGGTCGGCCCGGTTGACCGCCTCGACCAGCAGCCGGGCCACCTCCCGGTCGAGGTTGGCGGTACCCGGGGTGAGCCGCTGCCAGCGATCGGTGTCCAGCAGCGGACGCTCCGGGCGGCGCAACCGGGTCCGGACGGCCGGGAGTTCGCCGGAGGGCGAGGTCATCACGGTGCGTCGGCCGTCCCGGCACAGGACCAGCGCCGCGTCGATGGCGGAGAGCTTGGTGCCGAGCACCAGCACCTCGGCGTCCCGGGGCAGWTCGCGCAGCCGGTCGACCGGGTACGGGGCGTCCAGCAGGGCCGGGTGTCCGGCGTGCCAGCGGACCGGCTCGGGCAGCACCGGGCGGTCCAGGCCGAGACAGAGCAGCACGTCGGTGGCGAACAGGGGGGTGGAGCCGGTCAGTTCGACGGTGTAGCCGGTGTCCTCGCGCCGTACGGCGGTGGCCCGGGTGCGGCGGTGCTCGATCCGGATGCCCCGGCGCTCGGCCCGTCGGCGGCTCTCCTGGTAGCGCTCACGGCAGTACTGCCCGACCAGGTAGCGGGGCACGAAGTCCTCCGGGTGGGCGGGCCAGCCCCGGGAGGAGAGGTAGTCGAGCAGATCCGATCCGTCGTCAGCGCGGAGTGAAGTGACATCGACGGAGGTGTTGCACAGCAGCAGCGGGTCGCTGGTGCCGAAGGCGTGGCCGAAGCCCACCGGGTTCGGATCGACGACGGTCACCGAGTCGCCGGGGGAGAGCGTCGCAGTGAGCTGGGTGAAGGTACTGACCGCCGTGGCACCGCCGCCGACGATCACCACATCCCGGCTGGTGGTCGTCGTGGTCGGGCACGCGGGCTCCAGTTCTGACTGACGGTGCATCAGGCGCTCATCGGGTGACGGCCGGTGGCGGTCGTGCGGACCGTACGGTGGATCTCCAAGGCGTCGTCCGCCCGGTTGAGGGTGATGAAGTGCAGGCCGGGCGCGCCCTCGGCGACCAGGCGGGTGCTCATCTCGACGGCGTGCGCCAGCCCGATCCGGCGGACCTCGGCCGCGTCGTCCCGGCAGCGCTCCAGCCGGTCGACGAGCTCGCCGGGGACGGTGGCGCCGCTGAGCTCGGCGAACCGGGCCAGCTGGCCGTGGTCGGTGATCGGGATGATCTCCGGGATGATCGGCGTCCGGCAGCCGGCGGCGGCCACCCGGTCGCGCAGCCGGAGGTAGTCCTCGACCCGGAAGAACATCTGGGTGATCGCGTAGTCCGCGCCCGCCCGGCACTTGTCGACGAAGTGGCGCAGGTCGGTGTCCGGATCGGGGGAGCGCGGATGCCCCTCCGGGAAGGCGGCCACCCCGATCCTGAACCGTCCGGTGGCGCGGACCAGTTCGACCAGCTCGGCCGCGTGCCGGAAGCCCTCCGGGTGCTGCCGCCACACCCCGCGCGGGTCGCCCGGCGGGTCGCCGCGCAGAGCGAGAACGTCGGTGATCCCGGCGTCCGCGTACTGGCCGATGATGTTGCGCAGTTCGGCCCGGGAGTGGCCGACGGCGGTCAGGTGGGCGACCGGGGTGAGCGTGGTCTCGGTGGCGATCCGCTCCGCGATCCGCACCGTCTTCTCCCGCGAGGAGCCACCGGCGCCGTACGTGATGGACACGAACGCGGGGCCGACCGCCTCGACCCGCCGCAGGGCGTTCCAGAAGCGCCGCTCGGCGAGCTCGGTGCGGGGCGGGAAGAACTCGAAGGAGTACGTCGGCTCGCCGGCGGCGGGTGCGCCGAGCTGCGGTGCTTCGTGGTGGGGCATCGGACTTCCTTTCCGGGTGGTCGGAGCGGGGGTCAGCGGGCGTTGAAGTACTTGGCCTCGGGGTGGTGGACGATCAGCGCCGAGGTGGACTGCTCGGGGTGCAGCTGGAACTCCTCGGAGAGCAGCACGCCGATCCGTTCGGGCTTCAGCAGCTCCATCAGCTGGAGCTGGTCGCCCAGATCGGGGCAGGCCGGGTAGCCGAAGGAGTACCTGGATCCCCGGTAACCCTGGCGGAACACCTCGTCCAACGAGCTGGAGTCCTCGCGGTGGACGTCCAGTTCGGCACGCACCCTGGCGTGCCAGTACTCGGCCAGTGCCTCGGTCAACTGGACGGACAGGCCGTGCAGTTCGAGGTAGTCCCGGTAGGCGTCGGCGGCGAACAGCTCGTTGGCCGCCTCGGCGATCCGGTTGCCCATGGTGACCAGCTGGAAGGCGATCACGTCCGTCTCGCCCGACTCCTCGGAGCGGAAGAAGTCGGAGAGGCAGAGCCGCCGGTCACGGCGCTGGCGGGGGAAGGTGAACCTGGTTCGCTCGGAGCCGTGCTCGTTCAGGATGATCAGGTCGTCGCCCTTGGAGACACACGGGAAGTAGCCGTAGACCACGGACGCTTCGAGCATCCCCTCGGTGTGCAGGCGGTCCAGCCACATCCGCAACCGGGGGCGGCCCTCGGTCTCCACCAGCTCCTCGTACGACGGGCCGCCGTCACCCCGGCCGGGCTTCAGGCCCCACTGGCCGAGGAAGGTCGCCCGTTCGTCCAGCAGACTCGCGTACTCCGCCAGCGGGACACCCTTGACGATCCGGTCGCCCCAGAACGGCGGCACCGGCACCAGGTTGTCCACCGCCACGTCCGACCTGGCAGGCCCGGTGACCGGAGCCGGCTCGACCGGGCGGGCGACGGCGCTGACCCGGCGCGGCTTGAGCGGCGGGAGCGAGGCACCCGGCACGCCGCGCTTCACGGACATCAGGGCGTCCATGAGGCGGAGGCCTTCGAAGGCGTCGCGGGCGTAGCGGACTTCGCCTTGGTAGATCTCGTGGAGGTCTTGTTCGACGTAGGCGCGGGTGAGGGCGGCGCCGCCGAGGATGACGGGGAAGTCGGCGGCGAGTTGGCGTTGGTTCAGTTCTTGGAGGTTCTCTTTCATGATGACGGTGGATTTGACGAGGAGGCCGGACATGCCGATGACGTCGGCGCGGTGTTCCTGGGCGGCGTCGAGGATGGCGGAGACGGGTTGTTTGATGCCGAGGTTGACGACGGTGTAGCCGTTGTTGGAGAGGATGATGTCGACGAGGTTCTTGCCGATGTCGTGGACGTCGCCCTTGACGGTGGCCAGCACGATGGTGCCCTTGCCTGAGCCCCCCTCCGATGTCTCTGTGGACTTCTCCATGTGCGGTTCCAGGTGCGCGACGGCGGTCTTCATCACCTCGGCGGACTGCAGGACGAACGGCAGTTGCATCTGGCCGGAGCCGAACAGTTCACCGACGACCTTCATGCCCGCCAGCAGGGTGCCGTTGACGATCTCCAGGGCCGGACGCTCCGTCAGCGCCTCGTCCAGGTCCGCCTCCAGGCCCTTGCGCTCACCGTCGACGATGCGGCGCTGCAGCCGCTCCTCCAGCGGCAGCGCGGCCAGCTCCTGGGCCTTCGACTCCGCACTGGAGGCGACGCTGACGCCCTCGAAGAGCTGCAGCAGGCGCTGCAGGGGGTCGTAGCCCTCGGCGCGGCGGTCGTAGACCAGGTCGAGGGCGACCGTGCGCTGCTCGTCGGGGATGCGGGCGATGGGCAGGATCTT
>NZ_JBFUMY010000137.1:0-9257 GCF_054049135.1 Kitasatospora sp. P5_F3 | reverse complement strand
TCGCTGCATTGTCCTGCCCGGTCCGCCGCACCACACGCGTGGTAATGGCAGGCTGAGTAGGGTGTGAATTTGTAAGGTGAGGGGCATGCCCGGTCATGACGCCGACAGCGAGTCGGCCGAACCGTGGCAGCAGAGACATCACCGAGCGGGCCGAAGGCTTCAAACGGAAGCCGCCCGCGTCCCAAGGAGCGTCCACACGCGACCGCCGACCAGGCAGCCGAGAGGCGCCGGTCCTCGGTAGTGGCCGTCGGGAGTCCCCAGTGAGAGGGACCGCCCGGAGGCTTCGATCGAAGACCGGCCCGAACTGCCCAGGGCCCGCCGGAAGGCAAGCGCAGGGGCGCTCCTCGGGAACCGTACGAAAGAGGAGATCTTCCAGGTGGAAGAGAACGTGTTCTACGCCGAGGCCGTCATCGACAATGGCAGCTTCGGTACCCGCACCATCCGTTTCGAGACCGGCCGGCTGGCCCGTCAGGCCGCCGGCTCGGCCGTGGCCTACCTGGACGACGACACCATGGTGCTGTCGGCCACCAGCGCCTCCAAGCAGCCGAAGGAGCACTTCGACTTCTTCCCGCTGACGGTCGACGTCGAGGAGCGGATGTACGCCGCGGGCCGCATCCCCGGCTCGTTCTTCCGTCGTGAGGGCCGGCCGTCCGAGGACGCGATCCTCACCTGCCGTCTGATCGACCGCCCGCTGCGCCCGTCCTTCGTCAAGGGCCTGCGCAACGAGATCCAGGTCGTCTGCACGATCATGGCGCTCAACCCCGACCACCTGTACGACGTGGTGGCCATCAACGCCGCCTCGGCGTCCACCCAGCTGGCGGGCCTGCCGTTCTCCGGCCCGATCGGTGGCGTCCGCGTCGCGCTGATCAAGGGTCAGTGGGTGGCCTTCCCGACCCACAGCGAGCTCGAGGACGCCGTCTTCGACATGGTCGTGGCCGGCCGCGCGCTGCCCGACGGTGACGTCGCGATCATGATGGTCGAGGCCGAGGCCACCGCGAAGACCATCAAGCTGGTCGCCGACGGCGCCGAGGCCCCGACCGAGGAGATCGTCGCCGCCGGTCTCGAGGCCGCCAAGCCGTTCATCAAGGTGCTCTGCGCCGCGCAGGCGAAGCTGGCCGCCCAGGCCGCCAAGCCCACCGGCGAGTTCCCGGTCTTCCTGGACTACCAGGACGACGTGCTGGCCGCCCTCTCGGACGCCGTCAAGAGCGACCTGGCGAAGGCCCTCACCATCCCGGGCAAGACCGAGCGCAACAACGAGATCGACCGCATCAAGGTCGTCGCGGCCGACAAGCTGCTCCCGAAGTTCGAGGGCCGCGAGAAGGAGATCAGCGCCGCGTACAACGCGCTGACCAAGAAGATCGTCCGCGAGCGCGTCATCACCGACAAGGTGCGCATCGACGGCCGTGGCGTCACGGACATCCGTACGCTGGCCGCCGAGGTCGAGGCGATCCCGCGGGTGCACGGCTCGGCGCTGTTCGAGCGTGGCGAGACCCAGATCCTGGGCGTCACCACCCTCAACATGCTCCGGATGGAGCAGCAGCTCGACACGCTCTCCCCGGAGACGCGTCGCCGCTACATGCACAACTACAACTTCCCGCCGTACTCGGTCGGCGAGACCGGCCGCGTCGGTTCGCCGAAGCGCCGCGAGATCGGCCACGGCGCGCTGGCCGAGCGGGCGATCCTGCCCGTGCTGCCGACCCGCGAGGAGTTCCCCTACGCGATCCGCCAGGTCTCCGAGGCGCTGAGCTCCAACGGCTCCACCTCGATGGGCTCGGTCTGCGCCTCGACCATGTCGCTGCTGAACGCCGGTGTGCCGCTCAAGGCCGCCGTCGCCGGTATCGCGATGGGCCTGATCTCGCAGGAGATCGACGGCGAGACGCACTACGTCACGCTGACCGACATCCTCGGTGCCGAGGACGCGTTCGGTGACATGGACTTCAAGGTCGCCGGTACCCGCAACTTCATCACCGCGCTGCAGCTCGACACCAAGCTGAACGGCATCCCGGCCTCGGTCCTGGCCGCCGCCCTCAAGCAGGCCAAGGACGCGCGTCTGCACATCCTGGACGTGATGAACGAGGCGATCGACACTCCGGACGAGATGTCGCCGAACGCCCCGCGCATCATCACCATCAAGATCCCGGTGGACAAGATCGGTGAGGTCATCGGCCCGAAGGGCAAGATGATCAACCAGATCCAGGAGGACACCGGCGCGGACATCACCATCGAGGACGACGGCACCATCTACATCGGTGCCATCGACGGTCCCTCGGCGGAGGCTGCCCGTACGACGATCAACCAGATCGCCAACCCGACCATGCCGGAGGTCGGCGAGCGCTACCTGGGCACCGTGGTGAAGACCACGACGTTCGGCGCGTTCGTTTCGTTGATGCCGGGCAAGGACGGCCTGCTGCACATCTCGCAGATCCGCAAGCTCGCCGGTGGCAAGCGCGTGGAGAACGTCGAGGACGTGCTGGCCGTCGGTGCCAAGGTCCAGGTCGAGATCGCCGAGATCGACCCGCGCGGCAAGCTCTCGCTGATCCCGGTCGTCGAGGGCGAGGACGGCGTCGAGGACGCCGCTCCGGCCCGCGCACTCCCCGGAGTGCGCGGGCCGCACCCTGTTCTCCCGTAATTCTTGAAGTTCTGGAAGGAAGGCCCGTGGCTCAGGCCTCCGCGGCGCAGCAGCGCCCTGGCTCCACCCGGACCCTGCTCAAGGGCGTCGACGGGGCCGGCACGGTACGCCGTACCGTCCTGCCCGGCGGTCTGCGGGTCATCACCGAGACTCTCCCGACGGTCCGCTCCGCGACCTTCGGTATCTGGGTCGGCGTCGGCTCCCGGGACGAGACCCCGGCGCTGAACGGCGCCACGCACTACCTGGAGCACCTGCTCTTCAAGGGCACCGCCCGGCGCAACGCGCTGGAGATCTCGGCCGCGCTGGATGCGGTCGGCGGCGAGATGAACGCGTTCACCGCCAAGGAGAACACCTGCTACTACGCGCGGGTGCTCGACACCGACCTGCCGCTGGCCATCGACGTGGTCTGCGACATGCTCACCGGCTCGCTGATCCGCCCCGAGGACGTGGAGGCCGAACGCGGCGTCATCCTCGAGGAGATGGCGATGGCCGAGGACGACCCGGGCGACGTGGTGCACGACCTGTTCGCCCAGGTGATCTACGGCGACTCCCCGCTCGGCCGTCCGATCCTGGGCACCCAGGAGACCGTCAAGGGGCTGACCCGGGATCAGATCGCGGGCTTCTTCCACCGCCGCTACAAGCCCGAGCAGCTGGTCGTCGCGGCAGCGGGCAACCTGGACCACGCCCGGGTGGTCCGGATGGTCCAGAAGGCCTTCGCGCCGGTGCTGGAGAAGTCCAAGGGCCACCCCGCCGAGGTCCGTCGCGGCGTCCGCGCGGTCCGGACGGCCGGCCGGGTCGAGGTGCTCAACCGCTCCACCGAGCAGGCGCACCTGGTGCTCGGCGTCCCCGGCGTGCCGCGCCACGACGACCGGCGCTGGGCGCTCGGCGTGCTGAACGCCGCCCTCGGCGGCGGGATGAGCTCCCGGCTGTTCCAGGAGATTCGGGAGAAGCGCGGGCTGGCCTACTCGGTCTACTCGTACTCCTCCTCCTACGCCGACAGCGGCCTGTTCGGCATCTACGCCGGCTGCCAGCCCAAGCGGGTCGAGCAGGTGCTGGACATCTGCCGCGAGGAGCTCGCCAAGGTGGTCGCCGACGGCATCACCGAGGAGGAGCTGACCCGGGCGATCGGGCAGATCTCCGGCTCCACCGTGCTCGGCATGGAGGACACCGGCTCGCTGATGAACCGGATCGGCAAGGCCGAACTCAGCTACGGCCACCACCTGTCGGTGGACGAGATGCTGGAGAAGATCGCCTCGGTCACCCTGGCCGACGTGCACGCGGTGGCGCGTGATGTGCTGGGTGCGCACCGGCCCTCGCTCGCGCTGATCGGCCCGATCACCAAGAAGCGGGCCGACGCGCTCGCCGCAGCGCTTGCCTGACGAACTGCTGGCCTGAGAGGACTACTGAGATGTCGTTGCCCGTCGCCGTGATCGGCGCCACCGGCCGGATCGGTTCCGAGGCGGTCAAGGCGGTCGGGGCCGCCGCCGACCTGGACCTGGTCGCCACCCTGAACCGCCACTCCTCCCTGGAGGAGCTGAAGGGGGCCCGGGTCGCCGTCGAACTCACCCACCCCGACGCGGTGATGGCCAACCTGGAGTACTGCGTCCGCAACGGCATCCACGTGGTCACCGGCACCACCGGCTGGACCGAGGAGCGGCTCGCCACCCTGCGGGGCTGGCTCGCCGACGCGCCCGAGGTCGGCGTGCTGATCGCGCCGAACTTCTCGATCGGCGCCGTGCTCTCGATGAAGTTCGCCCAGCAGGCCGCGAAGTACTTCGAGACCGTCGAGGTCGTCGAACTGCACCACAACAACAAGGCGGACGCCCCCAGCGGCACCGCCGCCCGGACCGCCCAGCTGATCGCCGCCGCCCGCGACGCGGCCGGCCTGCCCCGGCAGAGCGACCCGACCACGCACGGCCTGCCCGGCGCCCGGGGCGCCGACGTGGACGGCGTGCCGGTGCACTCGGTCCGGCTGCGCGGCCTGCTGGCGCACCAGGAGGTGCTGCTCGGCGACACCGGCGAGACCCTGACGATCCGTCACGACTCGCTGCACCACAGCTGCTTCATGCCGGGCATCCTGCTCGGCGTCCGCAGGGTGGTCGAGACCCCGGGGCTGACCTTCGGCCTCGAACACTTCCTGGACCTCTGAGATGACCTCCCGTACCGGCTTCTTCCTGCTCTCGGCCGCCCTGCTGCTGGTCTCGCTGATCTGCGTCGGCGAGGGCGTCCAGCTGATCGCCACCGGCAAGCCGCTCGGCATCGGCCTGGGCGTCTGCGCCTTCGTCATCCCCGCCATCGGCGTCTGGTTCCTCCGGCAGACCGTGGCCTTCGGCCGGGCCAGCGAGCAACTCGCCCGCGAGCTGGAGGCCGAGGACGGCCTGCCGGTGGACGAGCTGCGCCGCACCAGCGGTGGCCGGATCGACCGGGCCTCGGCCGACGAGGTGTTCGCCCGCCGGCAGGCCGAGGCCGAGCAGAGCCCGGGGGACTGGCGGGTGTTCTTCCGCCTCGCCGTGGCGTACGCCGACGCAGGTGACACGCCGCGGGCCCGAAAGACCATGCAGCACGCCATCAAGCTGCACGGCAGCACAGTTCAGATTGGGAGTACGAAGTGAGCAGCGAAGTGAAGTTCCGCGACGACGTCACCGTGCAGTTGGTGCGCAGCGCGGCCGCTGACTCGGACGTGGTCTGGTCCGCCCGGGTCTCCACCGCGGGCGAGCAGTCGCTCGAGGCGCTGGCGCAGGACCCGGAGAAGTCCGCCGGTCTGATCAACTTCCTGATGCGCGACCGGCACGGCACCCCCTTCGAGCACAACTCGATGACCTTCTTCATCAGCGCGCCGATCTTCGTCTTCCGCGAGTTCCACCGGCACCGCAGCGGCTGGTCCTACAACGAGGAGTCCGGCCGCTACCGCAACCTCGAACCGGTCTTCTACGTGCCCGGCCCGGACCGCAAGCTGGTCCAGCAGGGCCGCCCCGGCCGCTACGAGTTCGTCGACGGCACCCCGGAGCAGGCCAAGGTCACCGCCGAGGCGATGGAGGCGTCCTACCGGGCCTCCTACACCGCGTACCAGGAGATGCTGGACGCCGGTGTCGCCCGCGAGGTGGCCCGGGCCGTGCTGCCGGTCGGCCTGTTCTCCTCGATGTACGCGACCTGCAACGCGCGCTCGCTGATGCACTTCCTCTCGCTGCGGACGAAGAAGGAGAACGCCACCGTGCCGTCCTTCCCGCAGCGCGAGATCGAGATGGTCGCCGAGGGCATGGAGGCGGAGTGGGCCAAGCTCATGCCGCTCACCCATGCGGCCTTCGAGAAGCACGGCCGCGTAGCCCCCTGACCTGGGCCGATGGGCATATGAGTGGCTCGCTCGGCACGTCTGGATTGCGACCCTCCGAGGCGCTCCCTAGGCTCGGGTCAAGGATTCCGGTGCTGCTTGAACCCCCGAGCACGCAGCACCGGAATCCCATCTCGGGAGAGCTGACGGCAGCTCCGCGACACCACTCACCTGTCCGAACCCTGGACCGGCCTGGGTACCCCCCGGCCGCCTACGAGTAGTTTTGGACGCATGGCTCCGACCTCCACCCCCCAGACGCCCTTCGGCCGGGTCCTGACCGCGATGGTCACCCCGTTCACCGCCGACGGCGGCCTCGATCTCGACGGCGCCCAGCGCCTCGCCGCCCATCTCGTGGACTCCGGCAACGACGGCCTGGTGCTGAACGGCACCACCGGCGAGTCCCCGACCACCAGCGACGCCGAAAAGGCCCAGCTGGTCCGCGCCGTGGTGGAGGCGGTAGGAGACCGCGCACACATCGTCGCCGGTTGCGGCACTAACGACACCCACCACAGCGTCGAGCTGGCCCGGCAGGCCGAGGCCGCCGGGGCACACGGCCTGCTGGTGGTCACGCCGTACTACAGCAAGCCCCCGCAGGAGGGCCTGTACCGGCACAGCGTCACCATCGCGGACGCCACCGAGCTCCCGGTGATGCTCTACGACATCCCCGGCCGCAGCGGCGTCGCGCTCGCCACCGAGACCCTGGTCCGGCTCGGCGAGCACCCGCGGATCGTCGCCAACAAGGACGCCAAGGGCGACCTCGGCGCGGCGTCCTGGGCGATCGCCCGCAGCGGTCTGGCCTGGTACTCCGGCGACGACATCCTCAACCTGCCGCTGCTGTCGGTCGGTGCGGTCGGCGTGGTCAGCGTGGTCGGCCACGTGGTCGCCGCGGAACTGCGGACCCTGCTCGACGCGTATCAGTCGGGGGACGTGGCGAAGGCCGCCGCGATCCACCAGGGTCTGCTGCCGGTGTTCAGCGGTATGTTCCGGACCCAGGGCGTGATCCTCACCAAGGCCGCGCTCACCCTGCAAGGGCAGCCGGCCGGACCGCTCCGGCTGCCGCTGATCTCCGCCACGCCGGAGGAGATCGCACAACTGAGGGAGGATCTCGCCGCCGGCGGGGTACACCTGTAGCAGGACCAGACGTGCGCGCCCCGGCTCGCCGGACCTCTCGAGGTCTGCCGCTGAACCGGAACGACGGCGCGAAGCACCAGGATTTGGCAAGTAGGAAACCATCGAGGCACGTACGCCATATGTCCCCAGGGCGCGAACCCCTTGGCATATGGCGTGCGTCGTAAGGAGAGTCTTTTGAGTCACCCGCACCCCGAACTCGGCGCAGCCCCCGCACTCAAGCCGGGCGCCGTACGCATCACCCCGCTCGGCGGGCTCGGCGAGATCGGTCGCAACATGACCGTCATCGAGCACGCAGGCCGACTGCTCATCATCGACTGCGGCGTGCTGTTCCCCGAGGACGAGCAGCCCGGTATCGACCTGATCCTGCCGGACTTCTCGTCCATCCGGGACCGGCTCGACAAGATCGACGGCATCGTCCTGACGCACGGTCACGAGGACCACATCGGGGCCGTCCCGTACCTGCTCCGGGAGAACCCGGACATCCCGCTGATCGGCTCCAAGCTCACCCTCGCGCTGATCGAGGCCAAGCTCGCCGAGCACCGGATCCGCCCGTACGTGCTGGAGGTCAAGGAGGGCGAGCGCGAGCGCATCGGCCCCTTCGACTGCGAGTTCATCGCGGTCAACCACTCCATCCCGGACGCCCTCGCGGTCGCCGTCCGCACCCCGGCCGGCATGATCGTCGCCACCGGCGACTTCAAGATGGACCAGCTCCCGCTGGACGGCCGGCTGACCGACCTCCCCGCCTTCGCCAAGCTGGCCGAGGAGGGCATCGACCTGTTGCTGGTGGACTCCACCAACGCCGAGGTCCCCGGCTTCATCCCGCACGAGCGGGACATCTCCGCCGCGCTGCGCACCGTCTTCTCCAACGCGGACAAGCGCATCATCGTGGCCTCCTTCGCCAGCCACGTGCACCGCATCCAGCAGGTGCTGGACGCAGCGCACGAGCACAAGCGCAAGGTCGCCTTCGTCGGCCGCTCGATGGTCCGCAACATGGGCATCGCCCGTGACCTCGGCTACCTCAAGGTGCCGGGCAACATGATCGTCGACGTCAAGACCCTGGACGACCTGCCGGACAAGGACGTCGTCCTGGTCTGCACCGGCTCGCAGGGCGAGCCGATGGCCGCGCTGTCCCGGATGGCCAACCGCGATCACCAGATCCGGATCGTCGAGGGCGACACCGTCATCATGGCCTCGTCGCTGATCCCCGGTAACGAGACCGCGATCTACCGGGTCATCAACGGCCTGACCCGCTGGGGCGCCAACGTCGTCCACAAGGGCAACGCCAAGGTGCACGTCTCGGGCCACGCCTCGGCGGGCGAGCTGCTGTACTTCTTCAACATCTGCAAGCCGAAGAACCTGATGCCGGTGCACGGCGAGTGGCGCCACCTGCGGGCCTGCGCCGACCTCGGCATCAAGACCGGCATCCCGAAGAACCGCACGGTCATCGCCGAGGACGGCGTCGTCGTCGACCTGGAGAACGGCGTCGCGAAGATCGTCGGCAAGGTCCAGGCCGGGTACGTGTACGTGGACGGCTCGTCCGTCGGCGACATCACCGAGCCCACCCTGAAGGACCGCCGGATCCTCGGCGAGGAGGGCTTCATCTCGGTCTTCGTGGTGGTCGACTCCACCAACGGGAAGATGGTGAGCGGCCCGACCATCCAGGCGCGCGGCTCCGGCATCGACGACAACTCGTTCGGCCCCGTGGTGGCGAAGCTCCAGGAGGCCCTGGACCGCTCCGCCGGCGACGGCGTGCTGGAGGTCCGGCAGATCCAGCAGCAGGTCCGGCGCATCATCGGCAAGTGGGTGGCGGACAACTACCGCCGCCGGCCGATGATCCTCCCGGTCGTGGTCGAGGTCTGATTTGACTTGGGGCAGCCCGGTGCGTAATGTTCTCCGGGTTGCCCCAAGAGGCCGCCGAAACTTCTCTGAGTGAATTCGAGGAGAGAAAGCAGCCCGAGAAACTCTGGTAGAGTTCGGGAGCGCCGAAAGGCAAAAGCCGAAAGATGAAATTAACTCCGGTAAAACGGAGCGGAAAACGTCTGATAAGCTTGAAACACGAAAGAACGAAGCGCCCGGAGGGTCCGCCTGATAAGCGGCTCGAAGGAAGTGTCCGTTCCTTGAGAACTCAACAGCGTGCCAAAAGTCAACGCCAGATATGTTGACATCCCC
>NZ_JBFUMY010000136.1:0-6733 GCF_054049135.1 Kitasatospora sp. P5_F3 | reverse complement strand
GTTACATTCCGAACCCGGAAGCTAAGCCTCATAGCGCCGATGGTACTGCAGGGGGGACCCTGTGGGAGAGTAGGACGCCGCCGAACAATCTTTAGTCAGAAAGCCCCGCCGGGTAACCGGCGGGGCTTTCTGCATTTCCGGACCAGGTCGGCAGCTGGTCACCGGAGGCGCCACTCCGAGCTCGACTCCTGCGGCCACACCGCGGGCCGGCCGCGATTGGTCCAGACCTATTGACGGGCCGCGCCGCCCCTTCTACGATCCGGTCCGGCACAGCCCCACATGTCCCCACCTCACCCAGAGCCGGGCGTCACGCCCCCACGTCAGTCATGTCCATGACGCTCGGCGCGAAGGGAGCACCACATGTTCCGTCGGAGGTCGCGTACTCCACGCCAGCCGGGTGATTTTCACCCTGGTCTGGAGCGCGCATCGCAGGTGAACCGAACCAGCCGCGCCAAGCACGAACCGATCTTCCTGAGGCGTTCCCTCGCCGGGGTGAGCGCCGCCGCCGTCCTGGGTGCCGGCATCGTCGTGGCCGGGTCCGTCACGGCCGGGGCCGTCGCGCCCAACCTGGTGGCCAACCCCGGATTCGAGAGCGGACTCTCGGGCTGGACCTGCTCCAGTGGCTCCGGCGCGGCTGTCAGCAGTCCGGTCCACTCCGGGGCCTCCGCGCTCAAGGCCACGCCGACCGGCCAGGACAACGCCCAGTGCACCCAGACCATCAGCGTGCAGCCCAACTCCCAGTACACGCTGAGCGCTTACGTCCAGGGCAGCTACGTCTACCTCGGTGCCACCGGCACCGGCATCACCGGCACCTCGTCCACCTGGACACCGAACAGCGCGTCGTACAGCCAACTCAGCGTCAACTTCAGCACCGGGGCGGCCACCACCTCGGTGACCGTCTACCTGCACGGCTGGTACGGGCAGCCCACGTACTACGCGGACGACGTGTCGCTCACCGGCCCCGGCGGCACCAGCCCCTCGCCGTCGACCAGTTCATCGAGCAGTCCGTCGTCCAGCACGAGCCCGTCCCCCAGTCCGTCGCCGTCCACGAGTCCGTCCAGCAGTCCGTCCACCAGCCCCTCGCCGTCGAGCAGCCCGACCGGTGGTGACACCTGTGCCACAAAGCCCAAGCCGTCGGGCAAGGTTCTGCAGGGCTACTGGGAGAACTGGGACGGTGCCTCCAACGGCGTTCACCCCGGGATGGGCTGGGTGCCCATCACGGACAGTCGGATCGCCGCGCACGGCTACAACGTCATCAACGCCGCCTTCCCGGTGATCCTCTCGGACGGCACCGTCCTGTGGCAGGACGGCATGGACGCCAACGTCAAGGTCTCGACCCCGGCCGAGATGTGCCAGGCCAAGGCGGCCGGTGCGACGATCCTGATGTCGATCGGCGGCGCCGCCGCAGGTATCGACCTGAGTTCCAGCACCGTCGCCGACAAGTTCGTGGCGACTGTCGTCCCGATCCTCAAGAAGTACAACTTCGACGGAATCGACATCGACATCGAGACCGGCCTGTCCGGTAGCGGCAACATCAACACGCTGTCCGCCTCCCAGGCCAACCTGGTGCGCATCATCGACGGCGTGCTGGCCCAGATGCCCGCGGGCTTCGGCCTGACGATGGCCCCCGAGACCGCGTACGTCACCGGCGGAAGCGTCACCTACGGGTCGATCTGGGGCTCCTACCTGCCGATCATCAAGAAGTACGCCGACAACGGGCGCCTCTGGTGGCTGAACATGCAGTACTACAACGGCAGCATGTACGGCTGCTCCGGCGACTCCTACCAGGCCGGTACCGTCCAGGGCTTCACCGCGCAGACCACCTGCCTGAACAACGGCCTGGTCATCCAGGGCACCACGATCAAGGTGCCGTACGACAAGCAGGTGCCCGGTCTGCCGGCCCAATCCGGGGCGGGCGGTGGCTACATGACGCCGAGTCTGGTCAGCCAGTCGTGGAACGCCTTCGGTGGCGGGCTGAAGGGGCTCATGACGTGGTCGATCAACTGGGACGGCTCGAAGGGCTGGACCTTCGGCGACAACGTCAAGTCCCTCCAAGGCCGTTGATGTTCCGCTGACGGAAGGCGGGGAGGGAAGTCCCTAGTCGGTGAGGCCGTCCAGGAAGCCGAGCAGGGCCTGGTTGACCTCCTTGGGCTTCTCCTGCTGGGTCCAGTGGCCGCAGTCGGGGAGCCAGACGGGTTCGGCGATGTTGGGGGCGAGTTCGCTGAGGGTGCTGAGGCCCGCGCGGGCGCGGTCGTTGGCCACCACCAGGTCCTGTTCGCCGACGATGAGAAGGGCGGGGGGCAGGATCCGGGCGTTGTGCCAGGAGGCGGTGAGGTGCCAGTTGTTGTCGAGATTGCGGTACCAGTTGAGCGGGCGGGTGAAGCCGCTGGTGGCGAACTCGGCTGCGTAGTGGGCGAGATCGTCCTCGGTGAGCCACTCGGGCAGGTCGGTGGGCCGGGTGAACATGTCCAGGAAGCCGCTGCCCTCGGGGACCAGCGCGGTGCGGTCGGGGCTGAGCATCGGGCGGCCGGCCAGCACGGTACGGAAGGTGGTGTACGGGTCGCGCGCGAGTTCGGCGTCGGCCACTCCGGGCTGCTGGAAGTGGACCATGTAGTAGGTGTCGCCCAGCAGTTGGCGGAAGAGCTGGAGCATCGGCATCGGCCCGCGCGGGAACGGCGGGACCGAGAGGCCGACCACGCCGCGCACCAGGTCGGGGCGGAGCAGCGCGGTGGTCCAGGCGACCGGGGCGCCCCAGTCGTGGCCGACCACCACGGCACGGTCGGCGCCGAGCGCGGGGAGCAGGCCGAGGATGTCGCCGGACAGGTGCAGCAGGGAGTACTGGTCGACCTCGTCCGGTCCGCCGGTCCCGCCGTAGCCGCGCTGGTCAGGGGCGACCGCGTGGTAGCCGGCCTCGGCCAGGGCGACGAGTTGGTGACGCCAGGAGTACCAGCTCTCGGGGAAGCCGTGCAGCAGCAGGACCAGGGGACCGCTGCCCGCTTCGGCGATGTGCATCGACAGTCCGCTGGTGGATTCGACCTGGCGGTGCGTGATCGTGGTCATGGGACGGCCTTTCGCTGGCTGGCGCTGCCGGAGTTGACATGGCCATCCTGCCTGCCGCCGAAGGGAGTTGGGAAGGACGGCTGACGGTGCGCCGAGGCCCGGCTGACGAGCGGACAGCCCCGGGACAGACGCGGAAGGCCCCGCCGTCATCCGGCGGGACCTTCCGCGTTCGTTCCGATCAGTACGGAGGTTCAGCGCTGCGCGCGCTTCTCCGCGCGGGCCTCGGCCTCTGCCTCGTCCTCGGCTTCGGCGACCTCGAGGGTGGGAGCGGTGCCGCCGAGGTGGGCGGGGAGCCACCAGGTGTCGTCGGGGCCGGTGGGCTTGCCGGGGTAGTCGCGCTGGGCCTGCTCGAGCATCTCGGTCATCGCGGCCCGCAGCCGGCGGGTGACCATGACGGGCTTGTCGCCGGGGGCCAGCACGATGGGCTCGCCGATCATGATGATGACCGGGACGTGGCGCTTGGTGAGGGTCTTCGGGCGGCCCTTGGTCCAGAGCTGCTGGGTGCCCCAGAGGATGACGGGGAGCAGCGGGGTGCCGGAGTCGGCGGCCATCCGGGCGGCGCCGGTCTTGAACTTCTTCAGGGTGAAGGAGCGGCTGATGGTGGCCTCGGGGAAGACGCCGACCACCTCGCCGGCCTGCAGGGCCTTGACGGCGGCCTCGTACGCGGGCTGCCCGTCGGAGCGGTCCACCGGGATGTGCTTCATGCCGCGCATCAGCGGGCCGGAGATGCCGTGCTTGAAGACGTCGTCCTTGGCCATGAAGCGGGTCTTGCGCTTGCCGCCCTTGAAGGCGCCGAGGCCGGCGAAGAGGAAGTCCAGGTAGCTGATGTGATTGCTCACCAGCACCGCGCCGCCCTCGGCGGGGATGTTCTCGGCACCGACGATCTTGATCTGGCAGTCCAGCGCCTTGAACACGGCGAGCGCCGTGCGGATCACCGGCGGGTAGACGAACTCTGCCACGGGTCAGCCCTACTTCCCACGGGCTTGGGGCCCGGTCAGGTGGTCCCGGGGCGCGGGCGAGCCGGACCGGAGGCACGGCAGGCCGCGGCGGCCCCGGGGGATACACCCGAATGATCCCCCGAACGACGGTCGGATGTCACGCCTGTCCGACCGGTGGTGACCAAGGGGAGGGCGGAGCTACCGGCCGGCCGCGCCCAGCCGGGCCCGGCCACGATGCAGCAGGAGGTACATCTCGCACCCGAGGCAGTAGCCGAACGCCGCGTTCAGGAAGGCCGCGCCGAGCGCGAAGGCGGTGGCCAGCAGGCCGAGCCAGGTCACGCCGGTGAGGTAGCCGACCGTACCGACGACGGCGAAGCCGAGGCCGACCGCCTGGGCGAACCGGGGCGGACGGGCGTCCTCGAGCTCGGTCGGCGGCGCCAGCCGGGGGCGGATCAGGGTGCGGTAGAGCCAGCCGTACGGCGAGTACTGCAGGCCGATCAGGGCGCCGACGGCGAAGACGGCGGCCTGGAGGGCGAGCAGCCACCCGCTGCCGGTGATCAGGACGGCGGCGAGCACCAGGGAGGTGAGCACGGCGGCGAAGCGCGGCCCGCGCGGGTCGATCTGCATGGGGAACTCCGGGGAGCAGTGGAGGGGGACGAGCGGGCTGACGGCGGGTCAGCGACAGCGCATCGTGGTCGCCCGGCACAGGTCGACCACCCGACGGCGGGTCAGTCGGGTCGGCCTCGCGGAGTTCATGGCGGTGATCGTACGCCCCCCAGGCCGGGGTGGCGGTGAGATGCCGCACACTGGAGCGATGACCGGGTTGCTGGTGTGTGCCGTGGTGCTCGTGCTGGCGAGCGGGTTCGGGCTGTTCCGGGCCCGGCGGGACGGGAGGCTGCGGGTGCGGGCGAAGGACGGGGCGGTGGTGCTGACCGCCGGGGATCTCGGGGTGGAGCTGGGTGAGCGGGCCACGCTGGTGCAGTTCTCCACCGCGTTCTGCCAGCCGTGCCGGGCGACCCGACGGGTGCTGGCCGAGGTGGTCGAGCTGGTGCCGGGGGTGGCGCACGTCGAGGTGGACGCCGAGCAGGAGCTCGAGCTGGTCCGCCGGCTGGACATCCTCCGAACGCCGACCGTGCTGGTGCTGGACGCGGGCGGCCGGCAGGTCCGCCGGGCCTCGGGGCAGCCGCGCCGGGCCGATGTGATCGCCGCGCTGGGCGAGGCGATCTGACGCAGCCCGTCCCGGACGCGACGTGAAGTGGGCATGGCGGGCAGGGCATCTGAGGGACCGTCCGACCCCGTCCGCCCAGGTGAATCTGTCAAGACCGTTCAATCTCACAGTCGATCTGCCGCCCGGTCAGCGGGTCGGCGGCCCAGGCTGGGGCAGGATGGGGCGCAGACGGCAGTGCGGCCGTTCCGGGTCCTCCGTGGCCAGGGGCGACGCGGGGTGCGGAGCACCCGACCGGGCTGCGGCAGGGCTAAGCTACTGGCCAGTAGTGACGGCTAAGCTACTCGCGAGTATGCTGCCAGCAAGTTCCGGACGGGCACAGGAATCCGCTGCCCGGAGCGGGTGCGTGACGAGTTCGCGCCCGCTTGCACAGCCGCAGCCGCCGGACGAGACCAGTACAGGAGACAGGCCGTGAGCTTGAGGATCGTTGTCTGTGTGAAGTACGTGCCCGATGCGACCGGTGACCGTCGCTTCGCGGACGACACCACCACCGACCGGGACGCCGTGGACGGCCTCCTGTCGGAGCTGGACGAGTACGGCGTGGAGCAGGCCCTGCGCATCGCCGCCGCCCACGGCGACGACGCCGAGGTCACCGTCCTCACCGTCGGCCCCGACGACGCCAAGGACGCCCTGCGCAAGGCCCTCTCCATGGGCGCCGACAAGGCCGTCCACGTCAACGACGACGACATCCACGGCACCGACGTGATCGGCACCTCCGCCATCATCGCCAAGGCCCTGGAACAGACCGGCTACGACCTCATCGTCTGCGGCATGGCCTCCACCGACGGCACCATGGGCGTCCTSCCSGCCCTGCTCGCCGAGCGCCTCGGCCTGCCGCAGGCCACCCTGCTSTCCGAGGTCACCCTSGASGGCACCACCGTCACCGGCCGCCGCGACGGCGACGCCGCCACCGAGACCATCACCGCGCAGCTGCCCGCCGTCATCTCGGTCACCGACCAGTCCGGCGAAGCCCGCTACCCCTCCTTCAAGGGCATCATGGCCGCCAAGAAGAAGCCGGTGCAGACCTACGACCTCGACGACCTCGGCATCGACGCCGACACCGTCGGCCTCGCCGGGGCCTGGACCGCGGTCGAGACGATCACCGCCCGCCCGGCCCGCACCGCCGGCACCATCGTCAAGGACGAAGGAGCGGGCGGCACCGCCCTCGCCGCCTACCTCGCCGAGCAGAAGTTCATCTAACCCACCGTCACCAGCGCCACACTCCACGATCCCTCAGGAGCAACAAATCATGGCTGAGATCCTGGTTCTCGTGGACCACGCCGACGGTGTGGTCCGCAAGCCGGCCCTCGAACTGCTCACCCTGGCCCGCCGCATCGGCGAACCCTCCGCCGTCATCCTCGGCGCAGGCGAAGCCGCMRCGRGCATCGCCGCCAAGGCCGCCGAATACGGCGCCGCCAAGGCCTACACCGCCGACGCCGCCGAGTTCACCGACCAGCTCGTCGTCCCCAAGGTCGACGCGCTCACCCAGATCGCCAAGACCGCCGGCGCC
>NZ_JBFUMY010000135.1:0-7535 GCF_054049135.1 Kitasatospora sp. P5_F3 | reverse complement strand
GGCACGGGACGGGCCCCGTGCCGACGCCAGGGTCGATGGCAGTGCGGGTCAACGGCGGTGCAGCGCCAGGCGGGTGGCGAGGCCGCCGCCGACGCCGGCCAGGACGGCCACGGGCAGCCACCAGGCCGACCAGGGCAGTAGGCCGAGCGAGGCGTCGAGTGACCAGTCACCGGGGCCGGTGGCGGACAGTACGGCGCCGATCGTGACCAGCACGAGCGGGTACTCGTAGCCGTCGTTCTGCACCCACAGCCCGTGCGGCCGCTTGACGGTCAGCGCGACCGTCATCACGCCCATCGTGCCCGCGGCGGTCAGCGGAGTGAGCAGGCCCGCCGCGAGCAGCAGCCCGGAGCCGATCTGGCTGCCCCCGGCGGTGAGGGCGGTCAACACCCCACCCCGGAAGCCGTCCTGGCGGAACTCGGCCGTACCGCCGGCCAGCCCCCGGCCGCCCAGATGGAAGCTGACCTTCTGGATGCCGTGACCCGCCACCAGCAGACCGGCGACCAGCCGGAGCAGCAGGAGACCCGTGTTCATGAGCGAACTTCCCTCCCGTACCGTCCGGTTCAGCCGGCCGCGTGCTCGTTGATCATGCTCTGGGCGTAGACCACGCCCAGGCCGTAGGCGCCGGCGTGCTCCTTGACGACCTCCAGGACCGGCAGGTAGGTCTCGGCACGGGCCCAGTCGCGCTGGAGTTCCAGGAGTACCTGCACCCAGGTCACCGGCACCGCTCCGGCCGAGATCATCCGCTGCAGGGCATGCTCGTGGGCCAGCGGGCTCACCCCGCCGGAGGCGTCCGAGACCACGTACACCTCGTAGCCCTGGTCCAGCATCGACAGGGCGGGCAGCACCAGGCACACCTCGGTCCACAGGCCGGAGAGGATCACCTTGCCGCGCCCGGTGGCCTTGACCGCCTCGACCAGCGCCGCGTCCTCCCAGGCGTTCATCGTGGTCCGGTCGATCACCTCGTGGTCCGGGAAGACCGCCTTCAGCTGGGGGAGTATCGGGCCGGAGAACGACTCGGCGGCGACCGTGGACAGCACCACGGGAACGTCGAAGACGCGCGCCGACTTCGCCAGTCCGACGGTGGCGTTGATGATCGCCGTCCGGTCTCCGCTACCGGTGCCGAAGAACATCTGCGGCTGGTGGTCGACGAAGAGCATGACCGAGTTGTCCGGCGTCAGCAGGTCCGAACTCGGGGCGGCGTGTACGTGGTCGAAGTCGACCATGGTGGTTCTCGCTCTCGGCTGAGGGGGTGTCACAGAGACGTCTGCACACAGGTCAGGACGCTATCCAGCGGGGCCTGCGGATCTCTTCTCCCGCCGCGCCCAAAGCTGTCCCCACACTGCACCCGGGTCCGTCGGCGCGGTCGCTGCCCGCGCAGGACAGAGCCGGTGCGTGCAGAGGAAAGTCGCAGGCCGACGCGTTCCTAGATTGATCCGTGCCAGAGCTCGACGGACCGCACGGCACCCGCCGTTCGGCCTGAACCACAAGGACGGTCACCATGCCCTTCATCCCGGTCGGCGAAGAGAACTCCAGCACCATCGACCTGTACTACGAGGACCACGGCACCGGCCGCCCCGTCGTGCTCATCCACGGCTGGCCGCTGAACGGCGCCTCCTGGGAGAAGCAGGTGAACGCGCTGCTCGACGCCGGCAACCGGGTCATCACGTACGACCGCCGCGGGTTCGGCGCCTCGGACAAGCCGGCGTTCGGCTACGACTACGACACCTTCGCGGCCGACCTCGAGGCCGTGCTCGCCCACCTCGACCTGAGCGACGTCGTCCTGGTCGGCTTCTCCATGGGCACCGGCGAGGTCACCCGCTACCTCGGCACCTACGGCTCCGCCCGTGTCGCCAAGGCGGTGATGCTGGGTGTGGTGCCGCCGTTCCTGCTGCGCACCGAGGACAACCCCGACGGCGTGGACGGCAGCGTCTTCGACGGGATCCAGGGCGCCATCCGCGCCGACCGTCCCGCCTTCCTCGCGGCCTTCCTCGCCGACTTCTACAACGTGGACGTGCTCGGCGGCGACCGGGTCAGCGACCAGGTGGTCCAGTACAGCTGGAACGTCGGCGTCTCCGCCTCCGCCAAGGCCACCCTGGACTGCGTCCCGGCCTGGCTCACCGACTTCCGCGCGGACCTGCCCAGGATCGACGTGCCCGTCCTGATCGTCCACGGCGACGCGGACCGTACGCTGCCGATCGGCTCGACCGCGATCCCACTCTCCCAGCGCATCGCGGGCGCCCGGCTGGTGGTGCTGGAGGGGGCCCCGCACGGGCTGATCTGGACGCACGCCGAAGAGGTCAACAAGGAACTGCTCGCGTTCATCGGTGAATGACCGGCTGGCCCCACGAGAGCGAGCACTCATGCCGAGCATGCCCGTGGCCGGAATCCGCGCCGGTACCGACCAACCACCGGACCAGGCAGCGGATCTGGTCGTACGCAACGCCAAGGTGTACACCGGCGACCCGCTGCGCCCGCGCGCGAGCGCACTCGCGATCCGCGCCGGGCTGATCAGCGCCGTCGGCGACGACGCGGATGTCCTGCCACAGGTCGGCCCGGGGACCCGGGTCGTCGACGCGCTCGGGCGGCGCGTCGTCCCGGGCCTCAACGACGCGCACCTGCACGTCATCCGGGGCGGTCTCAACTACGTGTTGGAGCTGCGCTGGGACGGCGTGCCGACGCTCCGTCAGGCGCTGGCCATGCTCCGGGCGCAGGCCGAACGCACCCCGCCGGGCCAGTGGGTGCGGGTGGTGGGCGGCTGGTCGGCCGATCAGTTCGCCGAGCGTCGGCTGCCCACGGTTGCCGAGCTCAACGCGGCCGCGCCCGACACGCCGGTCTTCGTCCTGCACCTCTACCAGGCGGCGCTGCTCAACCGGGCCGCGCTGCGGGCTGCGGGCTTCACCGGCGACACCCCGGACCCGGTGGGCGGCCAGATCGTCCGCGGCCACGACGGGCAGCCGACCGGGCTGCTGCTGGCCGCCCCCGGCGCCCTGCTGCTGTACTCCACGCTGGCCAAGGCGCCGACCCTGGACGAGGCCGACAAGGCCGCCTCCACCCGGCACTTCCTGCGCGAGCTCAACCGCTTCGGCCTCACCTCCGCCATCGACGCGGCCGGCGGCTTCCAGAGCTTCCCGGAGAACTACGGCACCGTCACCGAGCTTGCGGCGAAGGGGGAGTTGACGCTGCGCATCGCCTACCACCTGTTCCCGCAGACCGCCGGGCAGGAGCTGGACGACCTGGCGCGCTGGGTGGCCACCGTCCGCCCGGGTGACGGGGACGAGTGGCTGCGTCTCAACGGCGCGGGGGAGAACCTCACCTGGGCGGCGGCCGACTTCGAGAACTTCAGCGAGCCGCGCCCCGAACTCGGCCCGTACGAGGCGGGATTCGAGCAGGCGGTCCGGCTGCTGACGGAGCACGGCTGGGGCTTCCGGCTGCATGCCAGCTACGACGAGACGATCCGCCGGGACCTGGCGGTCTTCGAGAGGCTCGCCGCCGAGGGCCTGTTCCCGGGCGGGAACAGGTGGCTCTTCGACCACGCCGAGACGGTCTCGGCCGACAGCCTGGACCGGATCGCGGCGCTCGGCGGCGCCGTCTCGGTGCAGAACCGGATGTCCTTCCAGGGCGAGGCGTTCGTGCGCCGGTACGGCGCCGCCGCGGCCAGTGACGCCCCGCCGGTGCGGGCGATGCTGGAGCGCGGCCTGACCGTGGCCGGCGGCACCGACGCCACCCGGGTCTCCTCGTACAACCCCTGGGTCGCGCTGCACTGGCTGGTCTCCGGACGCGCCGTCAGCGGACGGACGCTCCGCCCGCCGGCCGGCCGGCTCAGCCGTGAGGAGGCACTGGAGCTGTACACCCAGGGCGGTGCCCGTCTCACCGGCGAGCAGGACGTCAAGGGGCGCCTGACAGTGGGAAGTTACGCTGACCTGGCGGTACTCAGCGCCGACTACCTGACGGTGGACGAGGCCGACATCCCGCACATCGAGTCCGTCCTCACCGTGGTCGGCGGGCGCATTGTGCACGGTGTCCAGGAGCACGAGGGCCTCGCCCCCGAACTGCCCGCCGTGGTCCCGCTGTGGAGCCCGGTGGCGCGGTTCGGCGGCTACCAGGCCACCCCCGCGCCCAGCCTGGCCGGTGTCCGGCAGGCCGGTCTGCTGGTCGAGGCGGCCGCCGCCTCGGAGGAGCAGCGGGCGTGGCGGCTGGCGCGCGGGCAGCTGGCCCCCGGCCCGGGCGGGCCGGCCCTCGACGACCCGTGCTTCCTCTGATCCACCGCGCCGCTGGACCCGTGAGGTCCGGCGGTGCACCGCGCCGCGCCCCGACGGCCGGGAAAGGATGACCCGATGACGAACCCTCACTCTGAGCACACCGTGGCCACCGCACAGATCCGCGACAGCCACCCGCTGGCCCTGGCCCTGTTCGCGCTGAGCGCGGTGAGCGGGCTGATCGACGCGATCAGCTACCTGGGGCTCGGCCACGTCTTCACCGCGAACATGACCGGCAACGTGGTCGTGGTCGGGTTCGCCCTGGTGGGCACGCCCGGCTTCTCGCTCGCGGGTTCACTGACCTCGCTCGCAGGCTTTCTGCTGGGTTCGGTGCTGGCCGGCCGGCTGGCGATCGGGCAGCTCGGCGGCGGCCGGGTGCGCTGGCTGCGCACCGCGCTGCTGGCCGAGGCGGCGCTGCAGGGCGCGGCGACCGCCGTCGCGTTCGCCTCGGGCGGCCGGGCGACGGAGGCACTGATCGCACTGTTGGCCGTCGCCATGGGCTTGCGCAACGGCACGGTCCGCAAGCTGGCGGTGCCGGACCTGACGACGACCGTGCTCACCCTCACCCTGACCGGCATCGCGGCGGACTCCTCACTGGCGGGCGGCACCAACCCCCGCCTGGGACGGCGGCTCTACGCCGTGCTGGCGATGCTGGCCGGCGCGGCGCCCGGCGCCTGGCTCGTCATCCACGGACATCTCGCCTGGGCGATGCTGGCCGGCACCCTGCTGGTCGCCGTGATCGCGGTCGGCTATCGCGAGCGTGACGGGGAGTATCCGGCCTGAGTAGGGCGTTCACGGACTGGGAAGGGTGCACGGCCAGGCATGACGGGGCCCGGGCCCGCCCTAGAGTCGGCAGGGACGGGGCACGCAGACACATGGCACAGAGGGTGATGACAGTGCAGTTCGGAATTTTCAGCGTCGGGGACGTGACGACCGACCCCACCACCGGGCGAACGCCGAGCGAGCACGAGCGGATCAAGGCCATGGTCGCCATCGCGCTCAAGGCGGAGGAGGTCGGCCTGGACGTCTTCGCGACGGGTGAGCACCACAACCCGCCGTTCGTGCCGTCCTCGCCGACCACCATGCTCGGCTGGATCGCCGCCCGTACCGAGCGGATCATCCTCTCCACCGCCACCACGCTGATCACCACCAACGACCCGGTGAAGATCGCCGAGGACTACGCGATGCTCCAGCACCTCGCGGACGGTCGGGTGGACCTGATGATGGGCCGCGGCAACACCGGCCCCGTGTACCCCTGGTTCGGCCAGGACATCCGCCAGGGCATCCCGCTCGCGATCGACAACTACGCGCTGCTGCACAAGCTCTGGCGCGAGGAGACGGTGGACTGGCAGGGCCGCTTCCGCACCCCGCTGCAGTCCTTCACCGCCACCCCGCGCCCGCTGGACGGCGTCCCGCCGTTCGTCTGGCACGGCTCGATCCGCTCGCCCGAGATCGCCGAGCAGGCCGCGTACTACGGCGACGGCTTCTTCGCCAACCACATCTTCTGGCCCAAGGAGCACTTCCAGCAGCTGGTCGGTCTCTACCGCGAGCGCTACGCCCACTACGGCCACGGCACACCCGAGCAGGCCGTGGTCGGGCTCGGCGGCCAGGTGTTCCTGCGCCGGAACTCGCAGGACGCCGTACGGGAGTTCCGGCCCTACTTCGACAACGCGCCGGTGTACGGGCACGGGCCGTCGCTGGAGGAGTTCACCGAGCAGACTCCGCTGACCGTCGGCAGCCCGCAGGAGGTCATCGAGAAGACCCTGACCTTCCGGGAGACCTTCGGCGACTACCAGCGCCAGCTCTTCCTGGTCGACCACGCCGGACTGCCGCTGAAGACCGTCCTGGAGCAGCTCGACCTGCTCGGCGAGGAGGTCATCCCGGTCCTGCGCAAGGAGTTCGCGGCCGGCCGGCCCGCGACTGTGCCCGACGGTCCCACCCACGCCGCCCGGGTCGCCGCGGCCGCTGTGACCGTGACGGAGGCGAAGTGAGCGACGGCGCGCTGCGACTCGTGGTGGTCAGCGCGGGGCTCTCCGTCCCGTCGTCGACCCGGCTGCTGGCCGACCGGATCGCCGACGCGACCGTCCGCCGGCTGCGCCACGGCGGGCGGGAGGTCGACCTGAGGGTGGTCGAACTGCGCGACCTGGCAAGGGAGATAGCCGACAACCTGGTCACCGGCTTCCCGGGGACCGCGCTGCGTGAGGCGATCGAGGCGGTCACCAGGGCGGACGGGCTGGTCGCCGTGACGCCGATCTTCAGCGCCTCGTACAGCGGGCTCTTCAAGTCCTTCGTGGACGTGATCGACCGGGACGCACTCACCGGCTGCCCGGTGCTCGTCGCCGCCACCGGCGGAACCGCTCGGCACTCGCTGGCCCTGGAGCACGCCATGCGTCCGCTCTTCGCCCACCTGCGGTCCGTGGTGGCGCCGACGGCCGTCTACGCGGCCTCCGAGGACTGGGGTTCGGCCGGGGACGCGAGTGGCGGCCTGGCCACCCGGATTGCCCCCCCCCCCCCCCCCCCCGGACCCAGGAGGAACGATGACGACCACCGTGACGGACACCCCCGAGCGCTCGCGGTTCGAGATCACGGAGGACGGTGAACTCGCCGGTTTCGCCGAGTACTTCCGGCACGAGAACGAGATCGCCTTCATCCACACCGAGATCGACCCCGCCTTCGCGGGCCGCGGCCTGGCCGGGGTGCTGGCCCGGGCCGCCCTCGACGCCGCACGGGAGCAGGGCGCGGACGTGTTGCCGTACTGCCCGTTCATCCGGGGCTGGCTGACCAAGCACCCCGACTACGTCGACCTGGTGCCCGAGGCCCAGCGCACCCGCTTCGGCCTGTGACCGCCCCCGTGGTGCGCGGCGGGCGCGAGGACGTCCCGGCCGGCCCCGTCCGGGAGCTGCTGACGCCCCGTGAGACGGCCCTCGGCGGCAGCACCGTCGTACGCCGCCTGCTGCCGAACCTGGGTCGCCGGATGGTCGGTGCCTGGTGCTTCGTCGACCACTACGGGCCCGACGACATCGCCGACGAGCCCGGCATGCAGGTGCCGCCGCACCCGCACATGGGCCTGCAGACGGTCAGTTGGCTGCACGAGGGCTCGGTCCTGCACCGCGACAGCCTGGGCAGCCTGCAGACCGTACGCCCGCGCGAGCTGGGCCTGATGACCTCGGGCCGGGCCATCTCGCACTCCGAGGAGTCCCCGCGCGGGCACGCCCGGCTGCTGCACGGCGCCCAGCTCTGGGTCGCCCTCCCCGACAGCCACCGGCACACCGCTCCCGC
>NZ_JBFUMY010000134.1:0-6986 GCF_054049135.1 Kitasatospora sp. P5_F3 | reverse complement strand
GCTAGTGTTTTACTTCATAAAGGAATCTCCAACCCATCCAAAGGATAGGCCGGGGATGTCAACATATCTGGCGTTGACTTTTGGCACGCTGTTGAGTTCTCAAGGAACGGACACTTCCTTCGAGCCGCTTATCAGGCGGACCCTCCGGGCGCTTCGTTCTTTCGTGTTTCCAGCTTAGCAGATCAATTTCGGCCGTTTTACCGGCTTCATTCGTTCTGAATTCCCGCTGGGAGGGATTTTGCCGAATCCGTGGCGGGCACCCGTAGATGCTCACTGCCTCGTCCTGGCGATGTTGTAGACACTAAACCTTCAAGGCGACTGTTGTCCAGTCGGTCTCAACCGTTTAAACCTACTAGCACATGTGGACCGTGTCAACGGTTTTTGTGCGCTGATGAGAAGACTACCAGGTCAGCGGCCCTGTCCCGACCAGCCACGCGCTACGCCGCCACCGGGTTGAGGTCCGCCCGATCGGCGGATTCGAGGTCGCCCGCGTCGCCGGTGGCGGCGGCTCGGCGGCCGAGGACCAGGGCGTAGAGGAGGAAGAGCACCTCGGCGACCGCGCCGATGCCGATCCGGGCCCAGGTGGGGAGTCCGGAGGGGGTGACGAAGGCTTCGAGCAGGCCGCTGACGAACAGCACGACCGTGAGGCCGATCGCCATGCCGATGATCGATCGGCCCTCTTCGGCGAGGGCGGTCGCGCGGGGGCGGGGGCCGGGGTCGATGACGGTCCAGCCGAGGCGGAGGCCGAGGCCGGCGGCGACGAAGACGGCGGTGAGTTCGAGCAGGCCGTGCGGGAGCAGCAGGCCGAGGAAGAAGTCCAGGCGGCCGGCCGAGCTCATCAGGCCGAGGGCAACGCCCAGGTTCATCACGTTGCTGATCAGGACCCAGATCACCGGGAGGCCGAGCAGGACGCCGAAGATCAGGCACTGGGCGGCGATCCAGGCGTTGTTGGTCCACACCTGGGCGGCGAACGAGCTGGCGGGGTGGTCGGAGTAGTAGGTCTCGTACTGGCCGCCTGGCCTGGTCATCTCGCGGATCTGGTCCGGGGCGGCCAGGCTGTCGCGGATCTCGGGGTGGGCGCCCACCCACCAGCCGATCAGGGCGGAGAGCAGGATCGAGAGCACCGCGATCGGTATCCACCACTGGCGCGAGCGGTAGAGCGCGGCGGGGAAGCTGACGGTGAAGTACCGGCCGGCGTCGCGCCAGGAGGCGCTGCGGGCGCCGGTCACCGCGCTGCGGGCCCTGGCCACCAGGGTGGTGAGCCGGCCGACCAGGGTGGGGTCGGGAGCGGCGGACTGCACCTGGGCCAGGTGGCTGGTGGCGCGTTGGTAGAGGGTGACGAGTTCGTCGGCCTCCTCCCCGCTGAGGCGGCGCCGCTTGCTCAGGACCTCCAGACGGTGCCACTCCGCCTGGTGGGCGGTGACGAAGACGTCGAGGTCCATGCGGCGGTCTCCTATGGGGTAAGGCCTACGAGTCCGGCTCAGCATGCCAGAGGGGTGGGCTGCTCTTCGCGGGGGTTCGGCAGCGCCGTATGTTGGCGGCTGGAGATCGCGGGGGTGGCCCCGCCTGATCGGACGGGCGGGGTGGCGGACCATGAGTCAGTTGGTGACGGGCGAGGCGGTGGTCCTCGGGCTGCGGTCGGCCAAGCTGCCGAGTCGGGCGCTGGCGATCTGGCTGGATCTGCTGGCCCAGTTCACAGTGCTGATCGGTGCGTTCTTCCTGCTGGACGCGGTCCTCAGCGCGGTGGACGACGCCGCGGCGACGGCGATCGCGCTCGGGCTGACGGTGTTCTGTCTGGTGGGCGTACCGGTGCTGGTGGAGACCCTGAGCCGCGGACGGTCGCTCGGGAAGCTCGCGCTGGGCCTGCGGGTGGTGCGGACCGACGGCGGACCGGTGCGGTTCCGGCACGCGTTGGTGCGTGGGCTGGTGGGCTTCGTCGAGCTGCTGATGTTCATGGGTGTCCCGGCGATCATCTGCTCGCTGGTCTCGCCGGAGGGCCGTCGGCTCGGGGACGTCTTCGCCGGGACCCTGGTGGTCCGGGAGCGGGTGCCCGGGTCGGGTGCCGGGCGGGATGCGCTGCCGCCGCTGTCCCCGGAGTTGATGCAGGGGCTGGGCGGCGGGCTGGTCGCGCTGGACCTGTCGGCGGTCCCGGAGGGGCTCTGGCTGGCGATCCGGCAGTACCTGGGGCGGATCGGGCAGCTCGACCCGGCGGTCGGGCACGGCATGGCGCTGCGGCTGGTCGGCGACCTGGTCGCCCGGACCGGCCAGGCCGCACCGTACGGGGTCCCTCCGGCGGCCTACCTCGGTGCGGTGCTGGCGGAGCGCCAGCGACGCGACTGGGAAAGGTCGTTGGGCCACCAGGCCCAGCAGGCGCGCGAGACGCAGCAACAACCGCAACAGCAGGCACACCCGTACGCGCCGCAGCCGACTCCCCCGCCGGCTCCTCCCGTGGCACCGCCGCCGGGGCCGGCCGCTCCGCCGACCGGTTTCGCGCCGCCGGCCTGATGGTGCGTCAGGCGTAGTACTCGGTCGGCCACTGGTTGGGCGGGGACTCCAGCTCCTCCAGCTCGATGCCCGAGGCGGCGAGCACCACGTCCCCGGCGAGGTGGACGATCTGCTGCTCGCCGGTCTCCAGGTCGGCGACCTGGTACTGCTCGACCTGGAGCGGGCCCGAGTCGGTCTCGTGGGTCTGCACGGACTCCAGCAGCCAGCCCTGGTCGAGAGTGCGGGGAGCGAGCACCGGGTCGGTGAAGGCGACCAGCCGGACCCGGGAGCTGCTGCCCGGCTGGAGCCGGAGCATCCGGGCGGTGGCGATCAGGAAGGCCGGGGACGAGCCGGTGAAGCCGTGCGCCCGGTCGTGGCCCTCGGCTGCCTCGGCCGCGTGCTCGCCCGGGCGCTGTCCCGCGCCGTCGGCCGCCGTGCGGACCCAGGTGACGCCGTCGACCGCGCCGCCGCGCACCAGCCAGCCGCCGGAGCGCAGTTCGAGCCGGAGCGGCCGGCTGCGGGAGTCCAGGGTGAGGTCGGTGGTGGCCAGCACGCTGCCGTCGGGGGCGTAGGTCTTGGAGACGTAACGCCAGCCCGCCGGGCCCGGGGCGCAGCTGAAGCGTTCCTCGCCGAGCGGCAGGTGGTCGTGCGTGTCGTGGTGCGTGTAGCGGCCGTTCGGCATGAGGTGAAGCCTACGTGCAACCTTTCCCGGGCCCGGCCGCATCAGCCTGTCGGGGGGTGTGCCGACGCATCGCTCCGGGAGGGAGGGCCCGATGGTGAAACAGACGAACGCCGACGAGTTCACCGCGTACGTGGCTTCCAGGGTCGGCTGGCTCCGGAAGGTGGCGTACCTGCTCTGCGCGGACTGGCATCGGGCAGACGATCTGGTGCAGGAGAGCATCACCAAGCTGTACGTGCAGTGGTCGCGGGTGAGCCGGGTGGAGAACCTCGACGGCTACGCCAGGAAGGTGCTGGTGAACACCTTCCTGGCCGAGCAACGGACCGCCTGGTGGCGGCGGACCGACCGGACCGAGGTGCCGGCCGACGGGGCCCTGCCACTCGCGGGTGACCTGGAGGCGGCGCTGGACCTGCAGCAGGCGCTGACGGCACTGCCGCCCCGGCAGCGGGCGACGGTGGTGCTGCGGTACTACTGCGATCTGAGCGTGGATCAGACCGCGGACGCGCTGGGCTGCTCGCCCGGCAATGTGAAGAGCCAGAGCGCACGGGGGCTTGAGGCACTGCGCCGCTCGCTCGCCCCGGAACGGCTGGCGTTCTCGGAGGGAGCGGCGTAATGGCTGAAGAACTTCCTTCTCTCACTATGAAGTTGGAGGCACTCGTGGACGTTCCTGGACCGGTCAGCACGGTGGATGTGCACCAGGCGCAACGGGACGGGCTGGCGCGGCTGCGCCGCCGTCGGCGGGGGGCGGTCGCGGCCGCCGGGGTGGCCGTGGTGGTGGCCGCGACGCTGTCGCTGACGCTGCCCGGCGGTGACAGGCAGGCGGTCGGGCCCGCGCAGCCGGGGTCGCCGAGCCCGGTGGCCAGCCACTCGGCGAGTGCGCTGCCCACGTTCTCGAAGAGTCCGCTGTCGACGTCCTCGCCGTCCTCACTGCCCGGCGGCGGTACGCCCGTGCCGTCCCTCTCGCAGACCCGGGCACCGTACAGCGGGCGGGCTCCGATCACGGTGGAGGCCGACTTCGGCTGGCTACCGGCGGACGTGAACTCGGTCCGGTACACCCTCTCCCCGTACGGTGTGACCATTCATGCCACGGCCGGGCGCGGAATGCAGGCCCCGATCTACCGGCTGACGGCCTATCCGGCGGGAACGACGCCCGAGCTCGCGGACTTTCCGACCGGGGCGCACGCGATTCGGGTGCCCGCGCCCGAGGTGAACGGCCAGGAGGCGTACTGGGTGTCCTCGGACGACCCGGGCTATGCAGAGGGGCTGACCCGGCTGCGTTGGAAGGCCCCCGACGGGCGCTGGCTGGAGTTGGACAACAGTTACCTCGAGGAGGCGGACCGGCAGCCGGTGACCCTGCGGATCGCGGCCGGCGTGACGGCGGGCCGCCGGTCGATCCCCCTGCCGCTGCGGATCGACGGGATCCCGTCTGGCTACGTCCTCAGCTCGAGCTCCTTCGAGCGGCAGGTCGGGTCGGACAAGGAGTGGCGGGCGGAGCTGAACTACTCCTCGGCGCCGGGCAAGTACTTCAGCACCGCGGTCACGCCGGATGGCACCGAACCGGGGCGTCCCGCCTCCGGCCCTGCGGGGAGCCAGTCGAACCCCGGGACCTGCAAGGCCGCCGATGGTGTGCGGGTCTGTGTGACCCCGTTGCAGACAGACGCGCTCGCTGCTGGCGGCGGCCCGCAGGCCTGGCTGGACAGGATCACCCTGCTCGGCACCGACTCCGCCAAGTGGACGACCGACGTGCTCAACTGACGGTCCATGGTCGATGAGCGAGGGAACGCCCGATCCCGGGCGTTCCCTCGCTGTCTTGGTGCAACCTTTCGGAGGCCCGGCCACATCAGGGGGGCAGGGTGCGCCTGTGTGCCGCCCGGGAGGGGGAATCTCAATGGCGAAGCTCTCACGCGACGCCGAGTTCACGGCATTCGTCACCTCGAGAGGCGGGTGGCTCCGCAAAGTGGCCTACCTGCTCTGCGCGGACTCGCACCGGGCGGACGACCTGGTGCAGGAGAGCATCACCAAGCTCTACGTGAACTGGCACCGGGCCGGACGGGCGGACAATCTGGACGGCTACGCCAGGGTGGTGCTGGTGAACACGTTCCTCGCCGAGCAGCGCACCTCGTGGTGGCGACGGACCGCCCGGGGGGAGGCGGTGGTGGACGGTGTCGCGGAACTCGGCCGCGAGCTGGAGACGTCCCTCGACCTGCGACGGGCGCTCGCCGCGCTGCCGTCCCGGCAGCGGGCCACCGTGGTGCTCCGCTACTACTGCGACCTGACGGTGGAACAGACCGCCGAGGCGATGGGGTGCTCGGCCGGCAACGTCAAGAGTCAGACCTCGCGCGGCCTCGACGCTCTACGGCGCAACCTGGCGGGCGATCCCTTCAGCGCACCTGGAGGTGTGGCGTGATGAACGACGAGATGCCGCAGCTGGCGGCGCAGTTGACCGAACTCGCCGAGAACGCCGGGGCGGGGAGGATGCCGGATGTGGAACGGGCCCGGCGGGAGGGGCGGGGTCGGATGCGGAGGCGCAGGCTGGCAGCGCTCGGTGGAGCCGTGGCGCTGATGATCGGGGTGGCGGCCCTCGGGGTCTCGTTCCAGCGGCCGACGCACGGGACACCGGAGCCGGCCACCAGCTCGCTCTCGGGGAGCGACCCGTTGATCACCGAGGTGCAGTTCGGCTGGCTGCCGGACTGGGCGGTGCTGGGCGTCGGGTACGCGAGTCTGAACGGGGAGAACAGCGCGAGCGTCCAGGGCGAGGGCGAGGGCAACCAGCCCCGGCTCTCACTGTCCCTGGAGAAGCCGGGGGCGCCCAGCATGCCGCCCGGGATGCAGTGGACACAACGGGACGCCCCCCGGGTGAAGGGCCGACCGGCGTACTGGCTGACCCCCGTTCCCGTGGACGGCATCACCAAGGCTCCTAATCAAGAGCTCATGCTGCGCTGGCAGACGCCGAACGGCCGATGGGCGCACCTGTACGGAGACCTCATGCCTGCGGGGCTGGAGGAGACGCTGCTCCGGGTTGCCGCTGACGCGAAGTTCGGGGCGTGGGAGGTTCCCCTGCCGGTGCAGCTCACCGGGGTGACGGAGCCGGTCGGCACGGCGTACCTGTACCTGCAGCGGCCGGAGCCGGACAAGGCGTGGAGCGTGCACATGGAGCTCAAGGTCGGCAAGGAGGGCATCGTCCTGAACGCCTTCCCGGTGGCCGATCGGCCGCAGCCGAGCCCCAGTGCGGTCGAACGCCAGGGCAAGGGCAGCGGGAGCAGCCCCGACCCCGCTCCCACGGGGCAGGCGCCCTTGGCGACCTGCCGACAGGACGAGGAGGTCAGGGTCTGTCTCAGCCTGGGCGGGCGGCTCTCTCCCGAACAGGAGGCCCGGCTGAAGACCATGCTGAACGAGATCCGGCTGCTGGGCGCCACCCCCGAGAACTGGACGACGGACGTCTTCCGGAGGTGACCTGCCGTCGAGGCGGAACGCGTGAGGCCGGTGCCACGGGGGCACCGGCCTCACGGTCGTTCAGTCAGCTACCGGGGAATCAGTAGCGGTACTGGTCCGCCTTGTACGGGCCCTCGACCGGGACGCCGATGTAGTCGGCCTGCTCCTGGCTCAGGACGGTGAGCTTGACGCCCAGGGCGTCCAGGTGGAGGCGGGCGACCTTCTCGTCCAGGTGCTTGGGCAGCACGTACACGCCGACCGGGTACTCCTCGGTCTTGGTGAACAGCTCGATCTGCGCGATCGTCTGGTTCGCGAAGGAGTTCGACATCACGAACGACGGGTGACCCGTCGCGTTGCCCAGGTTCAGCAGCCGGCCCTCGGACAGCAGGAT
>NZ_JBFUMY010000133.1:0-7002 GCF_054049135.1 Kitasatospora sp. P5_F3 | reverse complement strand
GCTTGGGGCCGGCCGTCGGCGAGCAGACCCTCGGGTGACCGGTGCAGTGCGGCGGGGTCGAGGTCGAGGGGGAACGGCTCGGTGAGGGCGGTTCGCTCGCCAACCTGGACGAGGCGGTCGGTGTAGTGCCGCGCGTGAGGTGGCCGAGGCGGGGGCGGGTTCGAGGCGCCAGTAGTGCGCGATGCCGACCGCGGCGTACAGCAACGGCTTCATCTTCTTGTCGGTGACCCGGGTGGTGGGCGAGGCGATCTCGATGGCCACCACGATGTCGTGCACGCTCAACGTGACGCCGGCTTCAGCGGCCGCAGGCGCATCGGCGACGACCAGGTCCGGGATGAGCAGACGCCCGGCGAGCAGGCCACATCGCAGCTGCTCCACCTTCGGTCGGCAACCGTCCCGGTGCCGGTGCTCGCCGCGGCCGCCGTGCTGATCGCCCCGCAGCTGGAGGACTCGGACCCGGCCACCCGCGAGGCCGTCGGCGCTGTCCACGCCCATCTGCTCGCCGCCACCGCGGCAGCTGATCTTGAGGACCGGCAGGGTTCCTGCACCTGCTCCTGACTAACGGGAGCTGCTGCATGAGCTCGTCGTGGCGCCGTGCCGAGTGATCGGTTCCGCAGGGGGCTGGGCTCACAGGCGAGAACCTTGCAGGTCGAACTGGGTGGATGTGCCAAGATCCTCTGCCGTGAAGACTTGGGACGAACTGACTCTCACCGAGCAGGTGCTGGTCCGCCGCGCCGTTAGCGGCATCATCGCGCGCGGCACCGCGCGGCATGTCACGGCGGTGCTGCGCTGGGCGGGCTCGCCCGAGGTCCCGAGGCGGCGCGATGCCTCGCTTGAGGAGCAGACGGCGCGGGTGCCCGAGCTGGCGGCAGCGACGCTTCGACTGGTCGCGGGCGGGTGGTTGACGCTGCGTCGAGCACTCGGGACCGCGTTCGTCCAGGAGGACAGCCCGGAGGTGGTGGGCGCAGAACTGGAGCAGGTGGTGGCCGACCCGGCGACGTGGATCTGGACGCCGGACGGAGAGTCGAAGGTGCCATCCCTCTCACTGCGGGCGACCGAGGAGGGGGACCGCCACTGGGAGGCCGCGGCGAACGCTCCGGGCGCCCCGCCCACCATTCACCAGCTGGACCTGACAGAGGCCGAGGACCGGGTCCGGGTGTGTGCCATGGAGATGAGCGGCTGGCTGACCGGACCGTTCGGAATCCTCGCCGATCTGCCGTCCGGGCCGGCGGGCGAGGAACTGCGGGCGTACGTGGCGGCCGACCTCGCTCCGCTACCACTTCCGTGGTGCTGGCACCTGGAACTACGGGTGGCCGGATGACGAGCGGGATGGGCTCCGGGAGATCATCGGAGCCCTCCGCTACTGGGCATCCGACGGGACGACCGAGGAGCCGCACGCTCTACGGCTGGACGAGAGCCGGATCCGTGAGACCGATGAGGCGTGGGTGCCGGTGATCACGCCGGACGGTCTCGGAGTGCTGGTGTGGTTCAACTCGGACTGAACACGATGATCAACTGTCGGCCCTGAGCCAGAGGATCAGTGCCGCGATGACCACCCCGGCCCGGTAGCGGGCCGCCAGCTTGTCGAACCGGGTTGCCATGGCGCGGAATTGCTTCAACCGTGCGAAGCACCGCTCGACGACGTTCCGCCCTCGGTAGGCGGTCTTGTCGAAGGCCGGCGGTCGGCGCTCGCCGCCGGGATCGAGGCGGCGTCGGACGAGGTCGCGTCCGTCGACACGTTCTCCAGCCGCAGCCCCGAGCCGGCAATCGGCTACGGCCTGGCGGTGCGTTTCCACTCCGGGGCCACGGTCTTCGTCAACGGGCTCGCTCACGTGCGGGCCGGCGGCTGGTGCCGGCCGGATCGGTGGCCAGCACGTCGGCCCGCCAGGAACCGTCCGGGGCGCGGGCCTCCAGCTCGGCGTGGGCGCCGGCATCGCGGGCGGCGCCGGTCAGCTCCAACTCGAGGAGGTGATGGGCCTCCGACTCGCCCTGGAGGGCGATCTCGCAGTGCGGCGGGCGGGGAGCGTGGGCGAAGAACCGCAGACCGCTCCGGGAGACCTTCGCGTGCACTGGGTGCCGGCACTCCGCGCAGACTAGCGGCGCACCCGGCCTCGCCCTCCACACCGTCTTCCAGGCCTGCCCGCACCCGAGGTCGGGCAGGTGTGCGAAGACGGTTCCCCACTCGGCGTGCACCGCACGGAACGCCATCAACCCTCCCTCTCCCGCTGGTTAGTACTCGCCGTCCATGTCGATCCACAGCCGGCCGTGGTGGTCGGTGTGGGCCGGGTAGATGTAGCCGTCGACAACCGCTCCGTCGATCTGGATCTCGATGTCGCTGTACCCGGAGTCCAGGAACACGATCCCGAACTCGTCGGTGTAGGCGTCGTAGACCACGTAGTCGGACACCACGGCCTCGAACTCCGGACCGTCCGTGCTGTCCCACAGCCATCCCATGCCGCGCCTCTCCCTCTGCCCCGGTACCGGTCTCAGATGAAGAGCGTGGAGAGCGCCAGGAACAGCAGCAACGCGCCTGCGGTGCCGCCCAGGACCCAACGCGGGCGCAAGGCGCCGGGTTCGACGAGCGGCCAGACCGTCAGCCCAACAAACACGGTCAGGAACACGGCCAGCGTGATCCGCCAGGCGTTGGTCTCCCCCGCGCCCACTGCGACGGCTGCGCCGTACACGCTGCCCGTGGCCGCTCCGGCTGCGAAGAAGCTGGCGGTAGCCCACACCGCCCGGCGGCAGCTCTTCGAGTCCTCTTCCGGACTCAGGTGCCGGTGGGCGACGGTGTGAAGCCTGCCGTGGATGCGGACGAGGGCCAGCAGCGGGCTCGGCGGTGACTTCGTGGTGGACCGGTTCCTGCCAGACATCCTGCGCTACTCCCGGTAGTTGAGAACCTGCCTACCGCAGGGTCCTCCGGAGATGGAACCTGTGTGATGTGAACAGGCTGAATCGGCCGGATATGGACCTCCCGCCACCGGATGCCCGCAGGCGCCGGTGGGTCAGCAGAGAGCGGTCTGCTCGAAGCGCTCTACGGAACCCGGCCCAGCGCCCCTACCATCGGTCCATGACCGTAGAGTTGACGACCCATCTCGATGACGAATTGGTCGACCATCTGAGGGGCGAGGCCGCCCGTGCGGGTGTCGACCTCGATACCCATCTCGCCCGGGTCGTCACGGCTGACTACCTCGCGGCGCACGGCAGCCGTGCAGAGCAGATTGCCCGGGCGGCCGCCCTGACGGCCGCCGCTGTCCAGGCATGGAACCGGGAAGGGCGGCCCGAAGGCGACGGCCACGACTTCGAGGACGTCTTCGGCCAGTGACCGACCATCACTACCGGGCCCGGCTCTCCGGTGAAGCAACCGCCCTGGTCCGCACGGTTCTGACCGAGGATCAGCGCAAGCAGCTCCAAGGTGCTCTTGAGCTGGCGATGGCCGACCCGTGGTCGTGGCCGGCCAGCGACCGTGAGGACCTGGACGACTCGATCCGGCAGATCGTCCTGCCGGATCTGATCGCGCACTACGTGATCCTGCCGGACCCGCCCGTCCCCCACCTGTGGGTCATCACTCTCACCGTCCTGTAGAGAGTCTGGGCAGTACCGACTCTCCCGGTCGCACAGCCAGGGCGTACCGATCGCCGGCGCGGGGCTGCGGCTGGAGAACGTGTCGTCGGACTCGACCTCGTCCGATGCCGCCGCGAGCCCGGCGGCGAGTGCCACGGCAAGCGCGGCACCATCCACCAGGCGTACCGCGACGGCATGGAGGACCAGCTCGGCGCGCTCGGCCTGGTCCTCAACGCCATCGTGCTCTGGATGACGAAGTACATCGACGCCGCCGTCGCCCAGCTCCAGGCCGAGGGCCACGAGATCCGGGAGGAGGACATCGCCCGGCTGTCCCCGCTCAAGCACCGCAACCTGAACCTGCTCGGCCGCTACAGCTTCACCGTCTCCACCCCGGCCGCCAGCGCCCTGCGCCCGCTGCGCGACCCGGATGCGCCTGCGCTGGACGAGGACGACGACGGACAGGAGTGAGCGTCAGGGGCCGACCGGAGCGCTGATCAGCTTGCGCGCCGCTGCCTTGTTCAGCTGCTCCCTGGCGGTCGCAATCCGCTCCCATGGAGCATGCGGCTCTTCGCCTTCTCGGTCCGCTCCCGCCGCAGACCGTAGATCCTTCATCATGCTGTTGGTTCAGCGCGTCGCTCATAGCGCGAGCGTGCGAGGTGATGGGCCGCTCGCAGCAGCTCACGTGTTGACGCTTCAGTGCGCTCGCCCGGGTTCACCACGGCCAGCCAGCCGACGCTGCCGTAGACGGGGTGCGCGATCACGGTGTCGGTGGCGCTGGGGTCGACCTCGGTGGAGGCCGGTTCGCGCGGTGCGTGACCGCTCCACTGGATGAACGCTTCCTTCCCGGCGGCGATGTTCACGCGGAAGGTGTCCGGCCGATCCAAACGCGATGCCTCGTCGCCGGGGTAGTTCTTGGTCACGACAGTCGCGAACGGCTGGGTCGCCGTCGGAGTGACGCCGTCAGGTGCGTAGTAGAAGAACGTGTCGCCCCAGCTGATTTCCGGTGTGCCGTCGCCGGGTGCGGGCCTGAGGGTCAAGACGCCGTCGAGGGCGTCCACGAAGCTGATGATCTCTTCACTCGTCATGTGCTCCAGCGTTCCATTAAAGTGCCTATGGAGACTTTGGGGCTCAGATATGGGGATTTCAGCATGGCAAGTCTCAAATCAGGGGGTATGCGCACTGCTGATGTCGCGCGTCGCGTCGGGTGCTCCGTTCAACAAGTTCGCAACCTTGAGCGCGACGGTGTGCTTCCACCCGCGACGCGCACGGCCACGGGCTACCGGACTTATGGCGAGGTACATCTGCAGTCCGCACTGGCCTACCGGGCCCTCGCCGCGGCTGTGGGGCCGGTCGAGGCCAAGAAGATCGTTCGGGCCTTCCACCAGTGCCCCACCTCGCATGCCCTGGCCCTTCTCGACGCGGCGCACGCCCGGCTCGACACAGAGCGCGCTGATCTGAGGCACGCCAAGGAAGCCGCCCACGCGATCTCCAGCGAGCCGATCGACGACGTGCGCGCCTCGGACTCGATGAGCATCTCCGAACTCGCCGCCGCCCTCGGCGTGCGCCCGTCGACGTTGCGGCACTGGCATGCGGAGGCTCTCGTCTCCCCCGACCGCGACCCCGTGCGCGGAACGCGACGCTACACACCGGCTCAGGTGCGCGATGCACGGATCGTTCACCAACTGCGCAAGGCCGGATACCGCATCACGCCCCTTCAAGCCCTCATGCCGCAGCTGCGGCACACCCGCCGATCGGAGGACGTCGATTCGGCGCTGGCTGCCAGGGACATCAGCATCACCACGCGATCCGGAGCCCTCCTCGACGGCGCCTCGGCACTCAGCGCTGTGCTCTCCCTGCGCGGGCAAACGGACTGATCCGGGATGTCCGCGAGTGCCCCGCACGGATCGGCGGCGCGTCTTGAAGCACGACGACCGCCCCAGTGCTCGGCGGTCAGTATCCCTCCGCCCCTCGGCCCGCAGCTTCCAATCCTGTCGTCAAACGATCGTTTGCCGACAGGCCGCCGACTCGTCCAATGAACCCGTGCAATCCCGGGGTTCGCGGCGGCGCGAATCCAATCAGATCCGATAGTGATTGATGACAGGGTTTGACGACAGATAGGGTCCGATCCTCCGTCCGGAAGGGGACTTCGGTGGCGAACCTGGTCTACAAGCGGGTGTCGACCGACCAGCAGTCGACCGCCCGGCAGAACCTCGTCGTGGACGAGGCCGGGATCGAGGACCCGGTCGTCTTCGAGTAGGCCCCGGGCACCTCCAGCCGCCTCCACCCGCTTCAGCGGCCGAAGTTCAGCGAGCTGCTGACGTACGCGCGGCCGGGCGACACCGTCCACATCTCCGAGATGTTCCGCCTCGTCCGCGGCACCGGACACATCCTCGACGTGCTCGACGTCCTGCACCGCGAGCAGGTAGCACTGCGCATCCACGACGGCGCGTTCTCCGCGATGGACCTCACCGCCCGCCACCCGCGCACCGGCGAACTGCTGTCCACCGTGAAGTTCATGGTGCAGACCCTCGCCGCCGCCGGCGAACTCCAGCGCGACCTCCAGCGCGAACTGACCTACGACGGACTGCGCGCCGCCGAGGCCAAGGGCAGCAAAGGCGGACGCCGCCCCGCTCTGGCGGCCGCGAAGACCGACACCGTCCGCACCGCGTACCTGGAAGGCCGCTCCATCGCCGCCCTCGCCCGCGACCACGGCGTCAGCCGCGGCGCGATCCGCACAGCCGTCGCCGACCTCCTGCCCGACCACACCGCCATCGAGGAGAACGCCCCCGCCCCGGAACTGCCGGTCACCCTCGACATGCCGGGCAAGGTCGCCGACTTCCTCCGCGCGGCCGACCTGGAGCCCGCCGAGCGGGCCGCGCTCGACCAGGGGGCAACCGTACGGCGAGGTCAGGGCTACACCCTGCGCGTCAGCGCCGTCCCCGCCGTGCACCGTCAGCTCCTCGACCGCTGCCAGCCACTCGACGGCGGCCACGGCGTCCCGGTTGTTCCGGCCCAGCGCAAGGCCCGTCGAGAGTACGAGAACCGCGTCAGCACCCTCGCACCGATCGGACCATGATCGTTCTCAGCGCCAACGGCTGTACCGATGTTCCCCGAGGCCGGAGAGCCCCGTGAGTTCACGGAAACTGAAGCCCATTCAGCGTGAACCCAAGGGTCGATCGGTGTGCGTCAGGCCGGTGTATCCGTGGGTTCGAGTGAAACACGAGGGTAGTCGGCAAGTCGGCGAGCTTCGGTCGTGACCTCTGCGTCGATCTCCGACGGTTCCCTGACGCCAGGCCGACCGGGTGTGCTGGGCCGTCTCTTCTGGATCTTTCCGGGTCTGTGTCGTCCGGTGCTCGCCGTGCCTTCGGAGCGGTGCCGGACGACGCGCCCGTTTGCGGGTGACGGGACTGAGGGATGGCCGGGGCTGAGGGGACTACGGAC
>NZ_JBFUMY010000132.1:0-7331 GCF_054049135.1 Kitasatospora sp. P5_F3 | reverse complement strand
CAGAGTGCCGAAACCCTCCCATCCCGGCCCCGGACGGCCACTGGGTTCGAAGAACCGCAAGCCGGCACCCCGCCACGACGTCGGCAAGACCGTTAAACGCGAACCCACGCTCCAAGCCCATCTCGCCGCGCGATGTTAAAGATCAAGCTGAGAATCGCAGGTCATAGTGGCTGGCGTGAGCGAGAGGTGGGGTGCTCGGGCTGGTCGACGGCGTGATCGCGGTCGGGTGGTCCTCTGTCAGCGGGAGATCTCCGCGCTCGTCAGGACGAGCAGGGCCCTGAAGGGCTCGTCCACCAGTGCCGGCCGTCCCTGTCGAGCGCCACCGTGAACATGGTTGCCGACCTGATCGCCGCCACCTGAAGAAGATCCGCTCGCGCTGGCGCAAGCTCCCTTGCGGCAGCGCTGGGAGCGGAGGACTCGATGTCCCGCGGACGTGCGGTGTGGCTCCCGGAGGCGCCAATCAAGTCGATCTAGATTGCCCGGATATGAGAGAAAATGTCGAAATTAGCCGTCGATCGGTGCTCAAGGCCATCCCCGCAGCCGCCGTCCTCGTGGCGGCGTCCGACGGGATCTTCTCCCAGCAGTGTGCGGTGGCGGCAACGGCGCCCTTCCCGCAGCCGGAGGTGAGGACCTCGCGATCGGTGCCCGGCTCGCGGAGGTCGGTTCTCGAACGGACGCTCGACGTGCGGTTCGCCGACACCTCCATCCCGGGCTACGGAACGGCCACCACGCGCACCTACAACGGTTCGATCCCGGGGCCGACCCTGCGCGTGCGCGGCGGGGACACCCTGCGGCTGACGCAGATCAACGGCCTGCCGCCCAACCAGGCCCACAACGGCAACCACAACAGGCCGCACAACGAGAACAGCTTCAACCTGCACACCCACGGAATGCACGTCTCCCCGTCCGGGGACGCCGACAACATCCTGCGCGAGTTCGCGCCGCGCACCGCCGACGAGGTCGCCGCCGGCACCCCGGAGCCGCAGTACGTGACCACCATCGACATCCCGGCCGACCACCCGGCCGGCACCTACTGGTACCACCCGCACCTGCACGGGGCCACGGCCGAGCAGATCGCCGGGGGGATGGCCGGGGTCATCATCGTCGAGGGCGATGTGGACGAGGTGCCGGAGATCCTGGCGGCCGTCGACGTCGTCGTGTGCATCAACGAACTCAAGCTCAAGGACGGCAGGGTTCCGGAGTTCACCGCCGCCGGTTCGCTGACCCGCATCCGGTCGACCTTCACTGTCAACGGCGCGGTCAACCCCACCGTTTCGCTGCGCCCGGGCGAGGTCCAGCGATGGCGGCTGGTGGCCGCCACCGCCTTCACTGTGCTGCCGCTGCAGATCACTGACAACGGGCAGAACCTGATGTTCCATCAGATCGCACAGGACGGCGTCACTTTCTCCGCGCCGCTCGCCACGGAGGTGGTGAGCCTGGCCATGGGCAACCGCGCCGACGTGCTGGTCCGGGGAGGCGAACCCGGCACGTACGAACTGCTGGCCAACGGGGTGTCCGGGCCCTTGATGACGATCGAGGTGGCAGGACAGCCCGTCGAACCGCCGATGGACCTGCCGACCTCGTTGCCACCCGGCAAGCCGTTCCTCGACGAGAACGACATCGCCAACCCCGACGCGGACCGCGAGGTGGTCTTCCACGTCGACGCGGCCGTCTTCGACGCGCCGTTCCCCAACGCCTACCGCGTCCTGGGCACCCACCCGACCCCCGCGGCCGACCCCGATGGTGATCCCACCCGCGATCCCGCATACGGCCTGTTCGACCCCGGCTATGCCAACCACACCCTGGAGCTCGACACTGTGGAGCGGTGGACCATCCGGACCGACGAGACCAAGCCGGAGTCCAACCACCCCTTCCACCTGCACACCAACCACGTCCTCGTCACCCACAGGAACGGCCAACGGCTCGACCCGCCGATCTGGCAGGACACCATCGGCCTGGCCGGCGGCAAACCCGGCGACTCCGTCACCTTCCTCGTCAAGTACGAGGACTTCACCGGCCGCACCGTCGCCCACTGCCACCAACTCCAACACGAAGACCTCGGCATGATGCAGCTCATCGACTACGTCGAACTGTGACTGCCGGGCCGGAACACGCCGCGCAACCACCGAGCCCATGAGAGTGGGAGATGTGCTCGGTTCTCCAACACGTTGGAGCTTGACTCTGTCGGTGATCTTGGGGGTCCGTGGCTGAGTAGCGTGATCAGTGGGCAGGCTCGCGGCTGGTGATGCAGATCGACCCAGTGGCGAGGTGCGCGTTGTCCGTCCGTCTCCGTTTCGGTGAGCAGATTCCCGCTCTGACTGTGCAGGTCGCACGGGCGAGCAATCCGAAAGGGACGACGGCGATGTGGGTGCGGGACCGGTTGGACGGGTTGTGGCACGACGAGGATTTCGCCGGCTGGTACCCACGCGACGGCCGTCCCGGTCTCTCGCCTGCCCAGCTGGCCACCGTCTGCGTGCTGCAGTTCCTGCTCGGCCTGTCGGACCGTCAGGCCGCGGAAGCGGTCCGCTGCCGTATCGATTTCAAGTACGCGCTGGCCATGGAGCTGGACGATCCCGGCTTCCACCACAGCGTGCTGGCCGACTTCCGCGAGCGGCTCGCCTGCGACGACCGTGCCGACCGTCTCCTGGATCTGGCGCTCACGCGCCTGAAGGAGGCCGGACTCGTGACCGAGCGCACCACCCAACGCACCGACTCCACCCATGTGTTGGCCGCGGTGCGCGACCTGACCCGGCTGGAGCTTGTCACCGAGTCGGTCCGTGCCGCATTGGAGGAAGTGGCCCGCACGGCCGGGCATCTGCTGGTCGGCCTGGTTGATGAGGACTGGGGCCGCCGCTACGGCCGTCCGGTCCGTCTGGGCAAGAACCCCACCCGGCCCAAGACCCGGATCCCCCGATCGCGATCCTGGCGAACCCTCGGCAGCTGACCGCGACCCCCAAGATCACCGACAGAGTCAAGCTTAGGTCAGTCTCTGACCAGGACGGCCTGCTGTCTGACCGTCCCCGCCCTGCGCTCCCTGCGGTGGAGGTGCGGGGTCTTCAATCGGTGTGCCGCGGATGTCGCGGCGGTGGGTGGCCGACGGAAGGTGTGGCACATGACCGAGTTCGTGGCGTTGGAGGGCGGGCGCATCGCCTGCGACGTGGTCGGCGAAGGCCCGCTCGTGGTGCTGTCGCACGGCATGGGCACCTGGCGCCAGGACTTCCGGCATCTGATGCCCAAGCTGGTCGGCGCGGGGTACCGGGTGGTCAACGCGGACCTGCGGGGGCACGGACAGTCCAGCACCAACTGGGCTTCGGTGACAGGGAAGCACGCCATCAGCCGGACCGACGTCGCCGGTGATCTGCTCGGGATCGTCCGGCACTTCGGCGGGCCCGCGACGATCGTCGGACACTCCATGTCCGGCGGCGCCGCCACCATCGCCGCGGCCCTGACCCCCGAACTGGTGACCGCGATCGTGGAGATCAACCCGTTCACCAGGGTCTCGAAGGTGGATGCAGGCGCGCTGCTCACCGTCCGGCGCTACCGCCGGGGCGGCCTGCGGCTGATCGGGACGCAACTGCTGAAGTCCCGTGGAATGTGGCGCAGTTACCTCGACATCGCGTATCCAGGCAAGCCCGACGACTACGGGCGGCAGATCGACGACCTCATGACGGCGCTGCGGCGGCCCGGGCGGTGGGAGGAGTTCATGAAGACCGGCCGGACCACTCCGGCCGACGCCGAGGCACGGCTGGCGGAGGTGGAGTGCCCGGCGCTGGTGATCATGGGCGCCCAGGACCCGGACTTTCCCGACCCGGTGGCCGAGGGCGAGGCGATCGTCGCGGCCATGCCGGAAGGGCTCGGGCGGGTCGCCGTGATCGAGGACGGCGGGCACTACCCCCACGCGCAGTCCAGCGACCAGGTCGCCGAACTGGTCATCGCCTTCCTGCGGGAGCACGCCGGCGACACCGGCCGGCGCACCGGGTGACCGGTGGCGGCCGAATGGGGGTCACAACGTCCCCTGCTCGCGGCGATGATGGTGACATGCCTTCACCCCGCACCGTCGTCCTCGTGGTGTACGACGGTATTCAACTGACCGAACTGGCCGGTCCGATGGACGTGTTCAACGCGGCGAACACCGTGTTGGAAACCACGGCCTACCGGCTGGTGACGGCGGCGCCGCGGGCGGGGGCCGTCACCGCCGACGGCGGGCTGAGGTTCCACGTCGAGCACTCGATCCGGGGGGCCGCCCTCGGCGAGCCGGACATCGACACGATGATCGTGATCGGCGGCTTCGGGGCGTTCGACCCGTCGACGTCCCAGGAGGTGGTCCGGGAGCTTCCCCGGCTCGCCGGGCTTTCGCAGCGCGTCGCCGCGGTGTGCGCCGGCTCGATACTGCTGGCCGCAGCCGGGCTGCTCGACGGGTACCGCGCGACGACGCACTGGGGCGCGACCGAGCAGCTCGCCCAGCGCCACCCGCGGGTGCGGGTCGAACCGGACCGGATCTACGTGCACGACCGCAACCGGTGGACCTCGGCAGGGGTGACCGCCAGCATCGATCTCGCGCTGGCCCTCGTCGAGTACGACCACGGAGCCGAACTGGCACAGTCCATCGCCCGCAGGCTGGTCGTCTTCACCCGAAGGCCCGGCGGCCAGACCCAGTTCAGCGCCCAACTGCGCGCCCAGAACGCACGGACCCCGGCCATCCGGTCCGTCCAGGACTGGCTGCCCGACCACCTCGACCAAGACCTGAGCGTGGCGGCCCTGGCGTGCCGGGCGGGAATGAGCGAGCGGAACTTCGCCCGCGCCTTCCGCGCCGAAACCGGCAGCACCCCGGCCGACCTCGTCGAGAGCCTCCGCCTCGAAGCGGCCTGCCGCCTGCTCGAGACGACCGTCCTGACCGTCGGCGCCATCGCCAGGACGGTCGGGTACCGACACGGCGAGACCCTCCACCGCGTCTTCTCCCGCCGCCTGGCCACCACCCCGGACCGCTACCGCCGGAACTTCCCGATGTCCGCTCCCGCGAACACGCGCCCACGACGGCCCGTCAGTGGGCGGTGACCCGGAAGGACCAAGGGTCTTTGCTGATCACGGGTCGGTCGACGAGCCGACGGCCGTCCCCTGATGGGACAGACCGGCCGTCTGGGTGGCAGGGTCGACGTCCAAGGCGTCAAAGCGGCTGCAGATGCTCCGGTTCCAAGTCGGCTCGGATAGCTGGTAACAGGCACTCATTCGGACCGCGTCGTATTCCCCAGCTCCAGGGGCAGGTCGGCGGCACTGTCCGGGTCAACGCGCGGATCCGCGTCGGCCGCGAGGTCGGCCTGGAGGGCGGTGGCCGCCCAGGCGGCGTTGTCCGCGTCCCGGCGAATGCGCGCGACGGCGTTCTTCGCGGAGGCGGCTCCATGACCCGGTCACTCTGGAGGCGATCGACCCCCACGTCGGCCCGCCCGTGTGGCACGCCCCCACGATCCGCCTCGCACCTCAACACCGCGAGAGCACGTAGCCGTCTTGATGTCAGGCCGGTCATGACACGCTTCGGCGGCGGCCACCGCGGCGTGCGGGACGTTCTGATGCTGGTCTGCGACGGGCTCACCGGCCTGCCCGACGCCGTGAACACCGTCTGGCCGGACACCATCGTGCAGACCTGTGCAGTGCATCTGCTGCGGAACTCCTTCCGCTACGCGGCCCGCCAGTACTGGGCGAAGATCGCCCGCGCGCTCAAGCCGGTCTACACCGCGCCGACCGAGGACGCCGCCCTGGAGCGGTTCATGGAGTTCGCCGAGGCATGGGGCAAGAAGTACCCAGCGATCGTCCGGCTGTGGGAGAGCTCCTGGGCGGAGTTCGTCCCGTTCCTCCAGTTCGACGTGGAGATCCGCAAAATCGTGGCGCTGGCCGCCTCAACTCTGCACCGCCGTACCTACGACCGCTGGATGTCGGGGGACAACACACCTCGCGGAGCAGCGGCGGAGATCGTCTGCCGGATGTTCGAGCTACCGCGCACCCGTCGCAACCCGCCACGGGTTCAGCGATTGTGGAAGCTCGCGCAGCCGAGTGGCTTTGGAGCGTTGGGACGAACTGCTCAGCCGGTGGCCCACACATGGCTGTGACTCCTCGTCATCGGTGCTCGCCGCGGTTGGCGCACCGTCATCTGTGGAGCTGCGGCACGCCGGTCTGTCTCGGATGCTCCAGGCCCGGCGCGCCTTCGTCCTTGCCTTCGCCGACCCAGAACTGGCGGACGACGAAATCGATCTGGCCGCCCGCCTGCTGACCGGGCTCAACCTGATCGCCACCACTTTCACCGTCGCCACCGCCGCCGCCCTCCTGCGCGACGCCCGGATCCCCGCCTTCCACCGGCCCGCCACGCTGCGGCGGGCTGACACCGGCAACTTCAGATCCTCGCCTCGCGGGGCCGGTGGTCGTGCTGCGGCGACCTGGGCCGGTTGGCCTGCCCGGGTCCCTTTCCGGTCAGGGCCGGGGCGGGACGAGCAGGCGCCGGCCGGCGCTCGCGCCGCCGTCGACGAAGACGCAGGCCCCGGTCATGTAGGCGAAGTCGTCCGCCGCCAGGCCCAGGACCGCTTGCGCGATGTCCTCGGGCGAGGCGATGCGGTGCAACCCGTCGACGTTCTGGTCCCCCAGCCACGCACTCGCGGTGGCCCAGGTCGCGTCGTCCATACCCGGCGGCCGTACCAGCGCGGTGTCCGTGGTGCCCGGCATGATCGCGTTGACCCGGATGCCGTCCCGGCCGTAGTCGAGCGCGGCGGCCTGCACCAGGCCCTGGACCGCGCGCTTGCCCGCCGAGTAGGCGGCGCCCTGCGGCCGGGCCACCTCGACGGCGGAGGACGAGGTCACGATCACCACCCCGCCACCGCGGGCGATCAGGTGGGGGATCTGGTACTTCATCGACAGGAACACGCCCCGCGCGTTGGTCGCCATCACGTCGTCGAAGGTGTCGGTGCCAAGCTCGTGCAGCCGGGCGGTGCGGCTGATGCCCGCGTTGTTGAAGGCGATGTCCAGGCCGCCGAAGGAGTTGACGGTCTGTCGGACGAAGTTCTCCACGTCCTTCTCGACCCGGACGTCGGCCCGGACGTAGCGGGCGGTACCGCCCGCTAGGCGGATCTCGTGCTCCACCTGGGCCCCGAGCTCGGCACGCCGCCCGCAGAAGCCGACTGCGGCGCCCTGGGCGGCGAAGGCCAGAGCGGTGGCGCGGCCGATTCCCGAGGTGGCTCCGGTGATGGCCACCACCTTTCCGGCGAAACGTCCTCGCGGCGCGGTCCGCGCCGGGGAGGCGGCGGCGGTCGGTGCGGCGGCCAGGCCTGCCATGCCGAGCAGGCCGGCCG